>PNLE01000063.1 GCA_013822855.1 Planctomyces sp.
TGTTGTCCGGTGTGTGGTGGGGCGTTGATGGAGATCCGGCATAAGCTGGTTTGTTCCCAGTGCCATGCGATCTGCGAGACGTGCTGCGAAGGTGGGCGGGGCTGATCGCCGGGATGCGTTAGAAACCCTCCGGGCTTCGGGTCAAAAGTTTTCAGGAAGTCCGGCACCATGGAACTTCGTACGTTCGCGGAAACTGTGCTGCGGTCGCCGGTGTGCATGGAGAAACTGGCTCCGCTGCGGGAGGAGTTCACCGATCGGGAGCCGGGTGTGGCCGAACGGTGGGAGCTTCCGGCGCGCGAAGAGCGGCTGGTCTTCGGGGCGCGGCGGGCGGCTCCGGCGATGCCGCCGCTGGTGCGATTCGGCGAACCGAAACAGCGCGCGATCGCTCATCACATCATGGCCAACCACGAGCTGCAGGCGCTGGAGGTGATGGCCTGGGTGCTGTTGACGTTTCCCGAGGCACCGACCGAATTTCGATTGGGTCTGGCCCACGTGATACAGGACGAGCAGCGGCACACGCGGATGCACATCGAGCGGGGCAAGTCGCTCGGTGTCGAGTTCGGATCGCTGCCGGTGAACTGCCACATCTGGCGGCACGCGATGGCCTTCACTTCGGTGCTCGACTATCTGGCCGGACTGCCACTGACATTCGAGGGGTGCAATCTCGATCACAGCCTGGAATTCGAGCAGGCGTTTCTGGCGGCGGGCGACGTCAAGAGCGCGGCGATCATGCGGCGGATTCACGAGGACGAGATCGAGCATGTCCGCTTCGGGCTGGAATGGCTGCGCAAGCTGAAGCCGGAAGCGATGAGCGACTGGGAGGCTTATGAGCGGCATCTCCATTTCCCGTTGCGTCCGGGAAAGTCGATCGGGCACACCTTTGATGAAGCGAGCCGCCTGGCGACGGGGATGGATGCGGAGTTCATCGAGCGGTTGAAGGGCTCGGCGAAGGGGTTCCCTGTCTAACGACTATCCTTGGAGTATCGCTTCGCGCCCTTCGCGTCTTCGCGTGAGGCCTTCTTTTGATTTCCAGATTGGGAAAGGGCTTTCTCACGCGAAGGCGCGAAGGTCTCCAAGAGGAGAATGCGAGGGCTGGAGTTCGTGATGCGAAGTGTTCTCGACGGGTGGCCGGGGTCGGATGTCCTCATTCGCCTTGGGTGCTGAGGGATCGCCAGCGGATTGAACCGTGACGTTCGCAACGGAAGTCTGCAATATACGAGTCATGCCTCCTGACCTGGGGGCGAACGCGGACGTTCGACCCCAGCCACCCGGCCGCGCAAGAATTGCTCGGTCAATTCGCGCGGTCGATTTCAACGCATCGTGTTGGCACTGTTGAGATTGACGAGTCGCTTCCGTTGGATATTGTCAATGTGTTCGATTTAGAGAATCACAAGTTAGGCGGCGGAAATGGCATGGCCAAAGAAAGGCACCCGAAAGCTTGTTGTTGGCGGCGTGCAGTATCTTTGGCACTACTCCGGGCATTGCCCACTGTGCAGCGAAGCGGTTTACACAGTTGGCCAATCTCGGCGACCCCATGTACTGTATATCGATCCGCTTCCGCACGATTTTGAACTCACGCCAAAGTCCGTCGCCAGTGCGGTCGAATGGGCAGTCGGTCAGGGCTGGTCCTCGGCGGGTGGCCCAACGCGCGCAATGGCCTTTGATTCGCAACTGCAAGATTTCGTTTGGCTGCCCGATGGTTCACGCCACCTGACAGACGTAGCGACAAGCTAGGTGCCTAACAAGCGGTTCAACCCGACGTGTGCCGCGGCGGGTTCTGGGGTAAAATCAACGGCTACTCTCGCTGCACACGCGGGTTAACCTGGTCGTTTGGCCTCAGGATTCTTCGATGGATCATGCTCCAACACCCTGGCAGTTGCTGTATGAGCTGGAGCGAAATGGTGTAGTTTCCGGTGAGACGGGACGCCTACGTGAATTCCAGGAAGCGTGTTGCCAATTCCTTGCCGAATTCCTGCCCCGCGATTCTGAGGAATGGCTCCGTGTTGCGAGGGCTTACCGATTTGGTGAGGCGACCGCAAGCGAGTTGGAGGAGGCACGCGTTGCAGCTTGGAAACATCTTGGTTCTGCTTCGTGCGAAGTCTCGAACCCAAAAGTTGCCGCTGTGCGCGCGGTGCTAGGACTGCTATATCCAGACG
The DNA here is from genome assembly GCA_013822855.1 of Planctomyces sp. Taxonomy (GTDB): domain Bacteria; phylum Planctomycetota; class Planctomycetia; order Planctomycetales; family Planctomycetaceae; genus Planctopirus. The sequence goes on from PNLE01000063.1 coordinate 2,157, forward strand.
ACTGGGAGTATCGCGAAGATGAGCCATCGCGGATCGGCAGATTTGAGGCGCTGGATTATTTCTTGGATTACAGCAATCGCCTAGTAGATCGACGTGATGATCAGGCTCGACTTCTCCGGGAGTTGTTCCCAGAACTTGCAGCGAGTTCGGCCGAACCAAAAGTTGCACCTGACTTCGGCATGACGTGAAATCAGGGTTCCAAGTCTTAACAGCCGCCGCAGCAGGTGAACTTGCCGTTCGGCGGCGAAGGGCGAAGCGTGTGTTGTGGCTCGAAGTCATTGTCGGCGACGAACTTGGGCGGGTGTTCCCAGCCACCCGGCCGCACAAGAGTTGCTCGGTCAATTCGCGAGGTCGATTTCAATGCATCCCGTTGGCCCTGTTGAGATTGACGTACAGCTTCCGTTGCGTACTCTCAACATTTTCGATTCAGAGAATCATGAGTTCGTCTTGAAAGACTATGGGCCGCTGAACTCGGGATGTGTACAGACATGTGGACGGATGGGACACGAGTAACAATTAATCCTCATGCCTTTTGGCCCGCTGGTGGTACAGGGACTGTACGACCATTTCCAACTTTTGCGAGCGACATAGTAGGTGGATCGAACGGATGCTTTCGAACTTTCTCGGGAGCAAAGCGCACGCTGACGATGGTCTGGGTGGTGTTCGACTCACCGCTGCAGGATGGCGATGGTGATGGCCCATACCGCGAAGGTGAGATTGACGATTCAAAACTTGTTCCAATCCTCGCATAAAACGCACAAACTCCACATTCTTCGTCATGATAGACGCACAAACAACCAGAATCCGGACGAACCAAGCGATGCACCTCAGCCACGAAACGAGGGGTTTTGAAATGGATGATCTCTCGTCGCGGCGAGGTAATCGCAATCGTTAGACCAAGAGAGGCGTGAGGCAGTGAGCGAACGTCGGCAGCAGTTGCTTACGGCCATCAAGGACGCGTTCCGCGGCGTCGAACTCGGCAGCGGGGTCAGCTTGCACGAAACGGTCGTCATCGACAACTACGGCGGCTCAGCGGAGCGGACCGCCGCGCGGTTGCCTGACGAGAAGCGCGACTGGCAGCGGTTGGTCAGCGACCCGGAGTTGGCGCGCATCGGTGGTGTCGGCGGGCTGAACTTCTACGACGCAGCTGGCCTTCGCTTCCACCTGCCGGCGTACTTGTCGCTGGCCGTCATCGACTTCGAACGCGCGGACGCCGGGATTGTGTTGGAGAGCCTGATGTTCAACCTCACCCACTTCTCCGAGTACAATGTGGGACGGCTCTCGATCCTTTCCGCACCACAGCGGCAGTGCGTTCGGGATGTGCTGGCTTTCTTGCGGACCGAGTACGAGTTGGAGAGCGAGGAACTCGATGAGGCCATCGCGGGGTATTGGAGCTGTGGGCCGGGGGCAGCAAGTCAGGCCTAACCCAGCGCTGCACCTGACCCGGCCACGTGTGTTGTTTGGTTCATCATCCTGCACGTCACAATCGCGCAAGGGTGTCGCGGCCGGGCAGTTGAGCTTGATCTTTCTGCGAAGAAGAGGACGTTCGATGGTGGCTGGCATCGACGAAATGTTGGCGAGTCCAGTCGATTGGCAGCCAATCCCCGATAGGGCGTACCACTTCGCAGCGACGGTGTCCGATATTGCTTGTGTGTTGCGGCTGAATGACTTCCCGGATGAGAACATGGCTTCGTTGCTCTTCGGGGAAGTACAACACGAACTGGATGACTTCCCCGCAGGCTGGCGACTACCACGACACCGCGGAGATTAAGACGCAGAACCAGGTGCTGCTCCAGACGGGCCGCAAAGCCGCCCCGCTGGAGAGCTTCTCTTTACGGTTTCAGCTTCCCCCGTTCCCACGCGAACGTGACCCGCTCTACACGCGTGCCGATCCTTTCTCGCATAGGAAGGGGCGAGGGGGGGGGCTCACTCTCGACAATGACGCAGCGAATTGCGTTTATGTGTCGTCTTGTTCAGAATCGCGACGCTGCCCCGATTTCCTTGCCGGTTTCAAAGGCTGTGCTGGTTTCATGGGGGGCTTGACGATCGACCAAACCCACAGACGCCATTGAAAGCCGCCCATGACCGAACGTGCCCCCATCGAAGCGACCGCAGGGGCGAGCTCTCGTGCCGCCAGCGACCGGGGCAAGTGGATGGCGCTGGCGGCAGCGCTTTTGGGATGGATGTTCGACGGGGCGGAGATGGGCGTCTTCTCGATGGTGGGGCGGCGGGCCGTGCAGGATCTGCTCGGCATTCCGCTCATTGCCTCGAAGGCGGAGGAGGCGATGATCGGGCCGGTCTTCGGCATGATCATCGCCGTATTCCTCGTGGGGGCCGCCACGGGGGGTGTCCTGTTCGGCTGGTTGGGTGATCGTGTCGGCCGGGTGCGGGCGATGAGCCTCTCGGTGCTGACCTACGCCGTCTTCACCGGCCTGTGCGGGTTCGCACAGGATCCTCTGCAACTGGGTGTGCTGCGGTTCATCGCCGCGCTCGGCATGGGGGGCGAATGGTCGCTGGGGGTGGCGCTCGTCATGGAAGTCTGGCCGAACCGGTCGCGAGCGCTGATGGCGGGACTGATCGGGGCGGCGGCCAATGCGGGTTATTTCCTGGTGGGGATCGTCGGGATCCTGCTGACGCAGGTGATCCAGTCGCTCGAGCGGGGTTTGCTCGCCGTGGGATTGCCGGTTTCCACCGTCGAGATGCTGATGGCCTACGACGGCTGGCGGATCATGATGATGTTGGGGACGCTGCCCGCCTTGCTGACATTCTTCTTCCGGATCTTCGTGCCGGAATCGGAGAAATGGCTCGAGGAGCAGGCCCAGGGAAGCACCGACTCCATGGCGACGAGCGATCTCCTGGGGGTGCTGGTGGGGACGGCGGGGCCGGCACTGGTCATCGCCATGTGTGTGATGAGCAACATTCCGTTTCCTGTCAGGATCGTGGGGATCGTGCTGGGGGTGGTGGTCGCCGCCGGTGGATACCTGTTTCCGGCCATCCGGTTCGTGTCGCGTGACCGGGCGTTGGGAAAGACGCCGCCTCTTCAGTTTCCGATCCAACGCATGCTGTTGGGAGCGGGGCTGAGTGGTGTGGCCTTGTTGGGAACGTGGGGTTCGACGCAGTGGGCCATGGCCTGGGCCGGGCAGCTCACCCAGGGAATCGACAAGTCCCAATTGGGGCTGTTGTGGCAATACCCCAAGGAGTACACGCAACTCACGACCTCTTCGGGTGCGATCGTCGGCACGATTCTGGCGGCCTATTGCGGCAACCTGATGGGACGCCGGGCGAGTTACACGCTGTTGTGCGTGCTTTCGCTCTTGGCAGTGCTGGGGTTCTATCAGTTGCAGAGCGCGTACGGCGCGATCTTCCTGATTTCGTCGTTCTTCCTAGGGGTGACCACCGCCTCCTTTTATGGCTGGTTGCCGCTTTATCTGCCTGAACTCTTCTCGACACGGCTGCGGGCGACCGGGCAAGGTTTCGCCTTCAATTTCGGCCGGGTGATCGCCGCCATCGGGACGCTTCAAATAGGGACTTTGCTGGCCAAGCTGGGAGATGTTCGCACGATCGCCGGTGTTCAGGGTGGATACGCCGTGGCTTGCAGTGTGATTTGCCTGGTTTACCTGTGCGGTGCGGTGCTCATCTGGTTTGCGCCGGAGACGCAGGGGAAGGAACTGCCCGAGTAGAGGGTGGATTCGGGGCTGAGGTGGGCTGATGATCGCGCGAAGGAGCATTGCTGGCGAGCCAGCAGTGGCACCCGGTGGCTCCGTGAAAAGCCGTGACTGAAGCATGTGGCGCGGAGGGTGGGGCTTCTTGTCGTCCTGGCTGCGCACGACGACCCGGCCACGAGTTGGCCGGGCCACCGTGTCGGGAATGTTTGACGGTGGGTGGGGGGACTCGCCCTCACCTTGGCCCGCTCACTCTGCTTCTCTCTGTGTGGAATGGGCGGGGGGGAGTTGGAAAAGTTTGTCGTCTTCGGCTTTTCCGGCGTAACCCCCTGCGGATGAGCCGCAATTGGCAGTATGGCTGCGGTGGAAAAATCCGGCGCATCGTATTTTGGCTGGTATTTCTCGTTTTACTTCACTTCCGGCTCTTTGCGGGCACTTCTCCGCAGGTTCATTTCCACAGATTCTTCTGTTCTGGCATTCGCGGTCTTTTTGCAACCAAAATCAAATGGCGGGGGCGAACTCGGTATTATGAGTTTAGCTTCTCCAGTTTTTTGGATGCATTTGCGTCACTTTTCTCGCCGCACCTGTCATTGGCAAACCATGAATTCCGCGATGCGCCGACCGCTCTTTGCGAATCAAAAATCGGGTGATCGCCGGGGTGCGTGGGCTGCTTTTCCGGTTCGTCCGTTGGTTCCGTCAATGGTGTTCGGTCTGGCGGTGTGTTTCGCTGTGGTGGGGGAACTGCGGGCGGACGATGCCAAGCCTGCGGAAATCGGTGCGCCGAAGCTCCATCCCGGCTGGGAAATCACGCCGGAAAGTGATGCGGCCCTGCAGAAGGGATTGGCCTGGTTGGCCCGCAATCAGGGAGCCGAGGGGAACTGGGAATCCGAGGATCTCGGGCTGGTGAGCCTGGGGGGGATGTCGTTCCTGGCGGCGGGTCATTTGCCGGAGCGCGGCCGCTACGGGGAGACCGTGGACCGGGCCTTCAAGTATGTGCTGAAGAAGGCGAAGCCTTCGGGTTTGCTGAACTCGGCCGATGCGCAGCGGGACATGTACAACCACGGCCTCGCGGCGTTCGTGCTGGGGCAGGCCTATGGCATGACGGGTGATCCGCAAATCGGCCGTGTGCTCGACAAATCGCTCCGGCTGATTTCGAACACCCAGTGCGAGGATGGGGGGTGGGATTACCGCGCCAAAAGGCAGCAGCATGGACACGATCTGAGTCTCGTGGTGATGCAGGCGAAGGCGCTGCGCAGCGCGGTCGATAGCGGCTTCGAAGTCCGCAACGATGTGGTGCGTCTGGCGATCCAAAGTGTGCGCGATCATTACAAAGCGGAAAACGGTGCGCGCGGTTTCGATGATCGGGCGAAGGAAGGGCCGGGCCAGTTCACCTACGACGGGAATCGCACCACGCTGGCGATGGCCGCCTGCGGCGTGGTCTGTCTGCAGGAGTTCGGTCAATACGACGACTGGCGGATCGCCAAGAACATGGAGCAAATCTCGAAGGAGGTCAGCCGCGTGCGGCCGAACCGATCGAGCGGGGAAGTCCCCTTCGATGCCTACACGCTGTATTACGTCGGCCAGGCCCTGTACCAGACGGGCGGCGACGACTGGCAGCGCAACTATCCGCAGTTGCGCGATTATCTGATCGCCTCGCAGGTGAAGCGGCCGGAGAGTCCCGGGGAAGACGGCAGCTGGCGCGACACCCGCTGGGTTCACGGCAAACAGGGTCAACTTTATGGCACCGCTGTGGCCTGTTTCATCCTCGCCATGCCCAACCGGTATCTGCCGATTCTGCAGGAGGGGAAGATCGAAGGCCTCAAAGATCAACTTTCGGGATCATCACCCACGCTGAAATTGAAGTAATCCCGAGCGCACCTAAACGCCCTAGGGTAGATGAGACGCATTTGTAGAATTTGATGGGCGGCGATCTGTTTTTATACGAATCGCAACATGAAACAGCGCGTTGAAAGTCACAAGAACATGCCCGCACAAAGCTGCGGGGCATGCCACCCGAGCGATATTTCAAACTGAAAAGTGTACCAGAGCCGTTTTGAGGATTGATCCGCTTCCATGTTCGGATTCGACGCCAGCAGTTTCGCGATCGCCGGGTTTGTCGCAGCCGCGTCACCGCTGGTGATCCATCTGTTCAATCGCCGCCGCTTCAAGGTGGTGGAGTGGGCGGCGATGGATTTTTTGCGGAAGGCGATCGAGCGGAATCGCAAGGTGTTGCATCTGCGGGACTGGCTGCTCCTGGCATTGCGGATGGCGGCGGTCATCGCACTGGGGATCGCATTGGCGAGGCCGTGGATCACGGGGGCCTCGGGGTGGTTGTCGGGGTTGGCACTTTTGGCGGCGTTCGCGGCGGTGGGGTTCGTGGCGTATGCCGTCATTGAGCGAAACGCGGGCCGCAGGGGCCTCACCGGGGTGGCCAGCCTGTTGTGTCTCTTCGCGGTGTTGGGGCTGTTCTGGCGGAGTGGTGGACTGGAAGCCGCGAACGGAACCGCGCTGAGTTCGCTGGATCCGGTGCATGCGATACTTCTCGTCGACAACAGCCGGAGCATGGGGGCGGGCGTTCTCAGTGGAACGCGGCTGGACGCGGCGAAGAAATCGGCCCACGATTTTGTCTCCTCTCTACCGCCCGGCAGCCGGGTGACCGTGTTGCCGCTGGCCGGGATGGCTGAGCCGCTGGCCACCGATCCCTATCGAACTTTGGACGACGCCCGCCAGGCGATTGACCGCATTCCCGTCGTCGATACGGCGGGGTCTCCCCGCATTGCGGCGGAATTGGCGAGCGAAGCGTGCGGAACCGCCGGTGATCTTCCCGCCAAGCGGGTGGCGATCTTTTCGGACCTTCAGAGCGCGCTGTGGAATGACGGGGCGCTGAAGGAACGATTCAGCGCCTTGCCCGATCTCCAGATCGTCCCTTGCGGCACGGCGGACGCGGGGAATGTGCATGTCGCCGGCCTGGTGGTGGAAGACGGCCTGGTGAGTGTGGAGACGCCGGCGCGGGTCATTGCCCGGCTGGAAGCGGGTGCCGATCAACCGACGACCACCGTCTATGCCCGGCTGCTGGCTGATGGTGCGGAAGTCGCCTCGCAGGTGATCCCGATGTCGGCGGGGCAGCAGTACGAGGCCGAGTTCTTCTGGAATTATGACGGTCAGGTCGATCCGGAGCGTCCACAGTGGGTGGAGCTCACGGTGGAGATTTCGTCCGAGGTGCCCGAGGCCGATCTGCTGCTGGCGGACAACCAGCGGACGATCCTGGCCCCAGTGTTGACGGCAGTGCCGATCGTCTTTGTGGATCAGTTCGGAGACCAGGCCGACGTGGCTCGCGGCCAGATCGGCGAGACCATGGCGCTGCAACATCTCCTGGCGCCGCGGTCGACATCGGAGTTCGCTCCGCGCCCGCTGTATCAGATCATTCGGAAGCGGATCGATGAACTCGACGAGCAGGTTCTGGCTCAGGCCCGGTGTGTGGTGATCGCGGGTGTCGACCGCCCCGGTGCCGCCACCCGGTTGCTCAAAGAGTATGTCCAACAGGGAGGGCCGCTGGTGATCTGCGCGGGGAGCGCTTTCGACCCGCGCAGCTGGATGGAAGACGCCTGGCTGGATGGGGACGGCATTCTCCCCGCGCCGCTGGAGACCGAGTTCGTCGGTGTCACGCCTGAAGAGGCACCCGGTCGGCTGGAGCCGTTTTCGATCAGCTCCGACACCCTCAACAGCGAATTGTTCGTTGTGGATGGCGAGGATCCGGAGGCGATGAAATCGCTCTTCGAGTCGCTGCTTTTCTTCAAGGCCGTGCGGGTGGATGTTCGTCCGGAAACCACGGATCGGACCCTTCAGGCCACCCAGCAGCGGTTGGCCCGGGATGTCGGTTTGCTGGCGGGAGCCTCCGCCGGATCGGAACGTGGTGCGATAGTTCCTCCTGCCGCCAGTTGGTGGAGCTGGCGGTCGCCTTTGACACCTCGCCGTCAAGAACTTCAAAAGCTGCGGGAGGTCTTCGGGGCGGAATCGCAGGAGGGATCATCCCCGCGCGACTCGACCTCACTTAATTCGACCCCAGGCAACTCGACATGGGAGCGCGATCGTACGGCGGCGATGGAGCAGCTGCAGACGATTTCCCGCAGGGAGACGCCATTGGTGCTGGCCCGCTACTCGAAGGAGAACCTGCCGTTCCTCGTCGAGCGGAAGCTGGAGGATGGCCGGATCATCTTCTGCTCCAGCGGTATCACCAGCGATTGGAATCTGATGCGGCTTTCCCCCGCGATGTTCATCTATCACCGGCTGCTCACACAGTTGGCCGGGGAATCGTTGCCACAAAGGAATTTCGAGACCGGTTCCCGCATTCAATGGGTCGCACCGACCACGAGCGAGCAGCTGGTCCTCAAACGCCCGGAAGGGACGTTCAGCACGGCGGCGGTCGAGGCGCTGGGATCCGAAGTCTACGGCTTTGTGATCCGCCGCCCGGTGCATGCGGGAGTCTATGAGCTCAGCTCGGAGTCCGCGGGAACGCCCGTGGTACCCGACTCGACTGCGGAAGGGGAGGCGGTCGCCCCCCAGGCGAAGAACGTCGCGTACTCGGTGGCGGTGGGGGCGCCGGCCATCGAGTCGAAGTTGGAAATTATGCCACCCGGCGAGTTAAACCAGCTTGTCGCCTCGGAGACTGTCCGCGTGCTGGAAGTGGGGACGGCTCCTTCCGTCGCCGGCAGTCGCGCGCGGGGGACGGGACTCTGGCAACTTGCCATCGGCCTCATGCTGTTGTGCCTGCTGGTTGAGATGCTGGTGGCCAGCCGTTGGGCGCCCCGTGCCGGAAAGGAGGCTCGTCCATGATGTCGTGGTTGGGCCAGATTCTGGGGATAACGGATTTCAGTGAGTTCGAAGGAGGCCGGATCTCCTTCGGCGCTCCGTGGGTGCAGGATCGACTGTGGCTGCTGGTGCTGCTGTGCGGCATCGCGTCAACAGCCGGGGTCCTGTGGTATGTCTATCTGCAGAACGGCCCGTGGACGAAGGCGAAGACGTTGCTGGCGGCTCTGCGCGGGACGGTGCTGTCGCTCGTCGTATTGATCCTTGCCGAGCCGATCCTCGAGTTGAAGTTCGTCAGCAGCCCCAAGCCGTGGCTCTGGGTGTTGTTGGATGGCAGCGAAAGCATGGCCATTCAGGATGAAGCCGAAGTAAACGACACATCGTCCTCTTCCAGTGACCGTCCGGCTGCCGACGGTTCCGCTTCGAGCGGATCGGCGGCTTCCGGCAACTCCGCCGGTGCGACTCGTGCCGATCAGGTGCGCAATATTTTCCAAGAAGAGGCCCAGGCAAGCCTCAAGGCGCTGTCCGAGAAATTCCGCATCCGTTTGTTCTCCATGGTCGACAGCCAGGGGGTGCGTGTCCTTTCTGCGGAACAGGAAACGGGCGAGGGCTCTTCCCGAGAGGCCAACAACCCGGCGAAGACCACCCGGGATCCCGAGGCTCAGTACTCTGTCGAGGCCCTGCTGAAATCGCTTGGGGGATGGCAGACGAAGGGGGATGTCTCGGCCCATGGAGCCGCGTTGGATGATCTGGCCCGTCGGCATGCGACCGATCATCTGGCGGGTGTGGTAGTGATCAGCGATTTCGATCAGAACTCCGGCCCCTACGCCGTCGCGAGTGCCAAGCGACTGGGTGCGCCGATCTTCGCTGTGGGCGTCGGCCCGGTGTCGGCCCGCGATCTTTCGGTCGATCTGCTGGTTCCGCCGACGATGAAGAAGGCCGAGACCTCGACGATCTCCGTCACCGTCCGCCAGCGAGAAAGCCTGGGGGAGAACGTCACTGTCAAGCTCAGCGTCCATCCGGCGGGTGCCGAATCGCAATCGAAACTGGTGGGTTCGCGGCAAGTCAATCTGTCGGCGGCGAGCCTTCCCGTCGAATTCCCCTATCTTCCCGATCAGGCGGGGCGGATGGTCTTTGTCGCCGAGGTCGAAAGCATTCCCGGCGAGTCGGTGACGGAGAACAACCGCGTCACCCGCGATGTCACCGTGATCGACGATTTCCTGCGGCTGATGTTCGTCGAGTACGAGCCGACCTGGGAATGGCGCTTCATCAAGGAGGTCTTCCACCGCGATCGGCTGGTCGGCATGCGTGGCTTCCGAACGTATCTTCGTTCCGCCGACCCCGTGGTCCGCGAAACCAACGATCTCTTCCTCCCTTCGCTCACACTCCCCCGCAACGAGTTCTTCCAGACCGATGTGATCTTTCTGGGGGATATGCCCGCCTCCGCGCTGACGACGCGGTTCTGCGAACTGACGCGCGAGTTCGTCGGTCAATTCGGCGGCGGCCTTGTAGTGATGGCCGGCCCGCGATTCGGTCCCGGCGAACTCGCCCAGACACCCCTGGCCGACATGCTGCCGGTGGTGGTCGATCCCGATGGCCGGATCGACGATCGTGAGGAGTTCGCGATGTCCCTGACGCCTCTGGCCAGCCAGTTCGATTTCATGCGCCTGGGAGAATCGGCGGACGAGCAGCGCCGGGCCTGGGCCAATCTGGCGAAGGTTCCCTGGTACCAGCCCGTGGTGCGGGTCGAGCCCCGTTCCACAACCGTCCTGGCCGAACATCCCACCGCTGTTTGCGCCGACGGCAAGACGAAGCAGCCTCTCATCGCGATTCGCAAATATGGTCGCGGGGAAGTCGTCTACATCGCCCACAACGAGATGTGGCGTTTGCGGCGACTTTACGGCGAGACCTATTACCGGCAGTTCTGGGGCCAGTTGATCCACCGCCTCGGTTTGAGCCACGCCATCGGCAGCCAGAAGCGGTTCGTCGTCCGCACCGACAAGACCCGCTACCGCGCGGATGAGAAGGTCGTCGTCACCGTGGAGGCCTATGATCAGAATTTCAATCCGCTGGGTGCCGACCAGATTCCCGAAGGCCGCCTGAGCGGGGAACTGAGTGCGGTCGACACTCCGGGGGCTGAGCCGCAAAGGATCGCGATTCCCGCCTTGAGGCCCGGTGTTTTTGAAACCCGCATGCAGATGACCAGCGGCGGCGAGCACCAGCTTTCGATCTTCGATCCGCTGGAGAAACAGCCGGTGACGACCAGCTTCACCGTGGCTTCCGCCTCGGCGGAAAGACGTTCGGCGGTGCGTAACGAGGCGCTGCAAACATCGCTCGCCACCGAGACCGGGGGCAAGTCCTACAGCCTGAATCAGTTCGCCCAACTGGCGAAAGACATCAAGTCTCCGGAGTTCAAGGCCCGGCAGGTGGTGATCCTGCCCCTCTGGGCGACATGGCTCTGCTTCGGCCTGGTGGTCGGTCTCCTGAGCATCGAATGGGCCTTGAGGAAGGGGACCAACCTTCCATGAAATCGACCATGGCCGAATCCTTCCCCACAGCCGCCGATGCATCGAACCTCCCCTCCCGCCGGAAGGGGGACGCGCGGCCTCTGGCACTGCTCGTGGGGCAATTGCAAAGCCTCAGTCGGCGGCGTTGGCAGCGGAATGTGCTCCAAGCTTTCTTGGGCTTTCTGGCCATCGTGCTGGTGGCCGGTCTGGCGATGTTCTTTCTCGATCATTTTTTCTCGCCTCCCCGGGGTGTGAGGCTTGTGGTCGTTCCGGCGGTGGTGGCTTTACTGGCGATCGTGTTTGCCAGGCGTGTCGTCCCCTCGCTCAACCAGCGGGAGGATATCGAAACCCTGGCGCTGTATGTCGAGAAGCAGCACGAGATCGACAACGATCTCGTCGCGGCCCTCCAGTTCGCCAGGATGGATCACAAGCGCTACGGCTCGCGCGAGCTCTCTTCCGCCGTGATTGAATATGTCGACGAGTTCACCCCTTCGCTGAATGTCTTAGATGGCTTCGACTGGCGACCTGTGCGGAAGGTCCTGCTCGCGGCGGGACTGATCGCCCTCGTGTGGCTGGGCATCGCCTGCGTCGCGCCGCAGTCGACCCTGGTCTTCCTGAATCGATTGGCTCTGGGTGACCGCAGTTACCCCACGCGAACGAACATCAGCGGCCTGCGGGTCAACGGAGAGCCGATCGACCCCGCGCGACCGGCGCGGCTCATCCAGGGCGAAACGTTGTCGCTGGAGATCACCACCACGGGCAGCATCCCCATATCGGCCACCTTCCATGCCCGCACCTCCACGGGGGAGGCGAAGGTCTTCGAGTTGCCACCCGCAGCGAAGGCTTCCTCCGATTCGACCAACGGACAAACGTTCCAGACCGAGATTCCCGAAGTGCGGCAATCGCTCTCGGGAAGAGTGGCGGCGGGCGATGCCTGGAGCGACGAGTTCACCATCGAACTGGTGCAGCGGCCGGTGGTGGAGGTCTCCCTCACCGTTGAGCAACCCGCCTACACCCGCCGGCGGGAAGGGAGCGGACAACCCGCGCGGGGTCAGTTGCAGGTGGCGGTTCTGGATGGGTCACGTGTGACCCTGGAAATCGCGTCACCGGCCAAGCCGCTCAAAAAGGTCGATGTGATCATTGGCGATAAGAAGTTCGCCCTCACGCCGGTCCGGGAAGATGTTCCGCTGGACAAGAGCAAGAGTGGGGCGGCAAGTATCTCTGAGGGCACAACGCCCTCCACCCGCTGGCGAATCGCTTCGGGGACGCCCTTCGATTCGGTGCGGGAGAATCTTCGCTACCAGATCGTCGTGGAGGATCGGGACGGCCTGGGGCTGGCGGAACCGCTGGCGGGAATGATCCGCATCAAGACCGATCGTCCGCCGCGCGTCGCCGCCGCCGCGATCAGCAAGCTGATTCTTCCCCAGGCGGCTCCGGTCGTCACCTGGGGCGCGACCGACGACTATTCCATCGGCGAGCTGAGGCTCGCCATCACCATCGTCAGCGAGGCCGGCCAGCAAAGAAAATCGACCCAGGCGATCCCTTTGGAGCAGCGGGGTTCCCTGCTGAGGGGCAAAACACCGGTCGATCTTTCCGGCATGAATCTCGCCAAGGGGGATGAGATCCGCGTGGTTGTCGAAGCCGAGGACGACCGGGGCGAACTTCCTCCGCAGGTCGGCTCCAGCGAGCCCTTGATCTTTCAAGTCACCGACCAGAGCGGCATTCTCGCCGGTCTGCTCGAAACCGATCAGCAGTCCGCCCGTCAACTCGACGCGATCATCCAGCGTGAGCTGGGAATTGGAGGCGCTCCGTGAACGCTCTGCATCACCCCTGTCGTCATCACCCGTGTCGTCGCATGCACCCCTTCCGCCTGCTGCGGATCGCCAGCCTCGCCTCGCTGCTGCTCTGCGGCGGCGGATTGCTGGCCGCTCCCCCGGCGATCGACAGCGCCCTGTTGCGGAAGAAGCAGGACGACCAGCAGCGGGCCCGCTCGATGGCGCGCGATCTCCTGACCAGCGTCCTCGATGTGCAGTTGCGGCAGCTCGAAGAGAACGGCTTGACGGAGATCTCCGTCTATCGCGATATCGGAGTGATGCGGGCCAACATCGGCAAACTGGTCGACTCCGAGATGGCCCAGGTGGTGCAGCAGCTTGCCGACGCGCAGCAGCTCCCCCCCGAACAACGGGAGGCCAGCTTCATCGAAGCCCGGCAAACCATCCGCAACGTCGTCATCCGCCTCTCGGCCGAACGCCAGAGCCTGCTTCGCCGCTTGAAGTCGGCCGAGCTCGCCGAACAGACCAAACGCTTGATCAAGCTGCAGACGGCGGCGCAGGAACAGACCCTGCGGATCCCCCAGGAATCGAAGACGGTGCAGGAGGCCCTCGCCATCAAGACGCGCGAGGACCAGCGCGACGTGAGCGGCCTCTTCGTTCAGTTGGTCGAGACCCTCGCGGATGTCCGCACCTGGGGCGGCACCATCGGCGAGGGAGCCACCTCCGGCATCGCCCTCCTCGCCGAGAAGCAGGTGGGGCAGAACCTCGACCAGTCGGAAAAGCAGCTCACCGCCGCCGATTATCTCTCGGCCAACCACCGTCAGACTCTGGTGATCGCAGGCCTGCAGGATCTTCTGCGGGTCATCGAAAAGACCCAGGGACTGCTCGATTCGCGGGAGCAGCAGACGATTGAAAAAGTTCGGGAGTTGATCGCGGCGCAAAAGAGTCTGCGCGATGAAGTCGCCCAGCACGAACAGTCTTCGCCGATCCCCGAGGAGATGGTCGCGGCTCAAGCGGCCCTCCAGCAAAAACTGGTCGCGCTGGGCCAGGAACTGCTGGGATCCCAGACCGCCGAAGACCATGCCGAGGCCGCCGCGAAATCGGCCTTCGATGCGACCGCCGAACTTTTGGAGAACGCCACCACCAAGGCCTTGGCGCAGCAGAACACCGTCATCGGCCGTCTTTCGGCTCTCGAAGCGGAACTCACCAGGCAATCGATGAACACTGCGCCCGATCAATCGGCCGCCGAACTCAAGGCGGATGCCGCCCGGCTGGAAGTCGCCGAGAAGTTGATCGACGAAGCCCGCGAGAAAGTCGACTCCGCCATCGAGAAGCTGCCTCAAGAGACGATAGAAGCCCGCGAGGCCGCCTCCGCCGACGCCATGGCCGCTCGCGACAAGGTGGCGGAAGCGGACAAGCTGGACGACCTCCCCAAGAACGCCGAGACCGCCATCGAAATGGCGGCGGAAGCGACCGAGGCTGCCGCCGACTCTCCGCAGGAAATGAAGGCGGAGGAACTCGCCGAGGCACGGGAAGCCCTCGAATTGGCCAAAGCCACGCTGCAACGGGAACGCCGTTCCGCCGAGAGGAAAGCGGCGGCGTTGGAGATCGGCGAGTTGGCCCGCGCCGCCGAAGTTCTCGAACGGGCAGCGGCAGAGGAACGGGAAGTCGCCCATCAAGCCGCCGCACTTGCCAATCCAGCCACACCACCGGATGCGGAGACTTCAGAGCAAAAGACGACCCAGGATCTAGCCGAGCGGGCGAAGAATGTCGCCGAGGTCGTCCAGTCGATTGAAGCTGCCGTCAGCGAGACCAGTCCCGCATCGAAAGCCGCCTTGGAGAAAGCCACCGCCGCCGCCAACGAAGCCGCCCGGGAATTCACTGAAGCTGGCCAGACAGAGAAGACTTCTCCCCCCGAATCGAAAAAAGTGGAATCCGCGATGAAGGCTGCCGAAGCTGCTGCGGAAAAACTGGCCGAGGCCGCGAAGGCTGTGCGGGCCGAAGTGGCCGCCAAGGCCGAGGCTTTGGCCAATGCGAGCGACGCCCAGGCCGACCAGGCCGCCGGTGTGAAGGAAAAGACGGAAGAGACCCTCGCCCGCGAGATGGAGGCCCGTTCGGAGTCCGTGGGCGATGTGGCCCAGGCGAAGGAAGCCATCGATCAGGCGATCGAAGCCCAGCTCAAGGCCAGCGGCAAGCCCGAGGCGGCCACCGCGAGTTCGATCGAGAAGGGCCTCGCCCAACTCGCCGAGGCCCAGTCGGCCGCCCAGAAGGAGAACCCCGCCTCGAAGGCACCCGAAGCGGCCAAGGGAGATCAGCCTCCCGCCATGACAGCCACCGATCGCGTGGAGCAAGCCGCCCGCCAGCAGGAAATCGCCGATCGGCTCAAGGCCGCCGCCGATCGAACCTCCCGCGAGCTTCCCCAAGAGAATAAACTTCGCGAGGCTTTGGCGCAGGCCGCCGCCGTCGCCGAGACGGCAGCCAAGGAACTCGCTTCCGGCAAAGCCCAGGCGGCGGAAAAAGCCCAAGAGATCGCCAGCGAGAAGTTGAACGAAGCCCAGGCGGAAGTCGGCGCCCGGGCCGAGGCCCTGGCCGCGCAGCCTTCCCAGACCAGCGATTCATCCATGGCTCAGAAGCAGGAAGCCGCCAACGCGGCCATTCAAGCGGCTGCCAAGGCCGCCAAGCAGGCAACGGCATCGATGGATCAGCCATCCGATGCTTCCGAGCAGGTCAACGCCGCTCTCGACACGGCCCGTGAGGCCGGTTCGCAGGCTGCGGAGAAGCTGGCGGAAGGGAACCAGCCCGCCGCCGCAGTTGGTCAAGAGGAGGCGCTGGCCGCTTTGGGGAAGGCCCGCGAATCTTTGAAAGCCGCTATGCGCGAAGCCACCATGGAACAGGCCGATCGTCTTGCCAGCGCTGCCGCACAGGCCCGCGATTTGACCGCCCAGGCGGCCGCGATCGACGAAGCCGCCGCGGCCGCTCTGGCCTCCGCCGCCGAGACTCCTGCTTCTTCAGATGCCCCGGCTTCTTCAGATGCACCGAATCCCTCACAGACCGGTGCCAAAGCCGGAGAGATGCCGTCCCCGACCGCTCCCTCCGGAGCATCCAAAAACACGGAGGCAGCCGCTCCATCCGAAGCGGCCCAGGCCTCCTCTCAGCCGGGTGATGCCCAACCAGCCTCCAAAGATCCAGCGGCTTCCGGAAAGGCAACCTCTCCGATGGACGCGCCGTCGGCGGCCGGTTTGTCCCAGGCGCGGGATGCGTTGGAGACGAACCTCGCACGGGCCGCCGCCAATCTCGCTGCCGCCGAAGATCAGTTGCGCCAGGAAGCCGCCATGGCCCGCGCGATCGCCGATCAGGCCAAGGCCCAGCAGGCCGCCGCCGAACAAATCGCCGCCCAGCGGAATCTCGCGAATGCCCCCGCCAACCCGGCGGCGAACACGCCCGCCATGAACGTCGGTGAACTCGCCAAGGCGACCCAGCAATTCGCCCAGGCCCAGAAGGCGACCGGTCAAGCCGTCGCTCAACTCTCGGGACAACAGGCCGTGGGAAATCCCCAGCTCAAGGAGGCCCTCAAATCGGCCGGAGAGTTCTCCGGCGGCCTCCCGACGCCTGCTGCGTCCTCCTCACCCGCATCGGGAGACACCCCTCCAAGTGCTGGCGAACCCAAGGATCCTGCCACCGGCGAACCATCCGCTGCCAGCGGTGCTCCCGGTTCCTCACCGACGGGAAGCAGCCCCAATCCCCCCACTCCCAACGCTCCCGGCGCGGCCGGAAAGGGGGCTTCTGCGGAAGACGCTCCGGCGGTACCACCCGGCGGTGCATTTCCCAATGATCTCGGCACCGATTTTGTTCCCTCATCGCCGGAAACCACCGCCCGCATGATGGCCGGAAGTGCGGCCCAGGCTGCCCTCGATGCGGCTCTGGCCGACCTCGCCGCCCCCGCCGATGGCGCCGCCGCCGGCAGTGAAAGCGCGCTGGCCCAGGCCGCCACGGAAGCCGCGGGGACACCCGCGCCGGATGCGAAAGCCATGTCCGACGCCGCCTCGTCGGCCAGCTCCGCGGAATCCAGTGCCGAGCAGGGCGTGCAACAGGGGCCGGGGGCCGAGAACAAGGGCCTCAAAACCGCCGGTGCCGATCCCCAGGATCCTTCGAAGACACCTCCCAATCCGCTCGCCAAAGGGGCCGGCGGCGATGCCAACGGCGGTGCCCGAGCTGTCGAACAACAGCCGTGGTTCGCCAAGCTCCCCCCCGAACTGCGCGGTGCCATCCGCGCCAACAGCCAGCAGCGCCCTCCCAGGGCCTACGAGGAAAAACTCAAGCGGTACTTCGAAAGCGTGGATTGAACCCCGCCTCGATCTTTCGCCCCATCCGCAATTCGCGTCCAGCTCCACGAAGGAATTTCTCCATGACCGATCAGCATTCCCAGGAAGACCTGGCCTCCGTCCAGAAGTGCGAACAATCCTACAACCGCCTGCGCGACGAACTCTCCAAGGTGATCGTGGGGCAGGGGGATGTCATCGAACAGGTCCTTGTGGCGATTTTCGCCCGGGGCCACGCCCTCCTCGAAGGGGTCCCCGGCCTGGCGAAGACGCTCCTCGTCAGTTCGCTGGCCCAGGCCCTGCATCTCTCCTTCAAACGGATCCAGTTCACCCCAGACCTCATGCCCAGCGATGTCTCCGGAACCGACATCATCCAGGAGAATCTGCAGACGCGGGAACGCGAATACCGCTTCCTCCCCGGGCCGTTGTTCGCCAACATGATCCTCGCGGATGAGATCAACCGCACCCCTCCCAAGACCCAGGCCGCCATGCTCGAGGCGATGCAGGAGCGGCAGGTCTCGGCGGGCGGAAAGGTCCACAAGCTCCCGAACCCCTTCTTCGTCCTGGCGACCCAGAACCCGCTGGAGCAGGAAGGAACCTATCCCCTCCCGGAAGCCCAGCTGGACCGCTTCCTGCTCCACATCCGCGTCGATTACCCCAGTGCCGCCGATGAATGGGAGGTCGCCCGGCGGGTCACCTCCGGCGAAATGGGCGTCATCGAACCCGTCCTCACCGCCGCCGACATCGTCGAGTTCCAGAAGCTGGTCACCCGCGTCCCCGTCAGCGATCAGGTGCTGGGCTACGCCTGGGCTTTGGTTCGCGGCTCCCGCCCCGGCTCGGAGGAAGCCCGCGACTTCGTGAACAAGTGGGTCAACTGGGGGGCCGGTCCCCGCGGCGTGATCACGCTGGTCACTTGCGCCAAGGCCCGCGCCGTCCTCTACGGCCGCTACCACGCGACAACCGCCGATGTCCAGGCCGTCGCCCGCGGCGCCCTCAGGCATCGCATCGCCCCGAACTACGCCGCCCAGGCCGCCGATGTCAACAGCGACCGCCTCATCGACATGCTTCTGGAGGAGATCCCCGGCGACCGCAAATATGCCAAACCGGCCGCCATCGCAGTCTAATCCCCTTCAAGCTTTCCGCCGGCTCCGGTTGAGCCCGCTCCGATCGTTCAGGAAACTCCGGCATGGCTGGCAGTCTGCTCTCCCGATACCTCGACCCCGAAACCCTCAGCCGCGTGGCCGATCGTACGATCGAGCCGCGCGGCATGGTCCTCGGGAACCTTGCCGGCGCGCACAAATCGCCCCTCTCGGGCTTCGCCGTCGAGTTCGCGAACCATCGCGAATACGTCATCGGCGACGATCCCCGCCACATCGACTGGCGGCTCTACTACAAGCGGGACCGCTACTTCATCAAGCAGTACGAGATGGAGACGAACTTCGTCGCCCACCTCGTACTCGACATCAGCGCCTCCATGCGCTACGGCGAAGGCCGCCGTCAAAAGCTGGCCTACGCGGCTGAGCTCGCCACCACGCTGGGATATTCGATCGTCAAGCAGAACGACAAGGTCTCGCTCGCCACGTTCGACGACCGCGTCCGCGGCTCGATCCCCGCCGGCAACTCGATGTCGCAGATCATCAAGATGGCCCGGCATTTCGACGAGTGCGACGCCGTTGAGAAGACCGACATGCCCGGCTGCCTCTCGGAACTCAACGGCCGCTTCGCCCGCCGCGAGATCGTCATGATCTTCAGCGACTTCCTGACCGACATCGAGGCCCTCGAACCCGTGCTGCAGCGGATGCGCTACAACCACCACGAGGTCGTCCTCTTCCACGTGATGCACCACGACGAACTCACCTTCGACTTCTCCGGCATGGTGAAGTTCAAGGGGGTCGAAGTCGCCGACGAATACCTGACGCAAACGGAGGACGTCCGCCGGGAATACCTCGCCGCCCTCCGCCAGTATCAGACGCAGTTCGAAGAAATGTGCCTCCGCAACCGGATCGAACGCGTCCCGCTCGACACTAGCGAATCCGCTGCCGAAACCCTGATCAGCTACCTGAACCGCCGCTCGCTGATCAAATCGATCCGCTAATCAAAAATGCCCGGCACGCCCTCGTGTTGACGAATGGGTGGCGGGGACGCACCGCGATAGCGGAAGCCCCCGAATTGTGTCGGCTACTGCGCACAGGGTGGCCCGGCCAACTCGTGGCCGGGTGGCCGTGCGCAGCCACGGCCACAAGAAGCCCCACCCTCCGCACGACATGCTTCAGGAACGAAATCACTGCCATTCGCCGCCGAATGCACAGCAAGTAATGGGTGGCGGGGACGCACCGCGATAGCGGAAGCCCCCGAATTGTGTCGGCTACTGCGCACCATTCAGCTTGAACACACGGTTCAGGGTCGCATAAGCCTTCTCGGCTTCCCCCGTCCCCACGACCACGCTGATCCGGATCTCGCTCGTGTTGACCATCTGCACGTTGATGCCGCTCTCGGCGAGGGCCGTGAACATCTTTTCGCCCACGCCCGTATGGCTCCGCAGGCCGATGCCGATCACCGCCAGGAGGGCGATATCCTTGTCGAAATGGAGCGAAGTCTCGGGCCACGGCTCGAGCAGTTCCCGCATCAGCAGCAGGCAGCGCTCGAGGTCGGGACGGGGGACGGTGAACGACAGATCCGCCCGCTGGTCCTGACCCACGTTCTGGACGATCATATCGACCATCACGCCCCCTTCCGCCACCGCCTTGAACACCTCGGCGGCCACGCCGGGCCGGTCGGCCACGTTGCGGACCGTGATCCGCGACTGGGCCGTGTCGAGATGCACATCGCTGACGACGATGTCCTCCATGCTCTGCAACCGGCGGACGACGTCCCGCTCCAGCTCGTCGCGCGAGATCCCGTCCCGATGCCTCTCGGGGTCGATCTGCCGGAAGCCGATCTGCGGCTGCGGAGAGTTGTTGAGATGGAGCGAGAAGCCCAGATGGACCGCGTCGAGCGCCTCCTGCGACTGGTCGCGGTTGACCAGCACCGAGATCTTGATCTCGCTGGTGGTGATCATCCGGATGCTGACATTCGCGTCGGCGAGCGATTGGAAGAGCTGCGCCGCGACCCCCGTATGGGCCCGCATTCCGGCCCCCACGACACTCAGCTTCGCCAGGTTCGTGCTGCTGCCGACATCCCCCGCCCCCAACCGCTCCACCGCTTCGCCGGCGGCCGTGAGCGTGTCGGCCAGGTCGTCCTGGGGGACGGTGAACGAGACGTTCGCCACCCCGCCGTCGGCGATGTCCTGGATCACCATGTCGATCGGGATCCGCCGGCTGGCCATGCAGTGGAACACCGTCGAGAGGACACCCGGACGATCGGGAATGTTCCGCAGATGGACGATCGCCTCCTTCTTGACGAGCGCGATCCCCGAGACGACAGCCGATTCCGTTTCCAGTTGCGGGGCGATCAGCGTTCCTTCACCATCCGAGAACGAGGGCCGCACCAACAGCGGCACTCGGTACTTCTTGGCGAACTCGATCGAGCGGGAGTGCATCTTTCCGCCC
>PNLE01000064.1 GCA_013822855.1 Planctomyces sp.
TCCAAGTTCTACGGGACCAAATCGCCCGGTGGCTGCAAAGTCGCGGAGCGAAACGGAGATCACGACGCTGTGGCCTTGTACCGCCGAGTTCTAACAGATACTCAACCACCGGATTATGTGAATGGGTTCAGCTTTGTGGTGCGGCGTAGGGTTGTCAATAAGCCTGTGCCAGTGCGTACCCTGACTTTGTGCTGACAGGTACTGGGAATTTTTTGGGCTGGTGGGAGGAGCACTGCTGGCGAGCCAGCAGTGGCACCCCGTCGAATCGGCATTCGGCACCCTCGGGCGGGTTGCTCGATGTGAAATGTGCCGCCTTCAGTTCCCGGCGATCAACTCCCAACCATCAACTCCCCACTTCGCGTTTTCTCAGTGTTCGCAGTGCGTGATGGACGATCCATTTGGTTTCGGTTGTAGGTGATTCCTTAAGCCAACGCTGGCAGAGGCGGGTGACGAACTCCGGCTGGGATTTGCTGCTGTCGTTGAGCCAGTTCGCGACGGAAAGTTGCACGTAGCGCGCCTTGTCGCCGCGAAGTGCTTCAAGAACCGGGAGCGCGAGCTCCGGTGTGGTTTTCAGGATGGGGGCGTGGGCACACCAGACGCCGCACGGACGGATCGCTTCGATCGCGAACCGCCGGATATTGGCCGCCGGGTCGCGTGCCCAGGGTGTCAGCCGGGTAACGGCCTGGTGCATGTCGGCGACGAGGGCCGGTCGCACCGCCATCCAGGCGCATTCGCGGACGCCGAAATGTTCGTCGTCGGCGAAGGGCCGGATCGCCGCCAGCCGTTGCCGAAGTATCAGGCGGGGCGAGCCTTGCGAGAGGGAAATGGCCCAGATGCGCACCGTGTCGGAGGGATGCCGCGACAGCTTTTCCATGATCCCCGGCAGCTCGGGGTGATCGCTGAGATGCTGGTGCAGCAGACTTCCCAGACGGTTGACGCGCTGCATGATCCCCAGTTCGCGCAACGGTTCGGCCTCTTCGATGACCGCGTCGTGCGTGTCGAGCTTCAGATCGATGAGTACATTCTCGAAGAGCCGGTGCAGATCGAGCGCCAGCCATTCGACGAGGTTGCGCGTCGCCAGGGTTCCGGCCTCCAGCGCGGCCAGCGTCGCCGGTGTGACTTCCGATCGTCGGCGGGCAGGTTTGGCGGTAGGGAGCACACCCGTCAGCGGAGCCTTGGGTCGTGGCGTTTTCGACATGGGAGATTGCTCTTTGGGCCAAGGGGTTTGCGACGGATTTCGGGCGGCTTGTGTCGCCGTCGGGGAACTGCGATATTGCGGTTCGTCCGGACATAGCTCGTTCGCACAGTTTGCCAAAGCATCATGCCACTGAAAATCGCCAATCTCCGTCTGCCGCTCGGAACCCCAGAGTCCGAACTTCCCGGCTATCTCGCCCGCGCGACGGGCCTGCCCCGCGAGGCGTTGGCCCGGTATCGCATCCTCAAGCGCAGCCTCGATGCGCGCAAGCGGGATGAGCTGCACTTCGTTTACACCGCCTCAGTCGATGTGGCGGAGGAGCTGGCCCACTCCAAGGCGCTCAAGAAACGCCTGGGGCCGGAACTGATGTTCTTCGAGCCACCCGTGTTCGACGATCCGGGATCGGGCGGGCGGGGACTTGAGGGACGGCCGATCGTCGTGGGGTCGGGGCCGGCGGGCTTGCTGGCCGCCCATTATCTGGCGACGAAGGGGTACTGCCCGATCGTCATCGAACGCGGCAAGGCGGTGAAGGAGCGCGTTCCCGCCGTGAGGGAGTTCGATCGCGGCGGTGAATTCGACCGGGAGAACAATTATCTCTTCGGTGAAGGGGGGGCGGGCTGCTTCAGCGACGGCAAACTGACGTGCCGCATGGAGGGGCCGGATGTCGATTGGGTGCTGCGGCGGTTTGTCGAATGCGGCGGTCGCGACTCGATCGTCTACGAGAACCGGCCCCATCTGGGGAGCAACAAGCTTCCCATGATCTGCCGCAACTTCCGCAGGAAGATCGAGGCACTGGGTGGTGAATACCGGTTCGACTGCCGGTTTGAAGGGTTGATCCTGAAGGATGGGCAGGTCGCGGGAATCGAGACTTCCAGCGGGCCGATGTTCTCGAACGTGGTCGTCCTGGCGATCGGGCACAGTGCCCGCGACACCTACGAACTGCTCTTGGAGCAGGGCGTTCCCATTCAGCAGAAGGCCTTTCAGCTGGGTGTGCGGATCGAGCAGCCGCAGGAGCAGGTCAACAAGCACAAGTATGGCCGGCCCGAGTATCTGGAGATGCTGGGAGCGGCGGATTACACGCTCCAGGCCCGTTCGACGCGCGATGTCTTCACCTTTTGCATGTGCGCGGGGGGGATCATCATTCCCAGTGTTTCCGAGCCGGGGATGTTCTGCTCGAACGGGATGAGCAACAGCCGCCACGACACTCCTTTCGCCAACAGCGGCATTGTGGTGACACTCGAAACCAGCGAGTTCGGTTCGTCGCATCCGCTGGCAGGTGTCCATCTGCAGAGGGAGTACGAATCGGCGGCGTATCGACTTCTGGGCGGAACCTATGCCTGCCCGATCCAGCGGGCGAAGGACTTTGTGGAAGCCAGATCGCCGGTGGAGACGGAGCGGATCGAATGCTCCTACGAGCGAGGCGTGAAGCCGTTGGCGCTCGATCTGGTGCTTCCTCCCGTGATCGCGCAGGCGATCCGTAAGAGCCTGCCGCTGATGGATGCCAAGTTCCACGGCAACTTTATGAAGAATGCCGTGCTGGTCGGCCCCGAGATGCGGGGGAGTTCGCCGGTGCGGATCGACCGCGACCGCGTGACGCGGGAAGCACCGGGAATGCCGGGGCTGTATCCCGTGGGCGAAGGGGCCGGTTATGCGGGCGGAATCGTGAGCGCGGCGGTCGACGGCCTGCGGAGCGCGCGGGAAGTCGTTCGCCGCTTCGCCCCGGTGAGTCGTTGAGCGGGGATCGGGCCCACGCCAGCGGTGTCGCTCATCGATCGCAGTGTTCCCCGCAATCAACAAGTTGTTGAAGAAAATCGACACTCCGCCCGGCTGTGTGGCGAAACGTGAACTAGGGTTTCTTCGTACTTGCGGCAAACTCTGCCGGTTCTTCCGTTCGTGCAGGACTTCGCTCGGAGTCAACGTCCTGGCCTGGTTCGGGCTGTGACGACGATGCGGATCGCTCTCGAATTCCCGTGCAGCACGGCTGTTGGGGTTATGAGCGGCCACCGATCGAAACTGCATTCGGCAGGAAGTTCCGGACGAAGCCAGAAGTAAGACATTGTGTTCAACAGGACGACCGCGCAGGCGCACTTTCACATCGCGCACGGCGGGCCATGCATACGACGGAGCGCTCTCAACCCCCGAAAGGCATTGTGCGATGACGAGAATCAACACGAACATTGACGCGCTGCGCGGCCTGCGCAACCTGCAGAAGGCGACCAGTCAGCAGAACTCCGCGCTGACCCGGTTGTCGACAGGTGTTAAGGTCGGCGCCGGTCGCGACAACCCCGCCGGACTCTTCGCCGGCGAACGCCTCAAGCTGCAAGTCACGACGATCGAGAAGTCGATCTCGAACAGCAACCGGGCCAACAACGTCCTGTCCACCGCCGACGCCGCCCTGGGCGAAATCAGCGGGCAGCTCAACAAGCTGCGCGGCCTGGTTCAGGAAGGCCTCAACGTCGGTGCCCTCTCCTCCAGCGAAACAACCGCCAACCAAGGCGAAATTGACGAAATCCTGTCGGCCATCAACCGCATCTCGTCCAACACGACGTTCGCCGGCGACAAACTGATCGACGGCAGCAAAGGCTTCCAGACGTCGGTCTCGGTCGGCGACCTCAACAAGTTCAGCGACTTCCAGGTCAATCAGGCCGTCTTCGGTTCCCGCACCAACATCGCCCTCAATGCGACTGTTAACAGCGCCGCCGAGAAGGCTTCGCTGCGATACAGCGGTGGTGCCCTGACTTCGGCCGCCACGGTTGAGATTGGCGGATCTTCGGGCAACCAAGCCATCTCGCTGGGTGGCAGCAGCACGGTGAGCAACATCGCCGACGCCATCAACGACGTCGCCGACACAACTGGTGTGAAGGCTACTGTGGTCGGTGGCTTCGAGCTGACCGTCGACGCCGTGGCCAACACCACGACGATTGGCGCGGGTGCGAACGGTGTGGTCACCTTCACCGACGCCCGCCGAACCGACGAACTCGGAACCAACGCCTCCCTCGGGGGAACGGTCTCGGTCGCCTATGTTTCCGCTGGTGGCTTCAACCAAGGCACGAGCGTCGCGGTCACGGGCACGACCAACAAGACGATCACCGTCAGCCTCGGCACCGACAACAACGGGGCCGTGATCGGACGTGCGATCGACGTCGCCACCGTGATCGCCGCTGATGAAACAGCCAGTTCGCTGGTGACGGCGTCTTACAGTGGCGACGGTACGACGGCTCAAGTCGCCACCGCCGCCACAACGCTGACCGGTGGTGTCGATCAAGGTGTGCTGCGACTCGGTGACAACCGCACCGTCGGTTCGAACGGCTCGCTCAGCGTAGTCGTCGATGCCACCGGCAACAGCCAGACGGCGGGGGTCGTCGTGGGTGCCGCCGACAACGACGGCAACCAGGTCATCACCATCACCGCCGCGACGGACGCCAACGGTGTCGTCCTCTCCTCGCTCGCCGATATCGCCACGCTCATCAACGACGACGAAGACGCCTCGGCGATCCTGCTCGCCTCGACCCGTGGTGACGCGACCTCCCTCGCCGACGACGTGACCAGCACCGCGCTGGATCTCACCAACGGCGATATCATCCTCGAAAGCTCTGAATACGGCTCTCAGGCCAAGGTCAATATCACCTCGCTCTCCGGCAGTTTCCAGACCACCGGCAAGAACGACACGACCTACACGACCCGCGATTTCGGCACCGACATCGCAGTGACGATCAACGGCCAGGCGGCCCGTGGGGATGGCCTCAAGGCCAGCTTCCGCACCGCCAGCGTCGCCGCCTCGCTGACCTTCTCCGTCGACTCCAACGAGATCGACGCGACAGCCACTCTCAACATCGTCGGTGGTGGAGCCCTGTTCCAGATCGGCGAACAAGCGACTTCGGCCGGCCAGATCGGTCTGGGGATCGAAGCGGTCAACACCTCGCGGCTCGGTGGCATCACCGGCAAGCTCTCCGAACTCGGTTCGGGTGGCGGCAAGAGCCTCGAAGACGTCCGCAAGAGCCTCGATGGTTCCGGTCCCAAGATCTCGTACGAAGATCTCACCAGCATCATCGATGAATCGCTCGAACGCGTCACGACACTCCGGTCGCAGATCGGTGCCGTGCAGTCGAACGTGATCGACACCAACATCTCGACCTTGGGCGTGGCCCTTGAGAACATCTCCGCCGCCCGCAGCGAGATCGTCGACACCGACTTCGCCGCCGAAACGGCCAACCTCCAGAAGGCCCAGGTGCTCGTCCAGGCTGGTATCTCGGTTCTCTCGATCGCCAACCAGGGTCCGAGCACGATCGCCCAGCTTCTCCGCTAATTGATTCGTCCGGCAAACCGCGGACGATCTTGAATACCCAAGGCACGCTCTCCGAAACTTCGGGGTGCGTGCCTTGCGGCTTTTGATACGAATCGCAACTTGAAACAGCGCGTTGAATGTGGCGAAGGCATGCTTGCCCAAAGCTGCAAGCATGGCACACAGCAGGTCATGCCCGGCGGCGAATCACTCCGAGAACTGGTGCAAGAAGATTCCCGCCGCCACCGCCACGTTGAGGCTATCGACATCCGGCGGCATGGGGATCGTCACCAGTTGGTCGCACAGATCCAGCCATTCCTGTGTGAGGCCCTCCGCCTCGTTCCCCAGCAACAGCGCCAGCCGACGAGGCCGCCGGATCGTTTTGAGCGGGAGGGCCGCTTCGCTCAAGACGGTTCCCATGGTCTCGAAGCCGAACTCTTGGCGAAGTCGATTCAAATCGACAGCCAGATCGCGGCTTTCGCGGATGGCGAATTGGAAAATGTTCCCCATCGATACCCGGATGACTCGGCGGGAAAACGGATCGCAGCAGGCATCGCCCAGCAACAAGCCGTCTGCCCGGAACGCGCTGGCAATGCGGATGATCGCACCGAGGTTCTCCGGATTGTCGCAGTTGGGGCAGACGACCAGCAGCATCTTTTCGGGAAGCGCTTTCACCGCGATGCCGCCAGCCGGGTGGCGGGGACTGCCGTCTTCGGCTGCCCCCGTTTCCCGCATGTTGGCATTGGGCATCCGGGGGCTTCCGCTGTCGCGGTGCGCCGCCCGCCACCCGTCCCCAAAAGATGAGGGCGGCTCCGGCAACCCCAGTAACGCTTCGAGGGACGATGTCCGTTGCCGTAGGCCGCAGGCCATCACGCCCACATGGAGATGGAAGCCGATGAGCTGCGATGCCAACGCTGTTGGCAGCACATAGACCGGCAACTCGGGAGGCAGGCGGCCTTCCCAATGGCTCACGCGCTCTTCCGCCAGCAAGAGCGACTCCGTCTCGAAGCGGCTCGCCAGCAGGCGTTCGACCGTGCGAACCCCTTCGACAATGAAGTAGCGGCCATTCCGCATCACCCCCTGGCGTTTGACATCGCGGTAGACATCGAGCCGGGCGTCTTGCAGATCGGAAAGGGGAATCAGGGGCATGACGGGAAAGCCCAGCACTAATGAAGGGCGACTGCCGCAGACTCTTCGACTTCATCGCTCGCGACTTTTGGCGACATGACTCCGGATGTCATCGCGATGTGCGGAGCGAGTTGCACGAGGTTCTTATTTGTGGCACAGCCCGTGTCGGATGTGCATGACGACCCGGACGCCGACATGCCGCAGGCCATCTGGCCTGCGGGCGCTTCGATGACGTTCAGCTCCAAGCCGGCGCGACTCGCGGGCTGCGGTTCTTCGAGGGGTGGCAGGTTCTTCTGGCGCGGGCCGAGGAATGTGCGGACGGCGGTCGCGTAGAGTCCCTTCCAACTGCCGAATGTGGCGGCGACGGCGGTCGGCTCGTAGCCGCAGTGGACCATGCAGTTGGCGCACTTGGGGTTGCCGCTCGCCTGCCCGTACTCGGGCCAGTTCGTGGTTTCCATCAGTTCCTTGAACGAACCGACATAGCCTTCGTTCATCAGGTAACAGGGCTTCTGCCAGCCGAAGAGGTTGTAGGTCGGGCTCCCCCAGGGGGTGCATTCCAGGTTCCACGCCCCTTGGAGGAACTCGACGAACAAGGGGGAAAGGTTGAACTTCCAGCGGCGCTTCGCGTTGGCGAACAACTGGCGGAAGAGCGAGATCGTCTGCTGCTTTTGCAGGAACAATGTCTGGATGGGGGCTTTTTCGTATTGGTAGCCGGGGGAGAGCATCATCCCTTCAACGCCGAGATCGGCCAGGGTGTCGAACATCTCGCGGAGGGCTTCCGGCTGGGCGTTGTTGTAGACCGTCGTGTTCGTCGTGACGCGGTAGCCCTTGGCGATGGCGGTCTTGATGGCGGCGATGGCGACCTCGTAGACCCCGTCGCGGCAGACGGCGAAGTCGTGCTCTTCCTTCGGGCCGTCGAGATGGATCGAGAAGGTGAGGTAGGGACTGGGTTTGAACTTGTGGAGGTGCTTCTCGAGCAGGATCGCGTTCGTGCAGAGGTAGACGAACTTCTTGCGGGCGACGAGGCCCGCGACGATTTCCTCGATCTGCGGGTGGAGCAGCGGCTCGCCGCCGGGGATCGAGATGACGGGGGCGCCGCATTCATCGGCGGCGGCGAAGCATTCCTCGGGGGAGAGGTTTTTCCGCAGGATGTCAACCGGGTGCTGGATCTTGCCGCAACCCGCACAGGCGAGGTTGCAGCGGAAAAGGGGCTCGAGCATCAAGACGAGGGGATAGCGTTTGTTCCCCTTGAGGCGTTGCCCGAGGACATAGCTGGCGATCGTCCACATCTGGCAAACCGGAACCGACATTGGCAACGACCTCCCTGCGTTCGGACAGGCAAAGCGAGCAGCGGGTATCAACCCGCTGTTTCATCCCGCGTTGGCTGGCGGGGCGTGCCAACCATTTCGGGCACGCCCGTCCCACATCCGCTGGCCATGAATATGAGGTCTTCCCACGGCATCTTCAATACAAAGCCGGAAACAATGGGTTCACATCCATTGCTCGCCGGGGCGAAGATCAGTTGCGGGGGAAGCCGGAGTTGCTGCTCTGGCGGGCACCGGGAGTCGTGGGCGCGGGCTGCTGGTTGCTGGCAGGAACCAGTTCGGCATCGACCTTGGGGGCCTGCACAATCTTGTAACCATTGAGTGCCGGCTTGAAGGGATCGCGACCCCACATGTTGGCGATCGTGGCCTTGATACCGGCGTGGTTGGGCTGCAGTTCCGAGAAGACGTAGACGGTTTCGAGAGTCCCAGCCGGATCCACGAGTTGGACGGCGCTGGGAAGATAGGTCTGGAGATCGAGCATGATGACCGCTCGCTTGTAGTTGTTGGCATCCATCTGCAATCGGGGAATCACCTCGATCTTCGCGAGCTTCTCGTTAGCACCCAGCAACGTGAGATTGAACCGCCGCTTGGCCTCGTCAACCTTCATGCCGAAGAGGAAGGGGAGCGGTCCGTTGATGATGTTCTGTCCCTGCATGTTCGGCGGCAGAGGGTAAATTTCATAGGTCTTTTCCGTATCGTTGATCTGCATGACTTCTTGGCCCGTGCAGACCCAGCGTTCCTGCTTGTCCGCCTCGATGCGGTACGGCTGGCCCGACTTTCCATTCCTTCGGGAAACAGCATCGCGGCCGGGTTCCATCCCCTTCATATCGATCCGCCCATGATCGGGCTGCTCGTAGAAAAACTGCCCGTTCGAGCGGCGTTCGGTTTCGAAGACGAGGTTGTAGACAATACGGGTGTGCTTGCCGTTGAGAGTCTGGATCTTGGCGGAATGCCATTCCCAGTCCTGCATAATCTTAAGCAGATCGGCGGGCAACTCTTCCACAATCATCTGATTGGGAGCGGGTCGCTGGAGGCGGGCTTCACCTGCGGGTCCGGGTGGCACCTGGGCCGTCGCACAGGGGACGACCAGAGTCGGAGCGGCAATCAGAGTGGCCAGACACGAAAGTGTGGCCCACCAGTTTTTAGGCGCGTTCATCGGAGCGCGGATCCTTCCACAGCAAAGCAGCGTGTTGACCGAATCCTTTCGGAAATCCACTGCCTGCGGCCCGACAATTTGTTCTTGGATCGACATGGATCAGGCACGTTCCTTCCCTGAAGAAAGGGATGCCGGCGCGAGTCTAGCAGCGCGGGCGAAATCGGGCCAACCCCACTTTGAGGCCGAACTCCGGCACCATATTCCGGTCGGTGTTCCAGTCCAAACTTTGAGGGCGGAACGAGCCATAAGCCCCGTCTTCGCAGCTAGCGGGGGGCCGCCGTTTCCAGCGACAGGGTCTTGATCACAGGTTCCCGCATGGGAGTCTCGAAGAGTGTCTGGACGTTCCTCAGCCACTCATCCCCCGGCCCGGGCGTCGCCGGTTCCCTGGTGAGCGGCTCCACGGGAGGCAATTCCTTCTCGGGATCGAACTGGGCCCATCCGGCCGTCATCAGTTCCGTCATGTGCGAGACCGGGGCGATCTCGGTGGTTCCCAGAAACGCGCTCTTGAACGATTCCGAAGTGCCGATCTTCATATCGGGGATCAATTCCACTCCGTCCAGAATCGCCATATGGAAGGTGAGGGCTTCGATGGAGCCGCTCGAATCCCAGTTCATCGAGACGGGGAGCTGGATGCGGGCGTTGGGGAAGCGGGCTTTGACCTGGGCGGTAAAAAATTCGGTGTCCTCGCCGGCTTCCCAGACGATCATCCCCCCCTGCCGGATGAAGGCCTCGTCGTTCATCCAGAGGCTTTTCGTGGGATCGAGATCGACATACACGCGGGATTGGCCGGGAAGGTAGAAGGCGACGTTTCCCGCCGTCCACCACGGCCCGGCGATGATCGGCGGCTGCCCGGCGTGGTCACGCGACCAGACCAGATCGAGTTCCTGCGCGAGCCGCTCGCCGGGGAAATTGACCCGCGAGCCATGCCCGGAAAGATGGGGTGAAGCGAGCCGCGTTCCGGCGAACACGGCCACGAAGGAGAGGCTGACCGCAATGAACGCGGGCCACAACTGTTGTTCTTTCCACGAAAGCTCCCGCGCCTTGACCACAACCAGAAACGCCAGGGGAGCGAAGGTCCACATCGGTGCCCCCCACATCGTGAGCACGCGGGCCCCGGTGAGGAACGAGAAGAGGACCACGAACGCGCAGGGGACGAGCGTCACGATCAGCAGATAGTTCCGCACCCATGGCTGGTCGCGCAGCTCGAAGGTCGGCGAAGGAATGGACGTTTCGCTTTCCAGATTGGCGTTGCCGAATGTCTTCGCCGTGGGGCGGGTCCACCACCAGCACGAGACGATCGATGGCCCGATCGCCAGCAGTTGGGCACCGAAGAACTTGGCGGGGTGCTGGAGATGGTCGAACCAGGTGCGAGCCCCTCCCGAACGTTCCAGGAAGTAGCGGAACGTGGGGAAATCGTTGGCCGCGATCCAGACGAAGTGGGGCAGGAAGACTCCCAGCGCGACCAGCAACAGCAGCCAGGGCCCGCTCGTTTTCCAGCAGGAACGGCCCTCCTTCGTCGCACCGGCGAAGACCAGAATCGCGAAGGCCAGGAGGACTGTGTCGTACTTGCTGAGCATCCCCAGGCCCAACCCCAGGCCCGCGATCATCCAATGGCGGGGGTGGCGGGTCGCGATACCGAAGAAGAGCGAGCTGATCGTCACGGCCCAGCAGCACCGCGAGACGATGTTGTTGTTGAACTCGGGTGTCGTGAGCGTGTAGTAGTACGAGAGTTCCAGCGAGACGACCGCGAGGGCCGCAAGCGCCGGCGGAAAGAGCACCCGGCTGACCCGCCAGACCGACCACATCGTGACGACCGTGCAGAGCTGCGAGGCGAGATAGATCGGCCACTCGCTGTTGTCACTGAGGTACGAGAACGCCTTGGCGATCCACGCGGGGAGCGGCGGGTGCTTGTAGTAACCCAGCTGCCACTCATGGCCCCAGATGGCCATTTCAATGCAATCCAAAGGCAAATTGGGCTGAATGATCGCGGGGACGACAGTCCACACGACCAAATGTCCCAGAAGAAACCACAGCAGAATTCGAGAGATCTTCCCCTCGAACATCTATGCCGCCTTTCGCTCGTTCGCGGTGAAGATCCGGGAGGAATTCTCCACGGGGCCGGTCACGTTCCGCCGGAGATCCTCGGCCGAGAGGGCGATCTCGAGGGCGGGTTCGAACTGGCCGCGAGTCCAGGCGATCCGTGCCAACTCGCCGATGGCCTTGAGGAAATCGCGGGGCTTCAGTTTCGAGCCGTCCACTTCCTGCCAGGCATCGAGGGGAAATTCATAGAGGGCTTCCGCCGCTCCGGGCTTCAAGTCGAGCATCCGGGAGACGACTTCCACATCGAAGATCCATCGCGAAAGAAACGGACGGCTGAATGTCATCCGCATTTCGGGGGTCACGCGGAACAGCTTCGCGCCGCACTGCGTATCGCGCAGGGAGACGCCCAGGACGCGCGACGCCACCGTGCTGAACAACCGGCCCAGCACCCGACGCTGCCACTTCCGCTCGATCTGGCGGCCTTTGAGTTTGAGTCGCGTGCCGATTACCAGATCGATGGCGGGCATCCGCGCGAGGACATCGACAAAGCCGGGGATGGCAGTCAGCGGTGTGGCCAGGTCGGCATCCCAGTAGCCGACGAAATCGACCGCCCCGCGGCAGGCGACCAGCACCCCCTGACGGACGGCTTCGGCCTTTCCCAGATTGCGGGGAAGATCCAGCAGCTCGATTCGGCCCGGGGCCGTCGCCACCAGATTCTCCAGCACGGAGAGCGTCGCATCGCTGCTGCCATCATTGACCAGCAGCAGCCGCACACCGGCGGTTTTGCGGATAAACTGCAGGAAAGCGAGCGGCTTGAGCCGGATCGCCTCGTTGTAGCAGGGGATGACGATGGTCGTGGAAATGTCTGACACAGGTCATCCTTGACCGATGATTCGGTGAAAAAACAGGCCGCAATCCATCGCAGCCGGAGGTGCTGAAGCGGCGGAAATCGCCCGCCCACCTCAAAACCATGCATCGCTGTAGCAGACCCACCCCTGGGGACGCAAGATCAGGTTGCGACAATCGCGCCTGAACAGACAGTTGGACTGGACTGGCGGTTTTCCGAAGTCTCTCAGCCCATGGCTTCCAGAGTGCTGAGCGAGATCTCCGCGTCGTCCATCACGGGGAGAGTGGAGAGGCCCTTGGGTTCCAGACGCCACAGGCCGCCCGGCTGCTGTTCGAAGAACTGCCGGAACCAGAGCATGCTCTGGACGTTCGGCTGCGGGTTGAGCAGGTAGAACTGCACCTTCCGCTTCTCGAACCAGTCGAAGAGCATGCCGAAGAAGCCGCTCGGAATGTATTTCACGAACGTCATATCGACGGCGATGTCGCGATCGCGGTCGCGCTCGATGATCTGGGTGAGGCCTTCCCGCAGGAGGGCGAGGTCCGCACCGTCCCAGATTTCCATCTCGCCGATATGCAGCAGGGTATGTCCGGCGTGCGATTCGATTCGCATCCGTTTAAAGAACCGCTCAACCTTCATGGTGGCGTCGTCCGTCACGTTTCCCGCCTTGCGTATACGATCGTTCGAGCGAGCAATCATGGAGGTTCCTGACAGCAAACGTTGGGCCGACGCATCACGAGGTGCCATTTGCCGCCAACAAACGTGGCGGCGTTCAACTTTAGCACTGGAATTGACGCGTGCCGGAAATCCGTCGATTTGTCGCGTGTTGAATTCGCGGAACAACTTGTCGAGCCGTGTCAACATCCGTATCCAACCGCGAGAAACGCTCCCACTCTTACGTACGACAGGGCCGTCAAAACCGTTGGCGACTGCGAAACCGCTACAGATCGCATAAGCTGTGCGATCGGTGCCCGGAGGGCATCGGGCCAGGGCGCCGCGCGGCATCAATCACGCACGTCGTTCCATGGGCCGGGGAAGCCCGCAGGGGAAGCAGGAACTGCCAGGGAAATCGAGATGGCGCGCGGCCAACGTCTTGCTGAGTCCAACCCGGAGTTCGCCCAACGGCTGGCCTCCCTCACCATGGACCACGCCCGGGAACTCCTCGGCCCCACGGGGGAAGCGCTCCTCAAGGAGGTCGAGGGGGAGACGCTCGACGACGAACAGGCCTATCTCACGGATGGCCTCTTCCGCGTGATGATCCCCCAAAAGCGAAACGACGGCAAAGGCTCCCGGCGCAAGGTGGTCGTGGCGCTGCGGCCCGATCGGCGGCAGCCCTTGGGCATCAGCCTCTCCTGCACCGCCTGCAGCGACGGCTGCGCCCATCAGGCCCGGGCACTCCGGCATCTGCTCACGCACAAGATCGAACTCGGGTTGGAGGTCCCCACCGCCGATCAACTCGTGCAGATCGCTCCCGAACCGAGCGAGGACGAACTGCTGACGCGTGCCATCGCCGACCGAAAGGAGCGGGCCCGCGTCGAGTCGATGGAGATCCGCCCGCTCCACCCCGATTCGGTCTGGAGCGACTACATCGTCACGAGCAAGAAAAGCGGACGCACCTACCGGGTGGCCCTGCGTGGCATGGAACCCGGCGATTCCTACTGCAACTGCCCCGATTTTCGGGCCAACACACTGGGCCTTTGCAAACATCTTTTGCGGGTGCAGGAGCATGTGAAGCGGGTCTTCACCGCCGAGGCCCGGGCCGAGCGGTTCGTCCCCCGGGAGATCGCCGTCCATCTCACCTACGGCGAGCGGTTGGATGTCCGCCTGTTGATTCCCGAGGGGCTGCCCGCGGAACTCGATGCGATCCTCGAACCGTATCGCGGGGCAGCCGTCACCGATCTGAGCCGCCTCGTGCAGACGCTGGCGAAGATCCGCGTGGCGAACGTCCCGGTCGTCATCTTCCCCGATGCCGAGGAGTATCTGCAGCAGGCGTTCGACCGGCGGCGGATGGAGGCGATCACCCACACCATCCGTACCGAGGCCGAGAACCATCCCTGGCGGACGGAACTGCTGGCCTCTCCTCTCCTCCCTTATCAGCTCGAAGGAGCCGCGTTCCTCGCCTGCGCCGGGCGGGCCATCCTCGCCGATGAAATGGGGCTGGGGAAAACCGTGCAGGCTCTGGCGGCCATCGAGATCCTCTTCCGCGAGATCGAAATTTCGAAGGTGCTGATCGTCTGCCCCGCTTCCGTGAAGGCCCAGTGGCGCAGCGAAATCCACAAGTTCACCCCGCATGAGGTGCAGGTCGTGGGAGGGACGGCCGAAACCCGCGGCGAACAGTACGGCCAGGCCTCCTTCACCATCTGCAACTACGAGCAGGTTCTCCGCGACCACGCGGCGATCTCGTCGCACCGCTGGGATGTCGTCCTTCTGGATGAAGGGCAGCGGATCAAGAACTGGGAGACGCGGACCTCGCAGGCGATCAAGAGTCTGCGGTCGCGCTTCGCGTTCGTCCTCACCGGGACGCCGCTGGAGAATAAGCTGGACGACCTCTACTCGATCATGCAGTTCATCGACGATCGTCGGCTCTCGCCCGCGTTCCGCTTCTTTTCGCATCACAGGATGCTCGATCAGAAGGGCCGGTTCGTGGGGTATCGCAACCTCGACGAACTCCGCGAGCGGCTGGCCCCCGTCCTCCTGCGGAGAACAAGGCAACAGGTTCGCCAGCAGTTGCCGCCATGCAGCGTCCATCACATTCTCATCGCCCCCACGCCCCAGCAGCGGCAGGTGCATGCCAAGCATCTGGCGCAGGTTTCCCGCATCGCCAAGAAGCCGCACCTCCATGAACTCGATCTGATGCTGCTGCGGAAGGAACTGCTCTATTGCCGCCTGGCCGCCGACAGCCCGGAACTGGTCGACGATCAGGTCGTGGGGGAATCGTCGAAGCTCGACCGGCTGGCCGAGATGTTCGACGAGATGTTCGAAGGCCACTTCGAGAAGGCGATCGTCTTTTCCGAATGGACGCGGATGCTCGACCTGATTGAACCGCTGCTGGAGAGCCGCCAGCTCCCCTTTGTGCGGATCGACGGGAGTGTCCCCCAGCGGGAGCGGTCGGCCCTCATCACCCAGTTCGAGGACGATCCGGGGACGCGGCTGCTCCTGGCCAGCAACGCCGCCGCGACGGGCCTCAACCTGCAGGCGGCGACGATCGTGGTGAACGTCGACCTGCCGTGGAATCCGGCCGTCCTGTCGCAACGGATCGCGCGGGCCCACCGCATGGGCCAAGAGAAGCCGGTGCAGGTCTATGTCTTGATCACCGAGGAGACCTTCGAGGAGCGACTGCTCAAGACGCTCGAGGGGAAGGAGCAACTCGCGCGGGCCGCCCTCGACGAGAGTGCCGAGATCAACGAAGTCTGGCTGACATCGTCGGCCGACTCGCTCCGCACGGAGATTCAAACGCTGTTGGAGGATGAAGCGGTTCCCACCGCCGGACGACCGGCCGAGCCGCTTCCGTTCGGCACGATGGTCGACAGCGCGACCTCGGCCCAGATCCTGGCGATCCGCCGCCGTCTGCAACATTACCTTGAGCGCGACGCGCAAGGCCGCTGGCAACTCCGCATCCCGCTGGCCAATGAAAACGCCCTGGATGAACTGGCGACGACGTTCCAGCAGTGGGTGGGGGAGGCGGTGGAGTAGGCGGTTGATCGACCCATCCGCATTCCCGTTTGAAATAGCACCCTGTGTGCCATGCTTGCCTCTTTTGGGGGCAAGCATGGCTTGGTGACTTCCATCGCGATCTTTCAAGTTGCGATTCGTAGAGGGTAATATTTATTGAACACCCAAGGAGCGAATCATGACTCCGCGACAATCCTTGACGTCCCGCCGATTGTGGTATTCATGCGCCTTCGCCTTGTTGATGGTGATTTTCGTCTGGATTGCCTGGGTGGCTCTCGCCGAGCGATCGGAGCATCAGCGGCGGCTGGCAGACGTGTCGAACTTGAAGCGAATTGGGATGGCGCTTCATCAATACCAGGAGAAGTACCAGACATTTCCGCCAGCTTACATCACCGATTCCTCCGGGAAGAAGCTGCATAGCTGGCGGGTATTGATTCTCCCGTTTTTGGGTGAGGATGAACTCTATCAGAAGTATGACTTCAGCCAGTCCTGGGATTCTTCGCACAATCGAGCATTGCTGGGAGCCTGTCCGAAGGTCTACCAGAATGGCTGGTCGAAACCTTCGCCGGGAAGAACGGCCTACCTGGCGACTATTGACAAACGGACGGCCTGGCCGGGGCCGATCGCAATTCGCATGGCTGATGTTCATGATGGACTTTCCAACACCATTCATCTCGTAAATGTGCCGGAATCGACTCGAGAGTGGATGGAGCCGGAGGATATTGCACTCGAAGAGTTGGGGAAACTGGCGCTTTCGACGGACAAGCCTGTTCCCGTTCGGCAGCATCTCATGATGGATGGAATGGTTCGAGCCATCGCTCCATCCATCGATCGTGACCTCTACTTTTCAATTCTCAGTATCAACAACGGAGCCACACACCCCCTGTTCCATCCACAGGAGGATCGACCGACGCTTCCATTTCCGCCGCTGACTCCTGTTGAAGACCTTTCCGCAACCAATATTCGAGTGTGTCCAACGATTCCCATGGAGCAAGGTCAGAACGAGATTTACTGTGCGACCTTTCGTGCGGCCTGGGAAATGCTGCGCCAAGCGCAGGGGACTGAAGAAGTGGAGCTGCTGTCTGAAACGCCGATTTCAAGAGAACTCAATCGCAATGCCTTCTCTCACCGCATCTTGAGTGGGAAATCCTTTTATGCCGCAGCAGCGGAGCCGACGCTTCTTCGATCGCAGTTGGTTGAGCGATTTCCCAATATCGATCTTTCCACGGCGAATTCCTGGAGTTCGACTCTTGATCCCAACAAAACCTATCTGACATGTTTCGCGTATCTAAGACGGTCCCTTCCTTTCGCCCATCGCTTCGTCCGCTTGTCGAATCCACTCGCCTTCAACTCGCAGGATCGACCGGCGAAGGTGGTGGCTTTTGGATATGATCCAGCGGATCCCGCGATCAGGGCCGTGGCTCCGGGTGACCTGCAACACGCAATCGGTCAAGTTGAAGTGCTCTACGATGCGGGTGACAACGACTTTGTGCTCCAACTCAAGACCACCGGGGAGCAAGACGATCTAATGTATCTGGCCCGAGTGCCAAAAGCAGCCTCGCTCCAGGAAACCTGGGAATCGGTCCGCGAACGGATACAGCATCCTCAGAAGGATCTCC
The DNA here is from genome assembly GCA_013822855.1 of Planctomyces sp. Lineage (GTDB taxonomy): Bacteria > Planctomycetota > Planctomycetia > Planctomycetales > Planctomycetaceae > Planctopirus. The sequence continues at coordinate 17,262 of PNLE01000064.1, forward strand.
GGCATGAATTGGAAATGAACGATACGCTACGAATTCCGGTCATTGCGTTTCATCTTCAGCACACGGTCAGTGAGCTGAATGGTCTGAAACTTGCAAAGCCAGTCACCAACGGGATTCACGATGAATTGCAGTCCAATCAGCAGCTCATCGGATTTCAACTGGATGAAGCCGGGGCGGAAATTCTCTCCTGGGCCAACATCAAGGTCGTTGGGGAGGATGGCGAGGAACCGGCCCGGTTTGGCCCACGAACGTTCGATTTCAATGGGCCCTTTCTACTGGCAGTCGAAGAGAAGGGGGCGGATGAGCCTTACCTGATTGTCTGGATCGAGAATACGGAACTACTGAGAAATCACAACGAATAATGCGAATCTCAGAAGTTAAATGGCACGTTGAACATGGCGAAGGCATGCTTGCCCAAAGCTGCAAGTATGGCACGAAGTATGCAGGCCTGGCACATGGCTGGTGCATTGCGTCGGAACTTCATGCACCCTACGTAGACGCCACGACATGCCAGCAACGGGTGAGTAAGGCGGTGGAGTGGGTGGTGAATCTACCTAGGCGGTCGTGATGGCGAAATGCGATTGAGGGTGGTACTCTAAATTAGTTATCTGCTACCTTGTCGTTGCGGCTTGCGGCACTGCCGCTCCCCCCTCCCCCCTTGAAATGATCCTCATGTGGCCACCTCTAGCAATCCTGGTTTCAATGGCTGTCCCTTTGGGGATTTTCATCGTCTCGATGGTCACCATCGTATATGGGTTCCGACAACGTCGAAGTCGCGGTTTTCTCAACCGCAAATCCTCACTCACTCGTGAACTACTGCGGCCACCCGGTTATCAGTTGCAGCTTAGAAGCAACGATCTCACCGACGACCTACAAACAGATCTATCCGTTGGCATAACGATGCCAATCGTCCTGTATGCAGCATTTATGACACATCTCGCAATAACACCAGGCAGTGAGTTCCCATGGGTTATCGCTGTGATGTTTTTAATAGGATGGGTCGCAATTGAAATCTTTGTCATTATTCGCACATCCAAAACGTGGAACGAACGCCAGAAGGTTCGTCATGGACTCGATGGAGAACGAGCCGTCGCAGAAGAGCTGAATCGGCTCATGCTGGATGGTGCCAGGGTTTTTCATGATGTTCCCTTCACCTACGGCAACATTGATCACGTCGTCGTGACTGTGAGTGGTGTTTACGCCGTTGAAACAAAAATGTATGGAAAGCTAAAGGCTGGCGAAACACAGGCAGAGGTGATCGTCGACCACGAGCAGGGACGACTCCGGTTTCCCGATCGCTCCGTTCCAATCCCCGAAAAGCAAGTTGAAACAGCTGTCAACTGGCTTAGGCAATACTTGAAGGATGCCGTTGGATTTGAAGCGAGAGTGGAAGGGATGGTTGCACTCCCGGGGTGGTTCATTAAAGACCGAATTGGCAGAAGCCACGTGTTCGTCTTCAACCCGCTGAATCCGCGAAGGTTCTTTTTTCATGATAACAGGAGAATACTTTCCGCCGAAAGAATTCAGCAGATCGCCCATCAGCTGGATCGACTCTGCCGAGATGTGGAGCCAGTGTCCAACGAGCCTGTTCCACAGCCTAAATCCAAATGAACAATTGATCAGATCCTGATTTGCTACTTCCCCGCGGCGAGGTTCTTTAGCCAGTTTTCGGCGTCTTTGCCGTGGCGGGTGGTGGGGAAGCGGTGGGCGACTTCCCTGGCGATGGTGATGGCGGCGGGGAGTTGGCCCGCCTCCTGGAAGGCGATCGCCCCCCGGAGGCCCGCGTAGGCCGCCAGCGAGGGGGACTCCGGGAAGGTGACCGGCAGCCGGATCCAGGCGGCGGCGGCCTGCGGCCACAGGCCGAAATGCTCGTACCCCCGGGCGATCACCGTCCATGGGCCGGGCTGCAATCCTTCCGGCCAACCGAGGATCGTCTCTTCCCAGCGGGCGACCTCGACATCGGTCAGTTCGAGGGCACTCAGCCGGTGCTTCCAAAGCTGGCCCTGGGCTAGCGTGCGGGCGGCGACATCGTCCGAACGGACGATCTGCTGCAACTCCGCCACCGCTTGCGGCCTCAGTTCGTCGTCCCTCAGCAAGTAACTGGCTCCCATCAGCCGGATCAACCGGTGCGGCCCCTTGAGCCATTGCCGGGCCTGCTGGTGGAGTGCGTCGGCGGGGACTTCATCCATCCAGTCGAGCGGGGCGACGCTGGCATGGACTGTCAGGGGGTCGCTTTGGACCAGAGCCGCGAAGTAGCGACCGGCGGGCAGGGGATCATCGAGCGAGGAGGAGGCCCGCACGAGTTGCGAAAGGATGATCCGGCGGACCCACAGCCGATCTTCCTGGTCGAGCACGGTCGTCAGTTGGGCGCGGGCGGCTTTCCAGTCGCCCCGCGCCAGAAGATCAATGGCGAGTTGGTGGTCGGGGAGGTAATCGGTGCTGATTTCGACGACATCGCTGGCGAGGTGCCGGGAGATGGTGCCCCCCTGCCGCGGTCGGATCGTCAGGCTTTCGCCGGTGTAGTCGATGATCGTTCCGGTGATGGCAATCTGCCCGCCGGTGGCCGGTTGCTGGAGGACGACGCGATCGACGGCCAGAACTGATGGGCTTTGAATCAGGATCGACGAGAGTGCGAATGATAAGAGGAGCAGCAGCGGGCGGCGGGAAGTGGGGCTGCTGGTCACGAGGGGGACTCGATGCGGGTGCGGGTCGACGAAAGGACAGGCGGCTAACGGGTCTTGAACCGGGTCACGTCCTCATAACGGTAGCTGCCGCCGTTCTCGCGGGCGACCTTCTTGAGGAAATTCTCGGTGTTCAGCTCGGGTCCCTGGCCGAATTCGATCGTGTGGATCCGGCTGCGACCCTGGTTGAGGCGGATCAATTCCTTCCGCTCGATTGAGGTCAGTTCGGGTTCGTCGGCGTCGGTGAGGAAGTAGATCACCTCTGGCGAGAACTTGAGGGCCAGCTTGAGGGCGGGGAGATGCTGCGTACCGCGATCGGGCTGGATGGCGCTGATTTGCTGGGTGGCGAGCGTCTTGTTGATCTCGGTGGCGAACCAGAGGGCGGCCTTGCCGTCGCGGTTGGCCCCTTTGAGGAACGTCGAGGAGTCGTTGTAGAAGATGATCTGGAACTGCTGGCCGGTGTCGAGCGCCTGCAAGCTGCTGACGAGGGCCGACTTGGCGACACGCATCGCGTTGTAGTTGGTCATGCTCCCCGAGCAGTCGATCACAAAGACGACCCGGCTGCCCTGGTCTTTGATCCCCATGAAGGTGGTGCCGGGCATGGCGGCCCCCAGCCCTTCGCCCGGCTGCCGCGTCCCCGTCCCCTGAATCATGTCGCGGAGGTCGGCACTGGTTCCCGTGCCGGAACTGCCGGTGGGCCCGGTACCGGGCGTGGGGGCGAAGGCGGTGGTGCTGTCGCGCGGTTCGGAGGAGGTGAGGCCGGTGGCTCCCGCACGCGGCAACGAGAGGGCCACGGGGGGCGTTTCAGGAGGGAGTTCGGTCGAGAGGACCTCGCGAGAACTTCCCGTGGCACCGGCCGGCTGGCGGAGGGGTGTGAAGCCGATCCCCCGTTCCGAGGGGGCGGCCTTGTCGGTGACGCCGCCATCGCTGAGATCGGGATCGACCATCACCAGCCCGATGGGGCCTTCCGGGCCATCGGCGAAGCCCACGCGGCCCACTCCGTTCCCCTTGATGACCAGCATCAGGAGGAGGATGGCCAATACGTGCAGGCAGCCGGAAAGGATCCAGCCGACCATGGCTCCGCTGCGGGATGCCACTTTGCCACGAGGGGGCGCAGCGGCGGCGGGCTCGAGCGGAGTCGAGGAGGTGCGCGCGGCGGCTGGCTGGCGGCTGGCCATGGGTGAGCTGGACTTCGAGGGAAGAAGATGTCTCTGGAGAGTGTCGCCGGGGAGAGTGATCGAAGGCCCTGAATCCCGCAAGACGACTTCCCGAGGGTGTGTGGTTGGGCCGGGGTGTCTACGATCATGTGTTCCGACGGAATGATTCTACGAACAAACGGTCTGGGCCGAGTGGGAAATTTCCCGCTCGAGACCCGAGTGGTGGACGGCCGGGCGGATGGGACATCGGGAAGCAGGATCGATGCCTCGCGCGAAAAGACCTCGAACGCCGAAGCCAGCCGCCGATGCCGGCACTGATGTCGCCACCGATGTCGGCCCTGCGCCGATGGATGCTTCCGCAGCATTGCTGGCCCCGTTGCGGGCATGGTTCGCCTCCAAGGGGTGGCAGCCGTTCGCGTTTCAGGAGGAGGTATGGCGGGTCTATCTGGCGGGTGAAAGCGGGTTGGTCCACGCGACCACGGGGACGGGGAAAACCTACGCCGCCTGGGGAGGGCCGCTGCTCCGGGCACTGGCCGAGCAGCAGCAGTTGCTGGCACAGGGAAAAACTGTTCCCCAGAAATCACCCGGCCTCAAGGTTCTGTGGCTGACGCCGCTGCGAGCGCTGGCGGCTGACACCGAGAAGGCGCTGCAGGAGGCTCTGGTCGATCTGAAGATCCCCTGGCTGCTGGAACGACGAACCGGCGATACCTCGGCCACCACACGTCGGCACCAGCGCGAGCGGCTGCCCACGGCGCTCATCACCACTCCCGAAAGCCTGTCGCTCCTGCTGGCGCGGGCTGATTCCCGGCAACAGCTCGCGGGGTTGGAGAGTGTCGTCATCGACGAATGGCATGAACTCCTCGGCGGCAAACGGGGGACGCAAACCGAACTCTGCCTGGCCCGGCTGCGGGAATGGCAACCCGCCGTGCAGGTGTGGGGACTCTCGGCGACGCTGGGAAATCTGGAGCATGCTCTCGATGTGTTGACCGGCCACTCGACGCCAGCGCGGATCGTGCATGGGGCGACGAGCAAGTCGTACGAGATCGAATCGATGATTCCGCCCGTGATCGAGCGTTTCCCGTGGGCGGGGCATCTGGGGATTCGACTACTGCCGCAGGTTGTCGAGCGGATCGCCGCCGCCCGATCGACGCTGGTCTTCACCAACACCCGCGCGCAGACCGAGCTGTGGTACCAGGCGCTGCTCAAGGCGCGGCCCGATTGGGCGGGGGAATTGGCGCTGCATCATGGTTCGCTCGATCAGGATGTCCGTCGCTGGGTCGAGCAGGGATTGCGGGATGGCAAGCTCAAGGCGGTCGTCTGCACGTCGTCGCTCGATCTGGGGGTCGACTTCTCGCCCGTCGACCAGGTGTTGCAGATCGGCAGCCCGAAGGGAGTCGCCCGGCTGCTCCAGCGGGCGGGGCGGGCGGGGCA
>PNLE01000065.1 GCA_013822855.1 Planctomyces sp.
CGGGGATCCAGCTTGCCGGCACGTTGCACAACATCCCGGCGGATGATCGGCGAGGGAATCGACACGAAATTCTGCACCAGCAGCTTCGCCAGCAAACGGTGGGGTTCGTGTCGTCCCCGACGCAACGGAGCCTGCAGACGGCCCCGTGTGCTGCCAGCCTCGTCGATATAGGTGACGGCATGGAAGTACCAGCCCGCTTCGGGGAAGGCATCCACCAGATTCCGCAGTGCGGGGAGCCTTCCCGGCAGCCAGAGGTCGTCCTGATGGAGAAAACCGATGTGGTGGCCCGTCGCCAGTCGGATTCCGGCGTTGGTCGCTCCCACCCAGCTTCCCGACGCCGCCTGTCGAATGATTTTCAGTGGAAGCCGGTCACGAAACTCTTCGAGGATGGCGGGCGAGGCATCGGTCGAGCCGTCATCCACGGCGATGATTTCCATCGGCAACTGGCCGCTCGTCATGGCCGCCTCGCAAGCCACGCTCTCGAGTGCGGCCCGCAAGTAACGCTCCCCGTTGTAGACCGGCATGATCACCGAGAGCCAAGGTCTGGCTTCTGGCAGAGAGGGGAGCTCGACGGGGTGATCCGGTTCGCTCATGGCGTCTTCGGCAAGGAACAGCAGGCGATCAGCACCTCCGCGGTGCCCGACTCAGGGAGTGGATGGACGGCGTGCGTCGACTCACCCGCGAGGGACAATGTGGCCAGCTTGGTGGCCTGATGCGTCCGGAAGCCGAGAACTCGGGAGTAGCGGCCCGCTTGCGACAGCCCGCTCGTATACCATCCGGAAAACCGCGTCTGGCCATACCATTCGATGCATCCGAAGTGACGACTCAACAGGGCTTGGAAGTCTTCCCGCAAGTACTCGCGTGTGTGAAACGGATTTTGGGGTTTGGTTTCGAGCGAGGCTCCGGGATGAAACAATCGACGGTTGGGTGTCGAACAGAGGAAGCGGCCGTCGGGCTTCAAGACCCGCGCCGCTTCGGCGACATAGGCGTCGTCATCGGGTAAATGCTCGACGGTTTCGAAGGAGACGTAGAGATCGAAAGAGTCGTCGGGAAGTTCCAACCGCGTCACATCTCCCCGAGACCACGTCACACCCTCCATCGGAGGCAGTGCGGAGGCCTCGCGGATCGCGTCCTCCGAGAGATCGACCCCCTGCACGGAAGCGGCACAGCCATCGGTCTTGAGCATCTTGCTGCCATAACCCGTGCCGCACGCGGCGTCGAGAACCACCGCGTTGCGCGCGAAGCCGCAGGCCCAGCGATAACGGGCGACATGCTGATGCTTCACCCAGGGCGGGCACCAGCGGCTCAAGGAGATGCGTTCATCCATGGATTGGCCACGACTCTCAAACAGATCCTTGGTGGTTGCTGTCGCAAAGGCACGACATGAGTTTGGCATCCCAATGTGAAGTTCTTGTGTGGGATGAAACCGATCCCGCACTCACCGCATGGGCTGATCGTGGGAGGGAATTGTCCATCGCTGGCTGGGCAAGTTCGCGGCGTATTGCTCAAATGCGTTGGAACATGCGGGGCGATGTGAATCCCGGTCGATTTCAGGTCGGGAGATGACAACGGCGCACCGATCCGTGCGGAACACCTTTCAGTGAGACATTGTGGCAGACGCGACAGCGGGGAACGCGGGGAACACCGGTGATTGGACGGTGCGCAAAGTCCTGGAATGGACGACCGGCCACCTCAAAAAGCATGGTAGCGGCACGCCGAGACTCGATGCCGAAGTCCTGCTCGCCCATGCCCGCAAATGCCTCCGCATCCAGCTTTACACGCAATACGACGAAATCCTCTCCGACGAGGTGCGCGGTGTGATGCGCGATCTGGTGCAGCGACGGGCCCAGCATGAGCCGGTCGCCTATCTGGTCGGCGAGCGCGAATTCTTCAGCCTGCCGTTCTTCGTTTCCCGCGACGTGTTGATCCCCCGCCCCGACACCGAGACGCTGGTGATCCAGGTGGTCGAGTGCCTCAAACCGCCACCTGCGGAAGACGGTACGGTGCCGCCGGCGGAGGATGTCCGCATCGCCGATCTCTGCACGGGTTCGGGCTGTGTCGCGGTGGCCATCGCCACGCAATGGCCATCGGCCAGCGTGGTGGCGACGGATCTCAGCGAGAAGGCGCTCGCCGTGGCCAAGTCGAACATCGACCGGCATGGCCTGGCGGCACGCATCGAACTGAGGCAGGGGTCACTACTCGATCCACTCAAGGGCCTGCCCCCCTTCTATGTGATCGCTTCGAATCCTCCGTACATTCCGAAAGCCGAGATCGAAACACTCGATCCGGATGTCCGCCGGCATGAACCCCATCTCGCCTTGGACGGCGGCATGGAGGGGCTGGATTGTCTGAGGCCGCTCATCGAGCATGGGTCGGATCATTTGTTGCCCGGCGGATGGATGCTGCTCGAGTTCACGCCGGAGCAGGCCGCCATGTTGGTCTCGATCGCCGAAGCCAGCGGGCATTGGTCGCACATCGAAGTCGTGAAGGATCTGGGGCAGACGCCGCGGATCCTCAAGCTCCGTAAAAAATCCTGATCCCCCGTGCGGGAAGCTTTTGGCATGTCGCGATTCTTTGTTCCCGATCTGATGTCCAGCCGAGCGACGGGCACCGTCGTGCTGGAAGGAACGGAAGCCCATCACGCATTGCATGTCCTCAGGATGAAGGCGGGCGAGGAGCTCACGCTGTTCGATGGGGTTGGGCATGTGGCTCTGGCGACGGTCACTTCGCCGGGTCGCAAAAGTGTCGATTGCCGGTTGAAAGGCGAGATCAAGACCTCACCGGCCCCGTCGCCCGAGATCACCTTGATGGTCGCGCCGCCGAAGGGAGATCGTGTCAACTGGCTGATCGAGAAGGCCACGGAATTGGGCGTCACGACATTGATCCCCCTCTCGACGACCCGGTCCACGGTGGATCCGCGAGACGGCAAACTGGAACGCTTGCGGCAGACCGTGGTGAGTGCCTGCAAGCAATGCCATCGCGACTGGCTGATGAAGATTCGGGAGCAGGTCAGCCTCAAGGAACTGCTGAGCCAGCCGCTCTCGACACCAACATGGTTCGGCAGTCTGGCGGAACCTCCACTCGGAAACATTGATGCCCGCTCTGCAACATCACGGGAGCCGCTGACCCAGCTGACGATCCTCGTCGGTCCGGAGGGAGGCTGGACACCCGACGAAGAGAGTCGGTTGCTTGCTCAGGGAGCGCTCCCTGTGCATCTGGGAAGCTATGTGCTCCGCACGGAAACAGCCGCCATCGCCCTCACGGCGAAAGCCCTCGCCGCCTGCTCGGCATGACCGGCGGTTTCTGCCGCTGGCGTTTCTCCAATCCATCTCCACCCGCTTCGAGATGATTGCGGCGAAGTTGAGCTGCGGCTTTTGTCGATAACTTCGATGGAATCGTCACAACTCGCGCCAGCCTGCGCGAGGTTCCTAGTGACGAAAAACATCGAACCTCCCTTCGCCTGACGCATTGACCACATGCCTCATCCCGCCAACGATCCTCAGCGAGTTGGAAAGCACGCGCGTCGACGCAGTGCCGTGATGCTCGCCGCCTGCTCACTGAGCCTGGCTTCACTGAGCCTTGTTGGTTGCCTGATGCCCGATTCCCATCATCCGGCGGGGTTCAGCAGCACCTACTACAAGGCGCTCCAGCACCACACCAACCCGCAGCTGGTCACTCCCCCGGCTCATGAAACCTATGTGCCGGGAACACCACCGCCCGGAATGCATTTGCCCATTCCAGCCGATCCCTCGCATCAACCCCAGACCCAGCAACCTTCCCTAGATGGACAAAGCTCGCAGATTGACCCGGCGTTGATGAATCCTCCGCACTACGGCGCAACACCCAAGAGCGGCTACTTCTTCGGCTTCACCTGGCCGGACTTTTCGCCGCCCGAGGCGCCTGTGGGAACCGGTGTGGCCGACAGCCGCAAGTCGTACCTTCAGTTCAGCCAGCCCGTGCCGATCCCTTCCAGCGCAACGGCGAAGAGGAAGAAATCTTGATGCGCGGCTGGCAATGAAGTTCAGCACCCGCGCATCTGCCCGGGGAGCTTCTTCTGGTTTCGAAAAAACCTGCCCGCGCGAACGTTTTCGCGACTTCCTCTCGACACGATTTGGGGAAGTTCATACGTTCCCGTGAAAGCGTCGGAAATCGGCAAGGATTGCCGCGTTCCACGCTGCCTTTCTCAAGTCTCTTCGACTGTGGTGATGGCCTCGATTTTCCCCGGAAAGTCAGCCGTCAATCCCGCGGGCTCATGGATGAGTCCCGAACCAGCGCGCCAAGGATGGTGGGTATGCGACATCTGGTCACAAGCATTTGCCTGGCGATGACCCTCGCCTGGGGCGGGTGCGCCGCCACAAAGGGCAATCTGTTCAGCTCGAAGTCGAAATCCGCCGACAAATCCAAGTCGGGCATCGCCAAAAACGACGAACAGAAATCGGTCGCCTCCAAATCGGAGCAGCAGGCCGAACTCGAAGAACTCCTCGCTTCCCGCAAAGACGCTCCCGTCGCCTTCCGGGGTGGCAGTGTCGGTAAGCCCGCCAAAAAGCCGACCCCCTCGTCCCGCGACAATCCCGATCAACCCTTCGGCGACAACTCCAAACTGGTCAGCAACCGGCCCATTCGCGATCTCATGCGCGACGGTGCGAGGTACGAATCCGAGCAGAAATGGGATCTCGCGGTCGACGCCTACGAGAGTGTGCTCATCACCGAATCGCAGCATGGCGAAGCCCATCATCGATTGGGTGTCATCGCCGATCGGCGCCAGGACTACAAACTCGCGGATCAGCACTACCGCGTGGCCATGCAGAAGAAGCCCCGGGATGCGAATCTCCTCAGCGATGTCGGCTATTCCCACTATCTGCGTGGCGACCTGGATCGCGCGGAGGGCTATCTGAAGCAGGCAGTCGAGGCGGATTCCAGGCATCGCGTCGCCCATCTCAACCTCGGCATGGTCTACGGGAAGCAGAACCGGTACGAGGAATCCCTGGCGATGTTTCAGGCCGTCGCACCCGAAGAGGAAGTGCAGCGCAACATGGCCCTGCTCTTCCCCAACGGCCCCTCGGCCCGCAACACCAATACCCAACTGGCCGAACGCGGTGCACCCGCGAACCGCTCCAACGCCAACACTCGCATGAACGATGGTGGCCCTGCCCCTTCCAGCGGCCTCCCCGAATGGGCCAACCGAGGCGATGGATCCAACAACCCAGTCTCCTCCAATGCAGCCACCAGCGATTCCTGGACAGTCTCCTCGCCCGGCACTCCCGCAGCGGCACCCAACAGTCCTCCGGGGAACAATGCCTGGGCCGGCAATGAATGGGCACCGAACAACGCCACCGCCTCCACCGCCACTCCCAACTCCACAGGCGGGAACGACTTCTGGCAAGGAGGTTCACCTTCCAACAACGCACCGGGACGCGGCTCTTCGCAGCCTTCAACCAGCATTTCGCCAAATCGAGGCATGGCACCATCCGGCGCGATCGCACCGGCGGGACATCAGGTGCTGACCAACGCTGCTGGATCCCCTCAGGATTCGATGGCCGCCCGAGCCCTCGGAACGCCAACCCACACCGACTCCGCCACTCTCGCCGCCGAACTCGCCATGAATTCCGGCTGGGGTAATCTCTTCCCTTCGGAAGTGATCCACAACAACTCCAGCGCGACGGGCTCTGCCGGGTCGCAAGGTGCGGGAACAGTTCAAAACATCGCCACCCTCCAAGCACCCGTCACGACACAGCAGACAGCCTGGCCGCAAGCGCCGGGCGAATACCGCGACTCCAACCCCGGCGGATGGCCCAGCGGTGCAGGAGGATCGAATCCCGGTGCCATGCCACCCAATGCCGGAGCGACGGGGGCTGGCACAATGGGAACCGGTGGAGTGAACACAGCCGCCGGTGTCTGGCCTTCCGGCAGCAGTGCCAGCGTGAATGGCACCGCCTGGGGCGGCACCCAGCAGATGACACAGCGCCCCCAGCAGAACGGGGCGATGAATCAGTTGCCGCAAATCAACGCAGGCCCCTCCAGCCAGGAAACGTTCGGCCAGGACGCCAATCCCTCCGAAAAGGCCCCACTCTTTCCTTCGACGCAATGGGGATCGCCTGCGGATGTTCCTTGGAATTCGACCACGCAGCCCGTCGCCGCCGGGCCGAATAACCGCACAAGACTCGCCGTTGAACCCGCCCACTATCAGTCGGAAAGTCGCGGCAACGCTCCCGCCGGCAATACACCAACTGGCAATTCACCAACCGAGTCTTCACCAACCCAGTGGCCCTATGCTCCCGGTGCGTCCTCCGCCAATTCCAATACCCGGCCGACCGCATCGCTTTCCGTCGATGGAAATAGCAACATGGGCGGCGCTCCCGCGAACTCGGCGGGCGGGCCACCACCCTGGCCTTACGGCAACTGAGCGATCTCCCCACTCGCGTGTTCCCTCGGCTCTCGCCACAGACTTCACAGCTGATCCGTCATGAAGCTCCGGAACGCATTTCTGATTCGTCTGGCCGCATGGCTGGCGGTTCGCTCCATGCAGTGGCTCGTCTGGACATGCCGGGTCGAATACCGCTCGCCGGATCCCAAAACCCGGCTCGATTGCGATTTCGGCCCCGATGTTCCGGAACGCTACATCGTTCCCGTCTGGCACGACCTGCTCCTCTTCCCGACCTTCGTCGCCCGCCGCAACGACCTCTGCTGCGGACTGGTCAGTCGCCACGAAGGGGCGTCGTTCCTCTCCGCCGCCATCGAGATCCTCGGCGGCCACACGATTCGCGGCTCCAGCCGCAAAGGGGGGGCGACGGCCGTCAAACAGATGATCGAGCAGTCGGCGGGCTACCACATCCTCATCACCCCGGACGGCCCGATGGGCCCCCGCCGGGAGATGAAGCAAGGCGTGATCTATCTCGCCTCCTCGCTGGGCCGGCGCATCATCCCCACCGCCTACCACTGTTCCAGCGCATGGCGGATTCGCGGTTCTTGGACGGATCTTGTCATTCCCAAGCCTTTCTCGAAAATCATCGCCGTCTCGGGGGAAGCACTCGTCATCCCCCCCGATCTATCGCGTGAAGAACTCGCGGAATGGACCAGCCGCCTGCAAGTCGCCATGGACGATCTCCACGCCGAACTGGAAGCCTCCGCAGGCCGCACCCCAGCCCAGGAAGCACCCCCTCATCGGGCGGCGGCCTAGCATTCCCCCTCTTCTGGAAGGGCTTCGGCCGTGAAGCGCGAGTCGACGCTGCACCAGCAGCTCAAAGAGATCTACGCGAAATCCTCCGAGCGGAGAGAAGTCCGCGTGGACGGCTATCGCATCGATGCGATCTCCCGGGGCACGCTCATCGAGATCCAGCAATCGGGATTGTCGGCCATCCGCGACAAGATCCGGGTGCTCGTCGAATCGCACCGGGTGCTGGTGGTCAAGCCAATTGTCGCCGGCAAGCTGCTAAGAACCCGCGAGACCGCCACCGGCGACTATGCCCCACCCCGCAAAAGTCCCTTGAAGGGATCATGGATCGATGCGTTCGATGAGCTGATGCATCTCTTCCGCGTCTTCCCGCATCCTCGCCTCAAGATTGAACTGCTGCTGGTGGATATCGAGGAAGACCGCACCCGCAAAGTGCGGCACCGCTTCCGCCGGGCCGACCACACCATCGACGACCGCCGCCTCGTGGCGATCCGCGAGCGTGTGATGCTTAAGACCGCCGCCGACTTGCAGCAACTCGTCCCCCCCTTCCCCGAGTCCCCCTTCACCACCGGCGACCTGGCGACGGCATGGGGTGTCCCACGCTGGACGGCTCAGAAGATCGCCTGGTGCTTCCGCACGGTCGGCACCTGGGAACCCGTCGGCTTCTCCAAACGCAGCGTCCTCTACCTCCCCAAAGCCGCCTGATTGCAACCGCAGACTTTAGGGGAAGAGGTACGGAGACAACTGGGGGCGTTGCAGCCTCGAGAAGAAAAACCGTGCGGTCATGATCTGGCGATCTTCATCGCGGCATGAAACGTGTGATTTGTTTGAGGACACGAAAAAGCCCGGCGTTCACCGAACACCGGGCTTCATGAGTCCGATTCCAAATGAAATCCGGATCGCTTAGGCCTTGAGATAACCGTTGGTTTCCAGGTAGGCGACCACTTCCTGGGCGAGTTCGGCGATGCCCTTGTTGTCCGAATCGAGGACGAGCTCGGGCTTTTCCGGGGCTTCGTAGGGGTCGTCGATGCCGGTGAAATTCTTGAGTTCGCCGGCGCGGGCCTTCTTGTAGAGACCCTTGGGGTCGCGCTTCTCGCAGGTTTCCAGCGAGGCGTTGACGTAGATCTCGATGAATTCGCCGGGTGCGAGGATGGCGCGGACCTTGTCACGGTCGGCCTTGTAAGGCGAGATGAAGGCGGTGCCAACAATTGTTCCCGACGTGGCGAAGAGCTTCGAGACTTCGCCGATGCGGCGGATGTTTTCGGCCCGGTCTTCAGCCGAGAAGCCGAGGTTTTTGTTCAGGCCCATGCGGATGTTGTCGCCATCGAGGACGATCGTGTGGAAGCCCTTCTTGTTGAGCAGGTAATCGACTTCGTTGGCGATGGTGCTCTTGCCGCAGGCGGAGAGGCCGGTGAACCACAGGACGGCCCCCTTGTGGCCCTTGACCTTCTCACGCTCGGCGCGGGTGACCTTGTTTTCGTGCCAAGTGACGTTCGTTGCTTTTTGCTCGGTCATCGATCGGACTTTCCAGTTTTTGTGAGACCCGTGTTAGGAAGACCAGTATTGCGGAGATTCGAGAAAGGGGCGTTGTCCATCCCGCGAAAATGGCTGACGCAGGCGTCGGGACGTCGGTGATCCCGAGTTTCCCTGGTTGGCGATGCCGTGCGGAAGCAGGGCCGGAAAGGAGATCTGCAACATCTTGGAGAAGAGTCACGAGACCTTCCGTTTTGATGCCAGCACATCGGTATCAACGCATTCAAAAGAGAACACGCGAGAGATGTTAGGCGAAGTGGTTGGCGGATGGAAGCAGAACTGAACCAACCGTCAAATTCCCACCAATCAGCCCATACGGCTTGAGGGAGCGGTGGTCTGGCAACCGGACGTATTGTTGCACATCTCAATAGCAGGCAACAGGTTGTGCTATGCTAGCAGCTCCCGGCGAAGGGCATCGAGATCGGCGTCGATCCGCTGGCTGCGTTCCTGTTCCACACTGGTTCCCGTCCCCATCAAGAGGACTTCCGCCGTTGTTTCCGGCTCTCCCGAACGCAGGCTGGCCAGCTTGCGGACGGCTTCGGACTTTTTGGACTCCAGCGCTCGCTCTGTCGTCTGCAGCTGCTCCAGCGTGTTGAGGGCGGCCCGGTGCTGCTGTACCAATCCCGCGATCAGATCCTCCACCTCGGCCTTGCGGGCCAGTGCCAGACGGGCCGACGATTCATTCCCGGCTTTGAGTTCCGACTTGGCCCGGTTCTGCCAGCCCGCCACCTGTTCACGACGCTCGTCTATCTCGGCGTTCATGCGATCCACAGCCAGCCCCGCCGCCGTCACACTCCGCCGGGCACCGGCGATCCCCTGATCCATCTCTTGGAGGATCAACTCCAAAGCTTGAATGGGATCTGCTTCCCCGGAAAGAAGTTGCGACAAATTGCACGTGACGATATCCGTCAGGCGGCTGAAGTAATTCATGATGGGCGGAACTCCATTCGTTTCTCGCAAGGCCGCATGACCGTGTCGATCTTCCGGAGAACGAGATTGTCCGTCCGGGGGATCATTCCAAAAGGGGGATGTTCGTCGAAAAAACGCCAGATCACACTCACTGAGGGCAGGCAGATCCGGATGTCGAGCAAGTCAAGAGATCACCTCGGGATCCTTCGCGGCCGTTGCTGGGAGGTCACTCTCGATCGCGGACAATTCCCGTTCTCCCGGTTCCAGAATCCCCCGTGCTTGTAGTTTTTGCCGCAACTTTTCCTTGGCAAGCCTCAAGCGGCTTTTCGTGGTGGGAAGATTCGCTTCCAGCGACACCGCGACTTCCGGCAGCGTCAATTGGTTGAAATGATGCAGGATGAAGGTCAGTCGCTGCTCTTCGGGAAGCTCCTTGAGGAACTCGTCCACAAGGGCCGCCACTTCCCGCACATCCGCCACCTGTTCCGGTGAACCGATCTCGGCGACCATGTTCTGCAACAGTTCATCCTCCTCCTGCCTCGGTTGGATCGAGTGGATGAGCGCGTCGCTGGATCGCCTTCGGAGGTTGTCGACCAACAGGTTGCGGGCGATGCGGAAGAGCCACCCGCGAAACGCGCCGCGCGGCAGATAATCCCACGACTGGTTGTAAACCCGTAGGAGTGTCTCCTGAGTCAGATCTTCCGCCATCTGGATGTCGTGAATCTGACGGACGAAGAACCCCATCAGCGCCCCCTGATAACGGGCGACGAGTTGGTTGAAGGCGCGAGACTCCCCCGACTGCACAGCAAGCATCAGTTCGTCATCAGTCGGCGAATGGGCGGTCATCGGCGGGATGAGTTTCCACGAAAAGACGGAGCGGGTGGGATTGCGGCATGATTCCGCCTGGGCCTGAACATCCACCGAAAGAGGCTTCTTCCGGCCCTTTGGCCAAGTTGCGATGCCCCACGAGAACCCTCGCGCAGCGTATGATTCCCCGCTGGAATTGTCTATCGTTGAGTGGTGGACTTGAGCCTTGAAACGGCTCGCTAGCCCTCAATTTGGCGTATCCATCCCACAAGCCCCGAGTCCCACAAGAATCTCTTCAATTAGACAACAGTGGGTAGCACCTGCGAGAGATACCTTCGTTCGACAGGTTTCCCCGCTCTCGGCCCGACAGTCAGCTTTCATCCATAGAACGAGCTTTCAGCAGTATGAGTTCCGAAGTGCCACTCGACGTTTCATCCCCCCTGCCGTACGGCGCGACCGGTGCCTGGAATTGCCCGCTGACGGCGGATGCCATCGCGGCCCGGCAAAGCGGCCCCGCCGCCGTCCCCTCGATCGCCCAAGCAGTGGCAACCGCTTGCCAGGTTCCCTGCGATTTTCCGGCCCTCGCCGAAGCGATCATACCCGACGACCGGGTGGTCATCGTCTTCAACCATCGCCTTGCGGGCCGCACCGAGATCGCCAGCGAACTCTGGAACATCCTCGCTGCCCGAGGGGTCTCGCCGGCGAATGTCACGATCATCGACGCCCCCTCGCCCGTGGAGCCGCCGGTCGATCCTCGAACTGGGCTACCCCAGGGGGTGCGCGACGAACTCGTCTGGCAAATCCACCAGCCCGCCGATCCCGTGGCGACGGGCTATCTGGGGAGCAGCGTCGGTGGGGAGCGGATCTACATCTCCCGCGCGCTCCTCGACGCCGATTTGATCATTCCCGTCTCCACTGTCGAAATGGATCCCGTCCACGGCATCTGCGGTGCGATGCATGCCATCTTCCCCGCGCTGACCAACTCCGAGAGCCTCCAGCGGTTGCTCAAGGCGGGGCATGAGGAACTCTCCGCCGAGGATGAGCGCCCCATCCGTCAACTCGCCGAAGAAGTCGCCGGGATGCTGGGAGTGCAGTTCTCCATCGAACTGGTTCCCTCAGCGAGCGGCACGGGGGTGTCCCAGGTGCTGGCCGGTCAGCCGGAAGCGGTGCATCGACTGGCCCGCCAGGCGATTCGCGAGCACTGGCTGCTCAAGGTCGATCGCAGATCCGAGTCGGTCGTCGCGGCGGTCGCTTCCCGCGATGGAAGACCCTGCACGTGGGAAGATGTCAGCCGGGCGGCCCAGACGGCTCGTCGGTTGGTCACACGCGGCGGCCGGATCATTCTCCTGACGGATCTGCCGGGAACACTCACCGAGGGTTGGGAACTTGTCCGTGATTGCACCCAACCACGGGATGCCATGAAGCGTGTGCGGATGGTGCAGCCCGCCGATGAGATCGCGATCGACCAGATGTTGCGGGCCGCCGACTTCGCGACGGTCTACCTGCTCGGCGGCCCCGAAGGGGATGTGCTGGAAGACCTCTTCCTGCATCCCCTGGCCAGCCCGAAGGAAGTCGATCGACTGCTGGAAGGGAGCGACGACTGCATCCTGCTTTCCGGCGCCCAGTATGTCCGCGGCAAGGCCCGTGCGAGCGATGCCGACCCCGAGTGAGCCGTCGCTGCTTTTTTGACACCTTCGTCCGCAAGCGCCAAAAAAAGGTGAGGCATGTCTCGAATACCGGCTCTCGTCGCGGGACTGCTCTTGGTGCTTACGGGAGCCGCACTTCTCATCCATGCGTGGAGCCAATCCCGGCAGGCCGGTGGAAGTGGGGCGGCGTTCGCGGTTCAGCAGAAACGCGCCCGGCGGAGGATGCAGATCGCGGCCCTGGTCATTCTCGAAGGATTGTTGATACCGGCTGGCGATTTGTGGATGGAGCAGCGGCCCTCACCCGTCCTGCTGGCGGCGTTCTGGATCGGCGTGCTGCTGATTGCCCTGTGGATCGGCCTTCTGGCCATCGTGGATTACTTCTCCTCCCGCGCCCTGCTCCATTTCAGCCTGGAGCAGATCAAGGAGCAGCAGCGCGTCCTCCAGCAGCAGGTCGACGCCCACCGGTCAAAGAAAACCGCCACTCCGCCAACAGCCGAGGATCAAGACCAGACCGGCACCTGAAGAAAGAAGTCCCGGGTGTGCAGAGCCAACAACGGGACTTCTTTCTCTTGGAAGCGACGGTCACACCCTATTCCGGCAGCGGCTTCCCCTTGGTTTCCGGCAGGAAGGGGAGCACAAAGAGGCCGATAAGGAATACAAAGCACATCGTCGCGCCCGTGTAGCGGGTCGCATGCTCGGTTCCGGCATACATCGAATCCAGGCCGATCTTGATGATTGGCCCACCGGCGGCCACAAAACGACCGACGTTGTAGCAGAAGCTCGTTCCGGTCGAACGCAACCACGTCGGGAAGAGTTCCGGAAAGTAGATCGCATAGCCCGAGAAGAGCGAGAGCTGGCAAAAGCCCATGATCGGCACAAAGACGAAAATGTGCCACAACTCCGTCAAGAAGAGGAACACAAAGAGCGTGCTGGCGAAAGCTGAAATGAACGCGATGGCGAAGGTCGGTTTGCGGCCAATCTGCTGCGAAAGGGCGCCAAACCCGAACATTCCGAAGAAGGCACCGACGTTGAACATGATGGATGTGTAGCTTGGCCAGCGGCTGATACGACCATTCACGGTGGCGGAGAACAGGCGGGAGATTTCGGCCTCTTGTTCATTCAGAGGATCCGCCTTTTGATCCCGCTTCGGATCAATCGCGCGAGTGAGAATCGCGGGGTCGTACTTGGCCTCAAACTCTTTGCGGACCTCTGCCCGGATCGGCTTTTCCTGGATCTCTCGCGTCAGGTCGAAGGTATAGAACCCGACCGACCACAGCCCCACCACGCCAGCGAAGCCCAGGACCAGCCCTAGGAGGGCATGTTTCCGCCAGACGGGATGCCGGAACAAGGCGACGTATGAGCCAAGTTGCTTTTCCTTCAGGTCACTTGTCGAGGCCGCAGTCCATTGTTCGGGTTCCTTGAGGTAACGACGCACCACGACGGCGAGGAGCGCCGGGACGGCACCGACGAGGAACATGATTCGCCAAGGGCTGTAAGGCATCCCCTGTTCTTCCGCGAGGCCCAAGGAGAGATTGACCATGGCTGCGGAGACATTCCCCACAGCCGAGAGTGCCTGGAGCAGGCCCAATGTGTAGGGCCGGGCGTTGTTGGGCATCACTTCCGCAACCAACGCCACGCCCACCGCGAACTCGCCACCCACCCCCAGCCCCGTGAGGAAACGATAGAACGCGAAGTCCCACAGCCCCACCGAAATTGCACTCAGGCCAGTAAAAAGGGAATAGAGCAGGATCGTGATCAGCATCGTCTTGGCTCGGCCAATGCGGTCACCCAACATGCCGAAGAAAAGCCCCCCAGTCGCCCAACCTGCGATGAAGATCGAAGTGGCGATATCCGCCCCTGCCTTCCGCGCGCTCTTGATCTCCGGATTGCTGGCGTCACCAGGATAGAAAGACTGCATCACAGCAGGTCGAGCCAGGATGAAGAGCTGTTGGTCGAGGCAATCGAAGAGCCAGCCCAGGGCTGCCACCATCAGGACGAACCAGTGGTAGCGGGTCATCGACCGCCACCACGGCCCCGGCAAGACGGGCGAGCTTGAGTTGGCGGGAGCATCGATGGCATGCATGGAGCATCTCCTTAGCTCGTCCACGGCGGGGCGACAGATGTGAAGTGTCACCGGCGGGGATGATCGATTTGGCAGAGTGTGTCAATCGGGGAAGGTAGTCGGGCCGAAAGCCAAGCAAAAGGCCAAGCCTCGTCGGGCGAGGCGGATGCCAATACACATCAATTCATGTTCCAACGCAAGCGCGCGGCGGGAATTGACGGCTGCCCAACCTGGCTCCAGCGCGCGGAATCGCCATCGTCGCTACAACCGCGAGACGCATTCCGGATGGGCGGCCCAGAGGTCGCTATGCACATCCGGGCCGCGCCAGACATCGGAGGGAACCGTCATGGCGATCCGAAACCTACTCGGCGATGGAACAAACTACACCGCGAACTTCTGCAGGTACGGGATCTTCGCCACCTGGGCTTTGACATGCGGCTCGCCTTCGACCAGTTGGCCGAGGAAGTCCCAGCCTCCCGTGGTGAGCGATTGCTTCGCACCGGCGGGGATCTCGACCTTCGCCGTGACCAACTTGCCAGCGGGAGCCTGGGCCGTGACGGTCTGTGCCACGACATCGAGGGCGACGACCGTGTTCAGGTCGCTCTTGATCAGCGCCGTCAGCGCCTCCAGATCGGCCCGGCTGGCCCGCACGCAGGGCATCCCCAGCGAGACGCAATTGCCGAAGAAGATCTCGGCGTACGACTCGGCGATCACCGCCTGGATGCCCCACCGCATGAGGGCCTGCGGAGCATGCTCGCGCGAGGAGCCGCAACCGAAGTTGCGACCGGCGACCAGAATCTTCCCACCCTGGAATTGCGGCTGATTGAACGGATGGGCGGGATCCTGAATCCGGTCGTCTTCAAACGCATGCTCGCCCAACCCATCGAAAGTCACACACCGCAAAAACCGCGCGGGGATGATGCGATCAGTGTCGATGTCGTCGAGGAGGAGGGGAACCGCCGTACCGGTCACATTCGTGATGGCTTGAACCATGATGTCTTTATTGCTTTCTAATTGACCGTAGAACTCATTGGTGCAAGCACCGTCAATGCGACGTTTTTCATACAGCGAATGGCGAATGAGACCAATTCAGATCAAAGCATCGAATTCCCAGTCGCTCGGAAGAAGTTTTCTGACCGCTATTGACCATCCCGGAACCGCCGGCTCCGCTTCAGCGACATCGGTGTCCCGGTAAATCGTCGGCTGATTCGCCATGTCCGATCGATAGACCCGCACCACTTCATGGGAGTGTAAATCGATATCCCAAACGACCAAAGTGCCCGCCTTGAAATAATCCTGCCGCTTCTCGGCCATGCGCTGTTCGGCCCTGGGGCCGTAATCGTCGTCGCTGCGGATCTCGACGGCAAAAATCGGAGCGGTGGGAAACGGGCGGTGTTTCGCGGGCGGACCCAAGTAGTAGGCGGCATCCGGCGAAAGAGATTGTCGGTGAGGGAAATCGCAACGGAAGGTGGCGTTGTCTCCGACAGCGACTCCCCTTCCGACCTCGCTGGCATATTCGTCAAGATATCGACCCAGTTTCGTGGCAACCAAAGTATGCCAGGCGCTCGCCGGAGACATGACGAAAATCCCTCCATCGATGATCTCGGCCTTGCCATCGATTTCCATCAACCGGCTAAAGAGATCGTCGATCTGTTGGCCGAAGCCGGAAGTCGGCAGTGTCGGAGTGCCCGTGGCCATGACTTGTTCCCGAGAAAACAACTGATAGCGGAAGTCGTAAATCAGTCCAAACCCAACTCACCCTCTCAATTCAATACATTTCCAGCATTTGCTCACCGCCGTGGGCAGGGTTGCCGATGAGGCGTCGTCCCGGCGGATCGACCACGAAGTCGAGAAGTCCCAGCGGCACCTGCCCGACCAGAGTGGGGACTTCATCCGGAACTTCAACGACATCGATGTTGCATAATCGATCCTGGATCGTCAGACGAACCGGTCCATAGATCCTGGCGATTCGCCGGCCTTGCGAAGACATGGATGAACGGCTGCCAAACGACACCAGGCCCAATTGCTGAATAAACCGGGTGGGCAAACACAAAGTCGTGGCCCCAGTATCCACCAGCGCATCGGGGATCGAAATCGAGCGTACCGATCCCGCGGGCGACTTGTTCATCTTGACGTTCATCACGTCATAGACATTCTCCACCATGATCGGCACGACCACACGACCCATCGTCTCGATTCCCGAAATACTGATTGGCATACCTACCTCCCGGCCTAAACCAGTTCCCGAACATCCGTCACCGCACCGGTGACGGCGGCGGCGGCGACCATCGCGGGGCTCATGAGCAGGGTGCGGCCCGTCGGGCTGCCTTGGCGGCCTTTGAAGTTGCGGTTGCTGCTCGAAGCGCAGACCTCGTTTCCCTTGAGCTTGTCGGGATTCATCGCCAGGCACATCGAACAACCCGCGCCGCGCCACTCGAAGCCGGCTTCCTCGAAGACCTTGTCCAAGCCTTCTTCCATCGCCTGCTTGCGAACCAACTGCGAGCCGGGGACGACCAGCGCCTTCACACCGGCGGCCACATGCCGACCCTTCACGATCTTCGCCGCTTCTCGCAAGTCGCTGATCCGACCGTTGGTGCAGGAACCGATGAAGGCAACGTTGATCTTCAGCCCTTGGATCGGCTGTCCTTCCTTCAAATCCATGTACTGGAACGCCTCACTGATCACCTTCTGCTCGTCGGCGGCGAAACTGGCGATGGTTGGCAGCGTCTCCTTAATGCCCACCGACTGCGCGGGGGTGATCCCCCAGGTGACCGTCGGCTCGATATCTTCCGCCGCGAACTTCACCACATCGTCGAACTGGGCGTCGGGACCGCTGGCGAGGCTGAGCCACCACTTCGCGGCTCGATCGAACTCTTCGCCCTGAGGAGCAAACGGCCGCCCTTGGATGTAATCGACGGTCGTTTGATCGGGGTTGATGTAGCCGCAGCGGGCGCCCCCTTCAATGCTCATGTTGCAGACGGTCATCCGCTCTTCCATCGTCATGCGATCGAAGACTTCGCCCGCGAACTCATAGGCGTAACCCACACCCCCCTGGACGCCGAGCTTGCGGATGATGTGCAGGATCACATCCTTCGCGTATACCCCCGGCTTCAAGTGGCCGTTGATCTCGACCTTGCGAACCTTGGGGCGACCGAGTGCCAGCGTCTGGGTCGCGAGGACATCCGCCACCTGGCTAGTGCCGATGCCGAAGGCAATCGAACCGAACGCGCCGTGCGTGCTGGTGTGGCTGTCACCGCAGGCGATCGTCATACCAGGGAGCGTCAGACCCTGCTCCGGCCCGACGATGTGCACCACGCCTTGGCGGTTGTCCTTGAGATCAAACAGCCGCACGCCGAAATCGCGGCAATTCTTTTCAATGGCCGACATCATTTCTTCGGCCAACAGATCGACGAACGGGCGGGCCTGATCCAAAGTGGGGACAATGTGGTCGACGGTGGCGACGGTCCGTTCGGGGTAGGCGACCTTCAGATTTCGCTCGCGGAGAATCGCGAACGCCTGGGGGCTGGTCACTTCATGAATGAGGTGCAGGCCGATGAAAAGCTGATTCTGGCCGGACGCAAGAGTCTGGCAGCTATGGAGATCCCACACTTTGTTGAAGAGGTTGCGGCTGTCGGTCATGGTCGGGAAGTCTTCTTAGATGAACCTGGCGGGGAGGATCGCACCGCTGCGGAAGGAATCCGGAGAACGATGCGCCAGTGGCCATTTCAAGGCTTGGCTGGGACGATCTTCGTGGCATTGTAACTGTTTGTCAGCCTCGCGCGACCTCTTCCAACGATCGGAAAAGGCAATTGAGGTCGAAGATTCGGTCTTGACCCTCCCACGCCACTCAACGTTCAATCCGCTTGCCAGAATATTCCGGCGACAGTGCCTTTTTGTTCACACCCGTGCCTTCTGACTTTCTGACGACTCCGGGTGACACATAAAGGCGGATTTCCGCCGAAGAGGACGCTCAGGATGAACAGCCGTGCGGACGTTTGACCGATACCTGTTGCGCAACTTCTTCTACGTCTTCTTCGTCTGCTTCGTGGCGGCGTTCGGGCTGGTGGTCACGATCGACCTGCTCGAAAACCTCGACGAATTCATGCTGAACAACCGTGGTCACGGAGTTCCCACGCTCCTCATCTCCATCGGCACCTACTACGGCTACCAGGCGATCTTCTTCCTGGATCGCGGCGGTGCGTCGCTGATGGTGATCGCGGTCATGGTGGTGCTCGTCCTCTTCCAGCGATCGGGCGAATTGCACCCGATGTTGGCCGCCGGCGTGCCCATGTACAGGGTGCTGCGGGCGCTCCTGGTGGGGCCGGTCTTTGTGACGGTCTTCCTCGTGGCGAATCAGGAATTGGTCGTGCCGATCGTCGCGCATGCAGCCCACGGTGGCCGTGGCCCCTCCGCCGGTGAAGGACAGCAGGTCGAGCCGATTTACGATTACTCGACGAAAATCTCGATCAACGGCGAGCGGGTCAGTCCGGCGGATTCCCAACTCGAAGGGGCCCAATTCGTGCTTCCCGCACCGCTGATCGTCCACGACTTGACGATCATCAAGGGAACCAAGGCCATCTTCCGCAAGGCAGCCGGCCAGCGGCCGGACGGCTGGGTGATCTTCGGGGCCTCCCCCCGCTTCGATGAATTGGCACTCACTCCGCGCGGCCAGGAAATCATCCGGCAAGTGGGCCGTGGGGGCGAAATCTTCATCGCCAGCCCCGTGAGTTGCGATCAGCTGTTCAAGAGGAAATCGAGTTCCGCCTACCTTTCGACCAATGAACTGCTGGGCCGCATTCGCAATGAAGCCTACGGGCCTCTCGCAGTGCAGAAGTTCGTCGCCCAGGTTCATTCCCGGTTGACGCAGCCGCTCATCAACCTGATCGCGGTCTTCCTGTCGTTGCCACTTTTGGTGAGGCGGGAAAGTGCGGGGTTGGTGATGGATTCCGGGATCTGCGCCGTGAGCCAGGGGGCGCTCTTCGGAGTGATGCAACTTGCAACTTACCTGAGCACCAGTGGTCTGCTCGCGGCGGATGTGGCAGCCTGGCTGCCGGTTTTCGTCGGCGGCGGGCTGGCGGCCTGGACGAGCGACATGATTCGATCGTGAGCTGGCAGGTGGTGAACGAGGTGGTCTCGGCTTGGTCGACCTGTGCGGGTTGTCGGGGATTCTCCCACCTGAAAACCGAATCCCTCCGCCTGGATGGATTCAATGCGTTGTGGGAATTTCGCCGGAAGTAAGGGATTTTGGGCGAGGTTCTGTCTTCGAAACGCAGGAACCGGCCCTGATCGGTTGACCCACGCTTCTGCAAGGCTACAATCGGCGACGCACGAAGAGATGTGAGGCCGACTGGCAAAACGTCTCTCCGGGGCCGTAGCTCAATTGGTTAGAGCACCGGACTGTCGATCCGGAGGTTACGGGTTCGAACCCCGCCGGCCTCGCTTTTGCGAGACACTGTCAAGCAGAAAGAAATGTTTCAGATGAGGCTCCGTCCGTCAGGGCCGGAGGCGTGATTGGCGTGCCCAGAGCTTCGGCTCCTCGTACAACGGCCAGTCGTGTTCTTAACCTCTCTGATCCCGATGCCGAAGCCCCGGAACGTGGCACTTCCGGGGCTTCGGCTTTTTTCGTGCCCGGATTTTCCCGCCGCTGAAAAGCTGAATGGATCACCGGATACATAATCCGGTGATCCATTCACGGTTTAAGTTGGTCAATCTGGGTTCGCTAGGAAGTCCAACGCATTTTCCAGCTGCGCGTCCGGGTTCATCCGGGGTCGTGGTTGGATACTGGCGTCGATCGCCCTAGCCAGGCCGATCGCGGCCTCCTTCGAGATCTCAGCCGAGATGAGTTCGTTGTTTTCCCGCACGAAGAATTTCACCTTGTCGTGACCCGTGACTCCCACGCCGATGTCGCAAGCCCTTGGCCCCGAGTTCGGAGTCGGCTTTTCCCCTTCAGTGGTTTGCCATACCGCACGGAAGTCATCAGGTGGCGATGTCGGGGCGTCGGCCTTCCGTGCTTCCTGCACCACTTCGGTCGCCCAGCCGTGCGGCTCTTGCGGTTTCCCCCAGAGGTTTTCCGGGCCTGGATCCACCCAGTACTTGATGGCACCCGAAAGGTGTTCGCGGAGCAGCTTCGATTCCCTCGGATCCAAGTTGATCATCACGCGCGTTCCGTTGTCTCCGTAGACCTGCAACACGACCCCCATCATTCCTGCTGCGACCACGGAGACCGATCCCGTTTTCTCTTCCGGGGGTTGAGTGTCGAGCACTCTGCCGAGTGCCTGATGCATGGCCCGGGCCATCTTGATCGACATGCCCACGCAGTGCCGCGACTCGCCTTCTCTCGTGATGACATGAACTACATCATCACCCCACAAAATCACCTTGGCGAATTCCGTCAGCGGGTCAGTGACTGACTCAGTCACGATCTTCGCGTATGACCGTTGCTTTTCTTGTTTCATTTTTTCCCATTTGACTTTCCTCCGGTCCGACGTTCTTATACCCCGCGTCGGGAAACCGATCACGCCGTAAGAAGCGTGTTGTCCGTTGTACGAGTTCGCTACGTCTGCTCTGGGCTGTCCTCAGCCGGGTGCTGCGGCACGAACTCCAAGCCTTGTGTTTGTTGAGTTTCAACGCCGGTTTCCTGTTCTCGTACCGGGAACTTCTTACCGGCACCCGTCCCGCTGGGTTTTCGTGGCACGCCTCTCTCTTTCGTTCCTGGGGAGGCGTGATAGCGCGGCGATCGACTTACCTACTCCGGTCTGTCGATCGCCGCGCGCCCACGTTTCTCCCGCACAGCAACCATGCGGCTCCTCCGCATGGGTCGGAAGTGCGCGCTATGTCCTATTTTCTGAGCTACGGTTACCCGCAGCAGGCAACGAAACATTTACCTGTATCGCCCGTCATGGAGGCATCGACGGATCGCGGCTGGCGTCATCTCCGCCAGCACGGGCAATCCACCACTTCGGAGATTGACAGTGATTTCTGCGGCCACGAAGCCTCGCCAACGCCTCAAAACCTATTCGATCCGCCCCTCCTCTCGACCGATCCTCAAGCTCCTCCAGACGGAGGACCGCTGCACCCCGCAATCCACTCTCCGGCAGGTCTACAGGATCCACATCTATCGCGACCTGGAAGTCGGCGAGGACGCGCTCAGCGACTACAACCATGTGATCAACCTCTGGGAAAAACTGGCCCTCGATCGAGCTGTCGGGAAGATCGACCGCGAAGCCGTCAAGGACTTCCGCTCCCGGCTTTCCAACCAGTTGATCGACAAGGGGACGACTCGCGAACGCAAACGATCGCCCGCCACGGTCAACAAGCTGATGCGGGTCTTCAAGGCCCTCGTCCGGCGCATGTGGCCCAAGGATTCGAGGAACCCGGACGGCTTGGGATTGGTCGAGTACTTCCGCTTTCCGAAGCCAGTGAGCGAGCCTCGAAACCTACTGGAGAGATTCACCTTTTCGCGGCCGCAGCTCTCGAATCTCTACAACGCCTGTATCCACGCGAAGCCGATCAAATCACACCGGCACTCCCATCTCTACAACCCGCTCCTCTGGCAGACGGCGTTGGTGTTGAGTTTGAACTGCGGCCCGCGGACGTGGGACTTGTTCGCCCTCAAGTGGGCCAACGTCGACTTCTCCAAATACCGCTTCGGCGCTGTGACCTTCACGGCGGAGAAGACCGACAAAACGCAGACGATCCCGCTGAACAAGGTCGCCGCGATCCATCTCCGCGCCGTGAAAGCCTTGAGCCTCGACGCGACCCTGATCTTCCCCAGCTTCAAGAAAAACAAGACATTCTACCGCTGCTGGAAAAATATCTGCGTGGCGGCTCAGTGCCAGAGCATGAAGGGCCGGAACACTCGCTACGAAGACAACCGCAAGACCTGCAGCACCCGTTACGACGACGCCTTCGAGGGCGTGGGGAGCTGGGTCACGGGCCACTCGCTCAAGGGAGTCAACGCCAAGCACTATCAGGACGCCACCGCGCGAGTGCGGAAGGCGGTCTACAACCTGGTGCAGCCGAGGGCCTTTCGCCAAGGTGCGAAGCTCCATCTCGCGAAGCTCAAGGCCGCGCTGGTGAAGCCGCCCGCCGCCTCCTGATTTCGCTCGAAATCACTGTTGTGTCCAGAGTGCCCTCGGCACGCCCGGTCTCTGCTGCGAA
>PNLE01000066.1 GCA_013822855.1 Planctomyces sp.
GGCCAGAGGCCCTGACCGAGCCTGGGTGAAGCACTCTTTGTCCGGAATCACAAGCGGGACAAATTCCCCCGCCCGTGAGGCGCGCCCAAAACAAGAGCCTTCACCCTATCACGACTCGATGCGCCTTCCATTGGGGCCGCCCAGTAAGGGTCAGCTTTCTGAGTCATCATCGATTAGCCATCGACTGGAATCTTCCACAAGAGTCCACCGTCCCCACGCATCAAACATCTTCAGAATGTTGTTGCGTGCAGGAGCGGGGAGGGTTAGAAGACAGGCTGGGTTGAGCGAGAGTGGTTTGCTCTGGCTTGGCCTTCCGCATTTTCCTGCCTGATTTCCGCTTGGGCTTCGCTGGTGACTTGAGACCGGCGGGGCTGCCTGCCTCGATGGACCTTTCCGGAGTTGCCGCATGCGTCTTCGCGTCTCAGGGCGACTGCATTTCTCGACGTTTCTCGCTGCCACGGCTTGTGTTCTCTTCGCGCCATCAGGGTGGGCGGAAGATGCTAACGAGCGGGGGGCTAAACTCTTCCGCGAGACGGTCGCACCGGCATTGGCGGCCAAGTGTGTGGGGTGTCATCGGGCCGACAACCTGAAGGGGCAATTCGACCTCACGACGGCCGCCCAATTGCTCAAAGGGGGTGAAGGCGGGGCGGCGATCGTTCCCGGCCAGCCGGACGAAAGCCCGCTGTATCAGCGGGCAATTCCCCACCACGGCGAACCGCCCGAGATGCCGGAAAAAGGAGAGGCTCTCACGCCGGCGGAGGCCGAGGCGCTCAAGGAATGGATCGCGGCCGGTGCCACCTGGCCGCAGGATTTCGTGCTGAAGGAACAGTCCAAGGCCGACGGCAACTTCTGGTCGCTCCGCCCCATCGCCCTCCAGCAGCCCCCTGCCCTGGAGGCCGGGAACGAAAGCTGGCGTCAACATCCGATCGATCGGTTTCTGCTGGCCGAGATGGCTGGCCTGGGACTGACTCCCAATCCCCCCGCAGCGCCTGCCGAGTTCATCCGCCGGGCGACGTTCGACCTGACGGGACTTCCCCCGACTCCGGAGGAAGTGGCCGAGTTCGAACAGGCCTGCCCGCGAGGCGTGAGTGATGCCGCAGTGGAGCAACTCATCGATCGCCTCCTGGCGAGCCCGCGTTATGGCGAACAATGGGGCCGGCACTGGTTGGATGTGATTCGCTTCGGCGAGAGCCGGGGGTATGAGCGGAACGAGATCATCACCAACCTCTGGCCCTTCCGCGACTACATCATCCGCAGTTTCAACGAAGACAAGCCGTTCGACCGCCTGATCCACGAGCATCTGGCGGGGGATGTCATCGGTCGCGATCAGCCGGAGATCGAGATCGGTTCCGCGTTCCTGGTGGCGGGGCCTTATGACGATGTGGGGAATCAGGATGTGATGGCGGCGGCCCAGATCCGGGCCGACCAGATGGACGAGATGATCCGCGCGACGGGTGAAGCCTTTCTGGGTCTCTCGGTCGGCTGTGCCCGGTGCCACGACCACAAGTTCGACCCGATCCTCGCCCGCGACTATTACTCCCTCTACGCGACGTTCGCGGGGACGGTCCACGGCCCGCGCGAAGTGGGAACTGCGGAAGCCAAGAAGGCCCGTGCCGAAGTACTCGCGCCACTTCAAGAAGCCCGCAAGTTGAAAGTGGCGGAGAAAGATAAGCTCGAACAGGAATTGAAGGAGGCGAAGAAACCGGACGCGAATACCTCCCCCGAAGTGCTCGCGGAGGCCGAGCGGCGGCTCAACGAGATCAAAGCCGCGATCGCGGATCTGGATGGACAGCTGGGCAAAGTCCCCGGCCTGCCGGTCTGGTGGGTGGGGAATCATCGGGCCGCGCCGGGGCCGTTCGCGGTCTTTGTCGGCGGCAGCCCGCAGAAGCGGGGTGAAGCGGTGATCCCCGCCAGCCTCGCGGTCCTCGATCCCCTCGCCTCGCACTACCAGATGGAGGATCTCTCGCAAGAAGGGGCCCGGAGGCTGGCCCTCGCGCAGTGGCTGACGGCTCCCGATCATCCTCTCGTTCTTCGTGTGCTGGCCAACCGGTTGTGGCAGTACCATCTTGGCACGGGGATTGTCGATACCCCCAGCGACTTCGGCTATCTGGGCGGCCGACCAACGCATCCCGCCCTGCTCGACTGGCTGGCGCGCGAAGTGATGAACTCGGGCTGGAAGTTTAAGCCGCTGCACAAACTCATCATGACCTCGCAGGCTTACCGGCAGTCATCCGGCTGGCGTGAGGATCAGGCAAAAATCGACGCCGCCAGCCGGTTCCTCTGGCGATTTCCACCCAGGCGGCTGGCTGCCGAAGAGATTCGCGATTCGCTGCTGAGCGTGACCGGCAAACTGGACATGACGATGGGCGGCCCCGGCTTCCGGCTCTACGAATACCAGCAGGACAACGTGGCGACGTATGTGCCGCGGGATTTTCACGGGCCGGAGACCTACCGGCGGGCCGTCTATCACCACAACGCACGGGCTTCGCGGGTCGATGTCCTCACCGATTTCGATTGCCCCGATCCCGCTTTCGCCGAACCTCGCCGCGCCTCGACCACGACACCGCTGCAGGCGCTCACACTGATGAACCACCAGTTCTCCGTCGACATGGCGAATTCATTCGCCGCTCGCCTCGAACAGGAAGCTGCCGAACCTGCGGCTCGCGTCATGCGGGCCTTCCTGCTGGCTTATGGCCGCTCACCGACGGCGGCTGAATTGGCGGAGGGCGTGGCGATCGTCAAGAAGCATGGCCTCAAGACCCTTTGCCGCGCGATCCTCAACTCGAACGAATTCATCTTCATTCCGTGATCGACGTTTTCGACGAATTCCAAGTCGATCGAGGGAGCTGCCAACGATGTGGTCTGCATGTGATGAGACGGAACCGAACCGACGCGACTTCCTAACGGGGATGTGCGGTTCGCTGGGCGGTTTGGGGCTGCTGCATCTTCTATTGCGAGACGGCTTCGCGGCGGATGCGAAGACTGCGGCAGTTGACGGTTGGCAGCCCGGCATCGGAAAGACACATTTCCCGGCCAAGGCCCAGCGGGTCTTGCAGATCTTCTGTCCCGGAGCGGCTTCCCAGGTGGACTTGTGGGACTACAAGCCGGAACTCTTCGCCCGTTCCGGCCAGCCCCTGCCCGGCGAGGAGAATCTGGTTTCCTTCCAGGGGAAGAACGGCAATCTGATGGCGCCGCCGTGGGAGTTCGCGGCCTGCGGTGAAAGCGGCAAGCGGATCTCCTCGCTGTTGCCGAATATGGCCCGGCATGTCGACGACATCGCGTTCATCCACTCGATGAAGTCGAAGACGAACACGCATGGGCCGGGCTGCGTGCTGATGAACACCGGGCATGCCCAGGAAGGCTTCCCCAGTGCCGGGGCGTGGGTGGGGCATGCCTTGGGAAGTGCGAACGACAACCTGCCGACGTATGTCGCCCTGCCCGATCTTCGCGGCGAACCACCCAATGGCAAGGCGAACTGGAGCAACGGATTCCTCCCAGCCAAACAGCAGGCGGTGGTCATGGCGGCCCATCTCGACATCCGCAACTTGAAGCGGCCGGCCGGAGTCACCGCCGACGAGGAGGAGGCCTCGCGCGAGTATCTCAAGCGGCTCAACCAGCGGCACATGGAAACCCATCCCGGCGACAGCGTTCTTTCGGCCCGCATGGCGGCTTATGAACTGGCCGCCCGCATGCAGGTCTCGGCTCCGGAGGTTTCCGATTTGTCCTCGGAGACAGTGGAGACCCACGCGCTCTACGGCACGACCAGCGAGAACAAATTGCTGGCGGGATATGCCAGGAATTGCCTGCTTTCCCGGAGGCTGCTGGAGCGGGGCGTGAGGTATGTCAACCTGTACTGCGCGTCGCGGGCCAGCGGTGTCGACGGGCTGCTCAACTGGGACGCCCACAAAACGCTCAAGGCCGATTACGAGCGGCATTGCCCCGTGTTCGATCAACCGACGGCGGCCCTGCTGACGGATCTCAAACAGCGCGGGCTGCTCGAAGATACGCTCGTTCTCTGGACCACCGAATTCGGCCGCATGCCGACGCATCAGGCCAACACGACGGGTCGCGACCACAACCCCGACGCGTTCACCGTCTGGATGATGGGTGCGGGCGTGAAGGGTGGCACCAGTTACGGGGCGACGGATGAATTCGGCCGCCGGTCGGTGACGAATCCCACGAACGTCTGGGAGTTCTACGCGACCGTGCTGCATCTGATGGGTTTCGATTTCGACCGGCTGTCGTGGTACCACAACGGCTTCGAACGCAAGATCACCGACGTGCACGGCCGGGTAATCCGCGATGTGCTGGCCTGATGAAACGGGGATGTCCGATCCCCGCGCCATGTTAGTGCCGGTCGGGCGATGCCTTACTATTACCTCAACCGTTTCAACTCGAAGGGCTTGCCGGAGAGGGCATCCTTGGCGAGTTGGCCCCAGTAGGCAGTCGGCGTGTAGTCCCAGCCCGTGATCATGACGGGAGATGCCTTGGGATGGAATGAGAACCCTGTCCAATGCAGCTTGTGCTTCTGGATCAGGCCGAGCATCTCCGGCGTCCAGGTCTCCGCATCCTCTTGGGCGTCGGCGGGAATGAAGGTCATCTTGCGAAGATCGGCTCCCACCTCACCGACAAAGATCGGATGCTTCTCGGCGACGCAAAGCACCTTTCCCGCCCAATCCCGCTTCCAAGGATAGATGTGCGTGGAATAGACGATTCCATTCCCATCCGGATCAGATAGCCCATATCCGTTGGCGATTCCCGACAGGTCGTACGACCAATCCAGCCCGCCGACGATCACTATGTTCTTCGCTCCCGTCTTCCTCACGGTATTCAGCAACGCCTGCATTCCCGGTGACTGAAACCCCTTCTGGGCTTTCGCCCGCTCCTCGGGTGTGAGGAAGGTGTTCTCGTCGGCATTGGCGGCTTGCGATTTCTCCGCGACGAATCCACCATCGCGCCAGACATCCCAGGAGACTCCGTGAGGTTCGTTGAACAGGTCGAAGAGTACGGCGGGATGGTTCTTGTAGCGGGCTGCGGCATCGCTCCAGAACCTGACATGCTCCGGCTTGGGAGCACGGAAGCGGTGGAGATCGAGAACCACATAGGCACCGCGATTGGCGGCCAAGGTGATCACTTCGTCGACGAGTTGTCGGTAGGCGGCCCCTCCGTCCTTCTGTCCCGGCCCTTCTCCAAACCAATACTCCTCCTTGACGGGCAGTCGAATCGTGTTGGCGTTCCAATCTTTGATCGCCACGAGGGCCGATTTGAGAACCTTCTCCCCGGCGACGGACCACTCCAGGCTGACCACATTGACACCCTGCAGCCAGACAGGCTGATCACGGCTGTCGAGGATCCGATGGCCCGAGACATGCAACACTTTCGGCCAAAGCGAGGTTTTGGGCTCTTCCTTGGGAACCATGGCCGACTTGGCCTCCTCCTCCGCTTGCCTCGCGCGGGCCAGGAGCGGTTCGGCGGCGACGGGTCGGAGCGTGAGATCATCCAGATCGAAGGTTCCCCTCTGGACCTGGAGAAGAGCCGGCAGAAGATCGAGTGAAAGCGCCGCTTCCGGAACGAGGAACTCGACCTTCCGGTCAACCCACCCTTCTGTGTTGCTTCTCGTGTAGGGAGCTGACGGGGGGGCATTCAGCTTTTTCCCGGCGAGATCTTTGAATTCCAGCATGATGCGAGCGTCGTACCACGGTTCCTTGCCGGGCTTGAGATCGCTGATCCGCTGCCGCCAGGAGAGCTCCAAAGCCTTGGTTCCGGGGGGGAGATCGATATTCCGATGCACCATTTGGGTTTGGCCCGGCTCTGTCACCCGCAAGCGAAGGAAGTGATTGAGTTCTTCCTTGACCCAGCTGATTTCCGCCTTGGGGCTTCCCCAATGCTCAGGCCAGACGCCGGCTTTTCCAGCCGTTTCAAAATTTCCGTTGGAAATGAGGTTCCGGGATTTCTCCCATTGAGCGGCGGCTTTGGTGCGACGTTTGGCCGCTTCGATTTCCTGCTTTTCCCTTGCGGCGTTGGCCACCAATTTCGCCTGCTCTTCCAGAGGGGCCGGATCGACCAGCTCGAGTCGCATGTCGTCAATATCGATGATCCCTCGCTTGACCTCCAACAGCGACGGCATGATCTCCATACTGCGTGCGTCAGCGGGGACGAGAAAGCTCAGGCTTTGCTCAACCCAGCCATCGGTGACTTTCCTGAGGTGGGGTGCTGCCGGAGCGCCCGTCACCTTCTGTCCGTCGGCATCACGAAACTCCAAGAGGATCCGGGCATCGAACCACGGCTTTTCTCCGGGCAGAAGTTCCTCGACACGCCATCTCCAAGTGAGTTTCAAGGCCTTGCAGGAGTCGGGAAATCGCACTGCCCGGTAGACAACCACACTGGTTCCAGGCTCGGTGGCCGACAGTCTTAGAAACCGATTCCCTGCCTCTTCGCGCCACTCCGTTCCGGCTTTCCCCCGAGGCCAATCATCCGGCCATTGATCGCCGTTGGCGTCCGCTTCAAAGCCACCATTCGTGATCGCATTCCGATGACTTGCCTCGTCTGCGACCAGCATCCCGGGAACTGCGGCGGTGACGACCAGGGTTAGGATCGCTGTCAGCAGGAGCAGCTTACTCCAAGAGATGGCTTCGCACTTCAAACCAGAAATTGGCCTCATCGTTGCAACTTTGAGATGGAGGTGTGAGGGGCGGATATCTCGCTAATATCTTCTACGATCCCTTGGTGGCCGTCTAATCGACTGAGTCTGTCCCCGTGTCTCATGCTTCTTTTTTCAACCACTCAGCGATTCGACCATGCAACTGACTGTTGGGGATCACATCGCCGAAGCCGGAGTCCCGTGCAGTGCGGAGCAGGTCGGTTGCGACATGAGGACCATACCCCACCACGGGAATCCCCTGCCGACGGCACCATTCGCCGATGGCGGCTATGTTCTGCGGATTGGCCGTCAAGTCGACGATGCAGAGCGAAAAGCGATACGACTGAACCAGGCTGTCGAAATGCTCCGCACGAAAGGACAATTGCTGTTTCACGGGCTGGCCATACTCGCGAGCCGCTGCATGAATACCGGATGCCAGAGTCAGATCCTTCGCGATCAGCAGGATCTTCCCGGTGGACAGCTTCTCGGGCGGGGTTGACTCCTTTGTTGGATCGGGCATCGAACCTGTCCTTCATCAAGTGTGAAGATCCACTGTGGAATCCGGCATCTTCGACTTTTGAAACCGAAACACTTCCTGTGCGAGACGGTTACTGCACAGGAATGAGTGCGGCATGTTTTCCTGTGGCAGATGCGATGAGACGCGAGACTTGTTCGCTCTTCGCAGTTACAGGGGTGTCCGGTGGAAATGGACGTGCTTCCAGTCGCCGTATTGCTTCTGCCAGACGCGGGTTTCCATTGCTCCCACGGTGATCGGACTGCCCGCTGCATCGAGCTTCTGCACGAGGCGCGTGTAGCAGACGACAGCACTGTCGCCCATGACGCGGACATGCGGTGAGCTGATGGTCGACTGCTTCGCGGGTGTCGTCGGCGAACCGGGCAATTGGAAATAGAAATGATGGAAGGGCAGCCCGCCCACCAGGTGCCCCAGGGCTTCCGGCTCGAAGCAGGTGATCGTCGGATCGCAGAGCTGGGCATAGGCCTCCCAGTCGCCACGATCGATGGTCGTGAGAAGTTGCTGGCTGAGGGCGAGAAGTTCATCGGTGGCAGCGTCTGTGGCCATGCTGTGCTCTTGCAGTGATGGTGGTGGAAAGCAGTTTTCGCTGTTCCTCCCGGCGTAAGGCTGAGGGTCAGGCGAATGCCGTCATTGTGTCGAAAAGAGACGGTTTCGCTACCCAAGGCCTTGGAGAAATCGAGCGAAATCTTCGTCCGTTGACTTCTCCGAGAGCTGAGGCGATCCGGCTTCGCCGTTCTCCGGTGATTCCTCAACCGCTTCAGGGGCGATCCCGGCCGTTTCAGGTGAGATCAGCGGCTCCAATTCGGCGGCGAGTGGCGGAGGATCCTCGGTGGCTTCGGTGATGTGTTTTGCCAGCACCCCGGAGGCATCGGCGATAACATCATCCGCAGCGAGTGGAGGCGGTTCCTCCTGCGCGGGAATATCTGCCAGAGGCTGCGCGTTCAAAACGGGAGACGGAGGGAGCTCCGATTTTTCAGCGGCGACCATGTCCGCCGGGGCTGCGGGTGGAACTTCGGAAGGTGACGGCCTGGAGATTTCCATTGGCGACACGACAGGCTGGGCGGCATGGTTCCCGATGGAAGGTTGTTTCGCTCCCAGGATCGTAGAACTGAGGGATTGAATTGCTCCCGCGAACATGCCCCCCAGAGGACGGGTTCGTCCCGGGGGGGCCGCTCCTTGCACTTGCAGAAGGAACTGGGCTGGCCCGATCGTGATCTCGTCGCCGGATTGAATCACGATCGGTGTGCCCGGGGGAATCAGAGCCCCGTTCACCATGGTGCCGTTCGAGCTTCCCAGGTCTTCGATAACAACTTGTTGCTGGTTGACGAGAATTCGGCAGTGGCGACGGCTGATTTGCGAGGAGGCGATCTTCAACTGGCACTCGGGAGCCCGGCCGATATTGGTCTCGGCGCGGAGCCTGACCTCTTGGATATTGGCCGTCTTGTGAAGGAGTTGAAGCGTCGCCTGCATGGCAAACGGAAGTCCTGATGGGTTTTGCTGGCCTCCCTGCCGCTTGGAACTCGTCAATGAAATATACGAAACATCACCGGGTCAGCGGAAGTGGTTGGTGGCACGGATTGGGCTGCACTCAAGAAAACAGCTCTCGTTCGGAAGAGGCCGGCTTTTGAGATGACCCAAAAAAAACACCCCGATCCGCCACTCGGGCGAATCGGGGTGCGATAGGCGATCAAAGGACGAGCATGATCACGCGGCGGCTGGTTCGTCCAGAGGCTTGAGGCGACGTTCGCCGCGAACGACTTCCGGCGTGAGGACGTACTTCTTGCCAGCTTCCATGTCGGGAAGCTCGTACATCACCTCGAACATCGATTCCTCGACGACGGAACGCAGGCCGCGGGCTCCGGTGTCCTTGGCTCGGGCGATCCGGGCGATCTCGAGCAGGGCTTCGGATGTCACTTCCAGTTCGGCGTTTTCCATCTGGAAGAACTTCTGATACTGCTTGACGAGCGAGTTCTTGGGCTCGGTCAGAATCTTGACGAGATCGTGCTCTTCGAGAGGTGCCAAGGCACTGACGATCGGTAGGCGTCCGACGAGTTCGGGGATCATGCCGTATTCGATCACATCGTCGGTGCAGGCATGGGCGAGGAGCTTGCCGGAACGGGACTTGTGATCCTCGACACTGCTACCGCCGAAGCCGATGGTCTTCTTGCCGAGACGCTTGGCGATGATATCTTCCAGCCCGACAAACGTCCCCCCGCAGATGAAGAGGATGTTCGAAGTGTCGATCTGGATGTACTGCTGCTCGGGATGCTTGCGGCCACCTTGCGGAGGAACGTTGGCCACGGTTCCTTCGAGCATCTTGAGCAGCGCTTGCTGAACACCCTCCCCCGAGACGTCGCGGGTGATGGAAACGTTCTGGCTCGTCTTGCCGATCTTGTCGATCTCGTCGATGAAGACAATCCCGCGCTGGGCCGCCTCAATGTCGAAATCAGCGGAGTGAAGCAGTTTGAGCAGCAGGTTCTCGACGTCTTCACCGACATAACCGGCTTCGGTGAGGGTGGTGGCGTCGCCGATGGCGAAGGGAACCTGCAGAAGCCGGGCCAAGGTCTTGGCGAGCAGCGTCTTCCCCGAACCGGTCGGCCCGATGAGGAGGATGTTCGACTTCTCAATTTCAACTTCGTTGTCGACATCGGCGGCGGCCGTCAACCGCTTGTAATGGTTGTAGACCGCGACGGAGAGCAAACGCTTAGTTCGCTCCTGGCCGATGACGTACTCGTCCAAGTGGGTCGTGATCTCGCGGGGAGTCGGGATGCGGTTGAAGAGCTTCGTGGGTGTGCCCCGCCGCTTGCGCTCCTGGTCGAGGATCGACTGGCACAGCTCGATGCATTGCCCGCAGATATAGACTTCCTCGGGACCCTCGACGAGGGGGCCGACCTCGCGGTAGCTGTTGCGACAGAAGGAACAATTGGCGTTCTTCTTGCCGGTGGTACCGCGCTTGCCTGCGGACATGAAATCGCGACCTGAGGGCATCCGTTTTCCTTCAACTCTGCCGGTGGTAATCCGTTGTTCGATTGAGTCATGGTGCAACGGGGCCATCCTTGCTCCGTCGAACAAATCGATATTTGCAGAGTTCCACCCTGAACTCTTGGGGCGAACGAGGCACAAGGTCTCGCCGCCGGTTTTCCTCCGTGTCAGCGACCGGTCTCGATTGCCTCGCACGAAGATCGTGCTCCGCAACCCGCCAGTCCCTTCACTGCCTCACTCCGTAAAACTTGAGATCACCTCGTTTGCTGATCCGTCGTTCGTTGGCCCTTCGTTCGATAGCCCGTCAACTTCATCCCGAATCGTCGATCGCCGTTCTCGGCAAGGAATCGCTTCATGTCGCCGGTGGCTCCTCTTTCGAGCTTTCTCCGCCGGTTTCACTGGGCTTGTCGTCGTGGGGCTTGTCGTCATTCGGCTCGCCGTCCGTCGATTCCTGCTTGAGAGGACTTTCGGCCTTTCTTGCAGTCACGATCGTCCGGGCGGACGAGTTGGACGAACCAGCCATTGAACCGGCGACAGTTGAGCCGAGCTTCCGCTTCAACAATCGGTATTCATCCTCGGATAACTCACCTTCACGGGTCATTTCATTGAGTTGGAGCAGCAATTGGCGTTCAGCAGCCGCAGGATCGTCATCGTCGCGAAACCATGCCTTGAGTCGGAAGATTCCCCAAATCAGCAAGGCCGTCACGAACGTCATGCCCAGCAGTTCCCAGAAGCCGGGAAGCCTGTTTGTAAAGTCAGCCCACGTTCTGGTTGCCGCCAGCAGCATTTATCGCGATCCTCCCGATTCATTGGTCGCAGTTTGTTGCACGACATCTGATTATCGGCGAACGAGTTGCGACCGGCAAGCGGGAGTGTGGCGAATGATTAGCAGCTTCCATGCCAAGCGTCTAGACCCGCTGCGTTTCTTTGAGCGGGTAAAACGGGCGGCAAGAACTGCCGAAATGTCTGTCGCCAGCGGGAAACAAGGAACCCGAGTGGCAAAGACTGCCGCAATTCAAATTGTCGGATTTACAACGATTCCGGCGGCACTTTGAAAAGGATTTCCGGGTCCCCAATCAAGGGGCTGTCGTTCAAACAAAGCAGCTGCGAAGAGTCGTGTTCACTGATTGGTTGGGAGTGCGAACCGGCACTCATCGAACAGGACGGCCCCTTGGCTGGGGACACTCGATCACCGATTCCTGCGGATCATTTTCCGGAAGTCGCCAAAGCTGCGTGTGTTCGCCACGTCGGCAGGGGCGAGGCCGGCGCGTCGAGCTTGGTGGATCCCATACTCGAGCACGCTGAAGCCCTGCGTGTGGTGGGAATCCGAGTTGATCACAATGGGGATTCCCAAATCTTTCGCACGGGCGGCCTGGATGTCGTTCAAGTCGAGCCGGGCGGGGTTGGCGTTGATCTCCAGCATGACGCCATGATCGCTCGCGGCCTTGAGGAACGTCGTGTAATTGATCTCCGCCGGGGCCCTCGAGCCAATCAGTCGGCCCGAAGGATGGCCGATGCAATCGACATGGGGATTGCGGATCGCACTGAGGAGCCGTTGTTCGATCAACTCCGCGGGCTGCCTCAGTCCGTAGTGCAAGACAGCGATGACCCAATCGGCTTCCGCGAGAACCTCATCCGGCAGGTCGAGCGTGGCATCTTCAAGGATGTCGCACTCGATCCCGCAGAGCACTTCGATCCCATGGGCCTGTTTGCGAATGGCCTCGATCCGCCGCCAATGCTCCCGCAGCCGTGTCGAGTCAAGACCGTTGGCCATGGCGACACGCTTGGAATGGTCCGTGATGGCGATGTATTGGAGGCCGAAGTCTTTGGCTGCCTCGATCATCTCCTCGATGGTGGCGGCACCATCGGTGGCGGTGGTGTGCATGTGGAGGTCTCCCCGCAGATCCTGCCGTTCGACGAGTTCGATCGGAGCCAGGCGTTCGAATTCACCCCGGTTCTCCCGCAGCTCGGGTGGGATCCATGGCAGATCGAGGGCGGCGTAGATCCCCGCCTCATCCCGACCGGCGACAGCTTCCTCGCCCCGGAAGAGGCCGTATTCATTGAGCTTGAGCCCCCGCTCCTGGGAAAGTCGTCGCAAGACGACGTTGTGCTCCTTGGAACCGGTGAAGTATTGCCAGGCGGCTCCGAACGATTCGGGTGGCACGACGCGCAGGTCGAGATCCAGCCCTCCCACCAGACGCACCTGCTGCTTGGTCTCTCCCCGGGCGAGCACCTGCTCGACAAGCGGGTGACGCGCGAGCGTGTCCATGGCGGCAGAGGAATCGGCGGATATCGCCAGGATGTCGAGGTCGCCGCAGGTTTCCTTCCAGCGGCGGGCACTTCCCGCGATCTCGACGCGCTCGACCCCCGGCACTTGGCGCAGAGATTCGGCAATCTGACCGGCTGCATTTCTGGCGACAGAGATCAACACGCGGCGACCGGCCTCCTGCGCGAGCGAGATCCCGTCGAGAATCGATTGTTCGGTCTTCTTGCCGAATCCCTTGATCGAGGCGACCCGTCCGGCGGTCGCCGCAGCCTGGAGATCCTCGAGAGTATGAACCTGCAACTCCTTCCAAAGTGTGGCCACCTTCTTGGGCCCCAGTCCGGGAATCTTTAGCATCTGCACGACACCCGCCGGAACCTGCGCGCGAACGTCATCCAATTGCTTGAGCGTGCCAGTTCGTGCCAAAGAGGTGATCTTCTCGGCAAGATCTTTGCCGATGCCGTCGAGCGAAGTGAGGCTGGTGGGCGAGTCGGCGAGCAAGGTGGTGACATCATCTGAGAGACTCTCGATAGTGCGGGCCGCATTGCGATAGGCCCTGACGCGAAAGGCATTTTCCCCCAGGAGTTCCAGCAAATCGGCCAGTTCCTCTAGTGCCGCGACGATCTGCGAATTGCCCACGCTCATATTCCTTAAAGTTCGTTTCCACGCATTCTGGCAAGTCGTTCCGTTTGTGCGATTCCGCCGGTGGGAGTGGGAATGCAGAATCTCGATTTTGAGAAGAAACCGGTTTTGGGGTGAACTTGAGGTAGTTCTCTACACTGCCCATCGGTAGCCTTTGATCTATCGTGCAGATGGTTTTCCCGTCAGGTGCTGGCGTCTAGAGACGAATCGTCACTTGGCTTCCTCTCATGGTGAGTCTTCGATGGATCGACAAGCGGTTCCCGAATTGCCCACTTGGTTCGCGTCTCATCAACCTGAGCCAATCCCCGCTCCCCAAAGTCTCCATGCGGCTGCCTGGAATGCCGCCGAGGAGCACAAATGGCTCGAGAGCCAAAAGATGGGGCGCGATCTGGGCAACATGGCCATCCTCGATTGGTATCGCAACCACTGGAGGTCGTTTTGTCGTCACCGGCGACTTGAACATCTGGGCGGGGTGAGGAAATGGGTGGAATTCAACGAGGAGAGTTTCGGGCGGATGTCCTCCGCCATAACGCATGATTCCTTCTCAATGGTCGGGCCTCAATCAATGCTCGATCCGAACATCGTCGAAATCGTGTTTCACAAGCTGGCGCAGGGTTGCGAGAATCTCACCATCATTGATTGGGCGCAGGGGCAGTTTCTCAATTCGTCCCGTTCCCGAGTCGATGCGATCGTCGAACTTCTGACCATCGTCGATATCAACTCCGCCCGCATGGATCCCAGGCTGGATGAATCGCTTACGCATGCCTTGGGTTCCCGCTGCTGATGAATTCCGAGCCGAGCATCCCCTCACTGCTGGATGAGATCTACCGCCGAGAGGGGCGGCGAATCTTCGCTTCGCTGGTGCGGCTGCTCAAGGATTTCGATCGGGCGGAGGAAGCGTTGCACGATGCCTTCGCCACCGCGGCCGAGCAATGGCCGCTGGAGGGCGTTCCGGAGCATCCCCGGGCCTGGCTAGTCTCGACGGGACGATTCAAAGCCGTCGACAAGCTCCGGCGGGATGCGAAATACCGCAGCACCGATGGAGCATTGGCCAACGAATGGGTTGATCCGAATTCACTTGCCGCCGGAACCGCCAAAGCGGAGGCAGCCGATCAAGAGATCGCCGATGACCAGCTTCGCCTGATCTTCACTTGCTGCCATCCCGCTATCGCCCCGGCGACTCAAATCGCGCTGACGCTGCGGGAAGTTTGCGGTTTGACGACCGAGGAGATCGGCCGGGCGTTTCTTGTTCCGCAAGCCACGATTGCCCAGAGGATCGTGCGCGGGAAGTCGAAGATTCGAGATGCGGGAATCCCATTTGTCGTGCCTGGAGCCTCCGAGATGGCTTCGCGGCTCGATACCGTGCTGACCGTCGTCTATCTGGTGTTCAACGAGGCTTATTCATCCGCCGGGGATGCTGAGTCTAACCGCGAAGATATCAGTCAGGAGGGAATACGACTCGGACGACTGCTCGCGGAGTTGTTGCCGACTTCCGAGGTCTATGGCCTGTTGGCGCTGATGCTGATCCAGGATTCGCGGCGAGCGGCGCGGGTCTCCGCCAGCGGTGACCTGATTCTGCTCGATGAGCAGGATCGAACCCTTTGGAACCGTGAGCAGATCGTCGAGGGATTGGGCCTAATTCAACGGGCCTTCGCGGCGGGAGAGATTGGGCATTACACCCTGCAAGCCGCGATTGCTGCGGAGCACGCGGTGGTGCGATCCCCGGCGGAGACGAACTGGCCGAAGATCGTGAGTTTGTATGACGCCTTGTTGAGGGCCGATCCCTCCCCCGTGGTGGAATTGAATCGCGCGGTTGCGATCGCCATGAGGTTCGGGCCGCAGGCGGGGTTGGACTTGATGGATCGTCTGCTGGCGACGGGCGATTTGAAGCACTACCACCTACTGCACGCGGCCAGAGCCGATCTGTATCGACGCCTGGGCCAGACCGATTTGGCGATCGCCGCCTATCTCCAGGCACTCGACCTGACGACGCAGGATTCCGCCCGGCGTTTCATGAAACGCCGGCTGGACGAACTCCGGGCTCCCGTTGTCCTTGATTTGGATTGAAGCGGCTCCGCGTTGGCTCAGTCGTTGCGTGAGGCCGCGAGATGCGGACGCTCCAGAGTTCCACCACTGCGGGAATCTTTGGAAAATCTTGGAGGCAGGCCAAAACCCTGTCGATCCGGGGCCTCCTCAATCGATGAACTGCAGTCCGGTGGATGATGTGCTGATGGTTGGTGGCCAAACACTATTGAAGGGAGACGCGCGATGTTGGAAGTCAAACCACAAGCCGAGCATGCCTGGCTCAAGCAACTGGTCGGGAACTGGACCTACGAATTCGAGTGTCTGATGGGGCCCGATCAGCCCCCTTCGAAATCGACCGGGAAACTGGTGGGGCGGGCTTTGGGGGATGTTTGGGTCGCGATGGAGTCCCAGACCGAAGCCCCGGGTGGGGGCACCGCGCAGAACGTGATGACGCTGGGCTTTGATCCCGTGCAGGGGCGTTTCGTGGGTTCGTTCATCAGTTCCATGATGACGTACCACTGGGTCTACAACGGACAGCTCGACGCCACTGGCAAAGTGCTGAAGCTCGACACGGTCGGGCCGAAGTTCACCGAACCCCAACTCGTCGAATATCAGGACATCCTCACGATCGTCGACGAAAACCACTTCATCCTGAGTTCGCAAATGAAAGGCGAGAATGGGGAGTGGACCCAGTTCATGACCGGTCACCATCGTCGCGCTCAGTCATAGAGTTGCCATACGGCAATGAGTGAAAGGGGCGGAATTCCCGGAGTCCCTTCTGGCCTAGATCTTTTTGAACCCGACCAGGTTTGTATACCGAATTGAAGGGCGACGAGATGAACAGCATGGTTTTCGTGAATCTTCCCGTGGAGGACCTGCCGCGCTCGAAGGAGTTCTTCACCGCCCTGGGCTACGAGTTCAATCCGCAGTTCACCAACGATCTCGCCGCCTGCATGGTCATCAGCGAGACCATCTACGCGATGCTGCTGACGAAACCCTTCTTCCAGACATTCATCCCCGGCGAGATCGCCGACGCCAAGAAGGTGACGGAAGCCCTGGTCTGCCTCTCGTGCGACAGCCGGGCCGAGGTCGACGAGACGATTCGCAAGGCGAAAGCCGCCGGGGCAGTGATCCATCGGCTGCCGCAGGATCTGGATTCATGTACGCACATGGCTTCCAGGATCTTGACGGCCACATTTGGGAGTATGCCTACATGGATCTGGCGGCAGCTCCCGCCACGCCCGCTACTCCCTGAGTGAAGTCGACATCGAACGTGAGGTGGTGGTTGGCCGGTGGCCTCAGGTCGACTGCGGCTGCTCGTCCCGGATGTTCCAGGTCACCACCCGCCCATGGTGGGCCGAATAGAATTTTCCACTGGCTTCATCGACCGCCAGGCCGTGCAGATGCTGATGGGCTTTTTCCTGTTTGGCGACTTTGCGGGTGGCGAG
Source organism: Planctomyces sp. (assembly GCA_013822855.1). Classification (GTDB taxonomy): domain Bacteria; phylum Planctomycetota; class Planctomycetia; order Planctomycetales; family Planctomycetaceae; genus Planctopirus. The sequence continues at coordinate 16,536 of PNLE01000066.1, forward strand.
ATCGTAGATGGTGATGAAGCCGTTGTTGTCGCCGCCGGCCGTCACAAGGTGGGTGTCGCCGGGGGAGAACCAGAGTTGTTCGACAAGGCCTTTCATGGCGGTGTCGGTCAGTTCGGCGATCGAGAGGGAATTCCGCCAGTCGAAGAGCTCGACGCGGGCGGGGCCGTCGAGATGATCTACGTTGCCGATCGCACCGATTCCGCCGACAGCCAGTGTTTGGCCATCTCGTGAGAAGGCCACGCTCCGCACGCCGCCGATCGAGTGCCGTCTCGCGCGGGGATCCCAAGTGTACATGCCCGGGGATTCGACGGCCCCGATCTTCCGGCCTTCGACGAAATCCCAGATCGCGACATGCCCCACCTTGTCGCCCGTGGCCAGCAGTCGGCCATCGGGCGAGAAGGCAACGGTGAACAACATCGAAGGATAATGCTGGGGAGTGATGGCGGCGTGGTCGTCGAGGACGAACCGCAACTCACCCGTCACGGCATCCCACACCTTGCAGTGCATGTCGTCGCCGACACTGGCGATCAGGCTGCCATCCGGGTTGGAAACGATTTGCCGAATCCATTTGTCATGGGCGGCGATCTCGCGCAGGACCGTTCGTTCCAAGGGATCCCACCAGATCAGCTTGCGGTCGTAGGATCCGGAGACAAGTCCGCCTTGGCTGGAGACAACGCCGGTCACGTAGCTGGTGTGGGCCGTTTGAAACGAGCGGGGTTGTGGCTTGTCGACGGAGAGGTCGAACTCGACGAGCTGCCCAGCGGAGTTTCCCACGACCACCGCATCGCGATCTGGCAGCTTCGTGATCGCGAAGTTGATCTCCGGAGTTCCGACTTCCTTGAGCGATTTGAGCTGGTTGAAGTTCAACATGATGGTCTCGATTCGATATGGCGCTGGCAACTAGGCGAGGATTCCGCGGATGGGTTGACCACCGAAATCGGTGATGGGGACCGGTCGTGCCCCGACATGATATTCCTTCCGGTAATCGATCCCGATCGCCTGGAAGATCGTGGCGAACAGATCGCTGGCCCGAACCTCTCCCTCGATCACCTTTTGACCGTCAGCATCCGTCTTGCCATGCACCGATCCACCAAGAATCCCGGCGCCGTGGAGCGAGGCACTCCACGCGCTGGCGAAGTGGTCACGCCCGAGGCTGGAGTTGATCTGGGGCGTCCGTCCGAACTCGCCGAAGGTGGCGATGAGGGTGTGTTCGAGCAGGCCGCGATCGGCGAGATCGTCGATCAAAGTGGCGAGGACATGGTCGAGTTCGGTCACCAGTTCGAGGTGGGTTTCGAAGTTCTGGCCATGGCTGTCCCACCAGGCGCGGGCGATTTTCACAAACGGGACACCGGCTTCCACCAAACGGCGCGCCACCAGACATTGTTCGCCGAACTGGGTGGGGCCGTATTTGGCGCGCATCGCCAAAGATTCTTGTTCGATGTCGAACAGGCTGGCACTCGACATGATGCCGCGCACCCGTTGATAGGCACTGTTGTGGCTGTCGACGGAGAGATCCGGCCGACCGGAACGGAACTTGTTGGCGAGGAACGCCCGCAAATCACCGCGTGCGGAATGGTCGAGATCCGAGAGGGTTTCGAGCCGGGAGGTGTTTTCGGGGATCATCTGTTCGGTCAGGAACATCGGCGCGTAGCGCCCCCCGAGGAAGCCCGATCCGCCCTGTCGACGACCTTCCGTCGACGAGTACATGGAGACGTAGTCGGGAACCTGGCTGTCGGCCCGACCCAGTTCATGGGCGATCATCGCACCAAGATCGGGACAAGGAATTCCCTGATCCACGGCGCGGCCGGTTTCGAGGATCTTGGCGGCGCCGCCGTGATCGGCGTTCTTGGTGTTCAGTGAGCGGATGATGGCGGTGTGTTGCATCCGCTGCGCCATCTTGGGCATCAGTTCGGAGATGCTCACTCCCGGTGTGGAGGTCTGAATGGCCGCGAATGGCCCGCCGGTCGCACGGCCAGGTTTAGGATCCCAGGTCTCCAATTGGCTGGCACCACCCGCCAGCCAGATGAGAATGACATGCTTCTGCTGCTTCTTCAGTTCTTCGGCGAACACGGGGGATTGCAGGATATCCAACTGATGCATGCTGGCGGCGAACGCCGCCCCGACGGCCGAGGCTTGGAGAAACCCCCGGCGGCTGACGCCATCCCGCAAATTCTTGGCGGCTTCGATGTTCCTGATGGCTGAGGCACCGAGTGCCGCTGGTGGACTGGAAAAGAGGCCCATGATTGTTCTCCCTGCCGGGACCGATTTGCGGAGCTTGCCCCGAACCGAGATGGTTCTACGATTGCTCCGATATCGCTCGCTTTCATCGTGTGGTGGATCAATGGTGGTTGTGGATCAGTAGTTGAAGCGGAACTCCGGACTGGTGATCATCGCCCAAAGCATTTGTTGCACTGCGGCTGGCGACCGGTCGCCCCGGTCTTGGAAGTAATGCCGGAACGCCTGGAGTTCGTCCTCCTGGGCGTGCCGGGCGAAGACGACATCGAACGCGGTTTTGATCATCGCGTCGATCTCGCCGTCGCCAGCCTGTTCGCCGGAGTCGTGAGGACGCAGCGATTCCTGCATGTAGCCCGCCAATCGATCCTGGGAGATTCGCAGATAATCGTTTTCGATCCGTTGGGCATTGTTGAACAGCAGTGCTTCGGTGACGCTGACTTGGAAGTTCTCGCCGGGATACTCGAAGAGCTTGGCTGTCCCCGCGGCCTGTTTTTCCAGTTGCTCGCGAAGCTCATCCCATCCGCCGGAATCGAAGGCTTTCTGAAAACGGTCTGGTGAAGATGTGCCGACCAAGAGTGATGAGGCCAGCTGATTCGGTGTGAGGGGCCGCACGAGAGCGACGGCGAAGTCGTCGGGAGATGGCTGCGGTTCCGCATAGAGCCATTGCGACGATCGGGCGTAGGCGTCGCTGAGCACGATGCCGCGAATCAGTCGCTTCACATCGAAGCCGTGGCCGATGAAATCGCGTTCGAGCCAGTCAATCAGTTCAGGATGATTGGATGGGTTGCCGGAGTGCATTTGATCGACCGGATGCACCAAGCCGCGACCCATCAGGCGGGCCCACGTCCGGTTGATGATCGACCGCGCCATGAAGGTCCGATTCTCTGGCTGGAGGGCCAATCTCACCAATTCGGCCCGGGGATTGAACGCTGGCTCAACCGGAGGGGCCTGATCGTCCTTTTCCCGTTGGAGACGAACTTCTTCGAGATCGGCTTTCTTCTGGTCATCTGTCCGGGGATCCGCCGGTTCTTCGACTGTTGCCCCCGTGAGGAACATGAGCCTGGAAGGCTTTTCGACTCCAGCCGTGGTTTTGAATGTCAGCTCGGCGGGAGGCTTTTCTGCGAGGCGTTGCGACTTGGTCTGATAGGTTCGCGCGAAGAAAGCCTGCAGACCGTAGTAATGATCCTGTTTCCAGTCCTCGACGAGTGGATGGTCGTGACACTTCGCACAGTTGATGCTGACGCCGAAGAGCAACGAGCTGGTGTCGTTGGTGAGGTCATCGAGATCATTCACCCGCGACTTCAAAAAGTGTGAAGCTCCACGCTTGGACTGATCTTCTTGGTTGGGGGTGATGAGATCCTTGAAGGTCTCATCCCACGGCTGGTTGGCACGGCTGGTCTGGAGAAGGTATTCCTTCCACTCCTGCGGACTGTTGCCCCCCGAGAGGAGCATGGCATCCAGTTCGTTGCGGAGATGCCAGGCGTAATCCGTCGCGGCGAGCAGTCGATCGACAAGGCGTGACTGCCGTTCCGATGCAGAGTCCTGTTCGTAAACGACGATTTCCTGCGGAGTCGGAATGCGGCCCGCCAGATCGAGTGTGGTGCGGCGCAGAAGCGTGCGGTCGTCGGCTCGGCGGGCGGGAACAATCCGCATCCGCTCGTGGGAGTCGGCGAGCAGGCGATCGATCGCTGTGGGAATCGGCAGATCGACTGCGGGCATCTCGGCGGCATAACCCACCTTCCCACTGAAGAGAAGCAGGCCGTAGACCGCGGCAATCATGAAGCGTAGAGTCTGGCTCATGGTGGGACTCTGTGGATTGTAAGGGGAATGCAGGCGGATTTCGCTGGCATAGCGGGCGGGCGGCCCGACATATTAACGTCGGTTGATGCGTTGGGCAAGCCGCGAGCTTTTCTGCCGCGTCGTCTGGTTTTCCCGGCAATCTCCCCTTTGAGGACAGGTTTCAATGGACATGAGAAACTGGGTGGAATGAATTTTAGGTTTGAAAAATCGAGTCGACTCGAAGCAATGAGAGTCTCACAACTCGAATCCCGAAGTTATCCCATTCCCTTCGCCCAATGGACGACATATTTGAATCTGTGGATTTAATCCGATGGTGACGCATTTAGCAGATCGACCAGCAACCGCGAAGCCCAACACCGCTGAGTTGGCTCCATCGACAGAGATCGCATTCAAACGTTCAGGTCAGGAGTATTCGATGCTTTCCCGACGCTCACTTCTTGAAGCCGCCGCCTTGGGTGTCGCCGGGCTTGGCACTGCCGGGCTCACCGGATCGTCACAGGCGGTGGCGAACAATTCACCGGCGATGCCGGCGTCTCAGGAGGCTGCGGCCCAATCAGCCGCTGGAGAGCGGGAGAAACTCCCGCCGATCCATCGTTTCGGCCGAATGCTCCACGATTACCACGATGGTCTGATTCGCCGGAGGATGCAGGCTCGAAGTGAGCAACTCTCAACGATTGATACCCGCGAAAAGGCGTTGGCTTACATTGGCGAGGTGAGGAAAAAGATCCTTGCGGCATTCGGCCCGTTCCCCGAACGAACGCCATTGAATGCCAACATCACAGGATCCCTACCCAGAGATACGTATCGGATCGACAAACTGTTGTTTGAAAGCCAGCCGAGATTCTTTGTCACCGCGAATCTCTATGTGCCGACCGTCGGCCCAGGCCCCTTCCCCGCCGTTGTCGGTGAATGCGGCCATGCGGTGAACGGTAAAGCCTACAAGTCGTACCAGTCCTTCTCGCAGGGACTGGCCCGCCAAGGGTATGTCGTTCTGATCTTCGATCCCGTCAGCCAGGGGGAGCGGATCCAGTATGGGGCGGAGGATCCCGCGAAGTCCCAAATCGGGATCGGCGTGTTGGAGCATCTCCACGAAGGGAACCAGCAGTTCCTCGTGGGCGAT
>PNLE01000067.1 GCA_013822855.1 Planctomyces sp.
TTCCGTTCGATGAATCTTGCGTTGAAGGTGGCACCGTGCCGGGATCTCTCCGTAGATCCCCCGACGTGCCATTCGAGGATTCTCACTCGCAGGGATGGCGTGGACGAAAGACGGCGGCTGACCGCGAGATGGTCTGGCCCGCCGGGTTTTCTCGGCGGACCATCCTTGCCACGGCTTCCCTGCGGGCCGCTACAAGGAAAGTGGGCGACATGCTCCCGTTGAACTGGCGAACCTGCGTGGCGGGAATCCTGCTCACAACCACCGGTTGCTGCTCGATCTCCGTGGGAAAACGCGTCTGCGACACGCCGGCGTGTGAATCCACGGATGCATCCTGCACCCCTTCGGGAGGCAGTGCAGGGACCTACGACACCGACGACGGCAACGCCCCCGCGTGGCAATCCTCTTCGCCCGATGTGCAGATGCGGCAGCTTCCCCCCGGCTCGCCAGCACCTACAGAAGCATGGCAAGGCGGGCACTCGCCTCCCCGGGCCGAGTTCCTGCCGCCCACGCCACCGGCTCCACCCGCCCAACAGTCGCCCACGCCGATCACTGAAGAGATCCCCCCGCTGCCGGGTGTCGGTGCCAAATCCAAGTCCGTCCCCCAGGACGAACCGACGGCTCCGCGGAAACTCCTCGATCAGGCCAAAGACTGGATCCCCTCCTGGCCCAAACCCAAACCCATCACGGAAGCGACCACCACCACCCGGCGCGCCTCCTCCGGCAAGCTGGATCGGCCCAGTTGGGGATCGAGCCAGCCAGCCCCCCGCCTGGCGCAAGCGGAACCGATCGTCAAATCGGACAATGAGGCACTCGCGACCGATACCGTGTTGGAAGCGGATGTCGCCGACACCTCTCCTCCCGCCGAGTATGTGCTGACCAATTCGGCTCAGGAAGATCGTCGCCTGTCATTCGAGGAACCGGCAGTCGCCGACGAGTCTCTGGCGATTCCCTCGCTTCCCGGCATGGTGACCCAGCCCCGGGCAGTCGTCTCGACGACTCGGCCACTCTCCGTCCCCGCCGGACTGGGGCCTTCCCTCGGCCAGCCTCTCTCCGCCAGCTCCATGATGACCGCCGCCCCGCTGATCGAACTCGGCCAACCGGAGTTCATCGACGAGCCAGCCCCGATCCATGGTTCAAACCCAGTTCAGCCACCGACACTCACCACACTCCCCGCCGGAACCAACTTGGCTCCCCTCCCCATACTTCCGGGAATGATGGGCGGTGAATCATCCCTCCCACCGGTGACGAACCGGCTGGAACCTGTGTCGAACCTTGATCGCATGTTGAACGAGGAGCCGTCACCGCGCGTCCTCCCCATGTCCGGCGGCACGGCCCGCCCCCTCCCACTGATCATCCCGGCGGCCACCCCCGGCGACACCTCCAAACAACTCGCCCCCTGGCCTCCCCTCGCCGTGGAAGTCCGCAGCGCTACCCCCGCCAAGTAATTCGCATTTGAACGCTGCCGCAGTTCACACCCTTTTGTGAACCCTACTTGGGGGACACTCTGCCCGCTGAAATGAGCGCTTCGAAGTGACCTCAACCTTCGATCGACATTCTCTTTTGGATGGCCGGGTGACCCGTATGTGGCTTGCACGTCTGGGTGACAACAACCACAAAAGACGAATCGATCAGGCGACGGTCAATTCTCCGGATCTTTCTTCGCCCCTTCGCGTCAGCCCCCCATCCTGAATCGTAGAGCTGCTTTATCCCCAGCCACTCCAAGCATTCCCGTACGACATACCTGTGCGTCCTGCAACGCGTCAAAGATGCCGGGTTCCTCCCACCCGCCAAGAAGCTCTTCACAACTGACAATTGACAAAAAACAACCCGGCAGCCGCCGTCACCAGCGACCACCGGGCCGTTCAATCATTCCACGACCGATCAGGGCCGCGCGGAGAGTCGCCATCGCCAGTTTTACTCGCGTGGACATCACCCGCAGTCTTCAGCACTTCTTGGCCGGTTTCGCGTTTCCCCTGAAAGTCACCCGCTGCGATAGTCATCACAGCGAGCGGCGATTCTCAGGAGAAAGACTGCCTTCCAAACCGTCACCCGGCGGCAAGGAACAAATCCCCGCCACCTGACAGCCATCGTCAAACAGACCCGACACCAGCTTCGTTTCTCGAATTCGAGCGGAGAGCGCCACAGGCCTCCCCGGCCGGAACCATCCTTCGACAGCGCCGGCACATCACGGCCCTGATCCAGCCGCGAACAGAGGGAACTTCTTCCGGATCGCGGCCAGCACATCGCACCGACCCACGAGGCATGCCCAGCGAAGCCCCTCAACCCTATCAGCACTCGATGCGCCGAATTCTCCCCCGCGAATCACCCCCGCTTCGTGTGCCACTGCTGGCTCGCCAGCAGTGCTCCTCCCAGGGGCCAACCCGCCCCGCAACGGCCAAAGACACCTTCCTCTTGGAGACCTTCGCGTGAGAAAGTCTTTTCCTCCACCGGAATTCGAATGGCACCCACACGAAGGCGCGAGCTTCGCGAAGCAAAACCAATTGAGTGTCGGGCGTCGCACCAGCGGGTCGATTTTGAAGCTTTGTCTCGCCCAACGGCATCTTGGCTGGATTCATTTGTAGCGAACGGGGACGTCCTTCCCCCTGCCACACGCCCACCTTCTCGGAACGATGGGCGACATGGCACTTTAGGGTGCCACCGGCTCATATGCCGTCACTCTGACAAATCGATGGCGAAAGGTGACCTTCTCAATAGCGTCCACTTTGGTGCTGGATGTCGAGCGGCTCAAAAGAACATATTTGTCGTCCGGAAGCACCTGTTCCGCCGTGGTTTTGTCCGTACCCGGAAACAGGCTCCATCGCGGTTCGGTTTCGCCTTCCTCAAGGTGAAGACGAAACGGCGCGCCTTGTAGATGGGATTTGCTGATGAGCAATTCCGTTCGAACTTTTCCCATTTCGATCGCCGTCAGTTTGGTCTCGTAGGTCTCTCCCACGAATTCCCAGATATGGCACTCTTCCGCCTCGTCGAGTCGACGTCGATGAATCGTTCCTCCGTTGTCGACACGGGCCCAATGTCCACGCCGCTCGCGGCAACGAACTCCCGGGAATGTCACCAGACGGCAGTGGGAATAGTGTCGGATGTGGGGCGTTTTTCGAATCGCTTCGATTTCTTCAACCATCTCCCGGGCGATGGAACTCTTGAAGTCGACATAGGCTTCTACACTGATAAGATCAATCGAATAGAGCTGCCCTTTGGCCTCCGGATGCGACGGCAGCAATTCCGGGACGGAGGCGTCGTACTCCAAATTGACACGATCGAATTCTTTCGCAATTTCACTGGCTGAGGGCTGCGAATCCGAAGCATGGGACGTACCACTCCCAAAGCCCGCTGTGCAGCAGAAAATCAGCAACAACATTCGAACTGCCACACTCATACTTCGCAATGGCGGCTTCAAGAAAACTCTTGATGGTTGGAAGTTCAATAGAAAAAGAATCATCGGAAATCCCAATTTCTATATGAAATTCCCAGCCAACCCCGGAGGCGGCCAACCGTCCTGATGCTGCTGATCTAATCCATGGGTCGAGGGTGACTCCACCATGCCTGAGCTTCTTGAAATCAGGGTTTCATCGACGTTCACGATTTGACTTTCGCCGTCTTTCCGAGCTTCAGCAATAGGGGTTCGAGCGGTACCGCGTCTTTTTCGTCGGTCCGCCGCGGTGGTACGGCATGGCCCTTCTTGCGCAGCCAATCGATCGCCAGGGTCGAGCACCACTTTTTCTTGTAGGGGCTGGCAGCTGCGATCTCCATCCAGACACGCGCATCCGCTGTGCGCCCTGTCAGATCCAGGAACCTGCCGTGGAAATAGGACAGGTTGGTCATTTCGCCGTCGCCGGGAGGATCGTTCCTCAAGCCTTCGAGGATTTGATCGACGGCGAGGTTGGGTTGCTTTTCGAAGAGCGGTTTCCTCCAGTATTCCAATACCTGAAGCATATCGAAACGGGATTTGACGTCGATCTTTCCCTGTTGAGCCTTGGTCGTAAAAGCCACCAACTTCTGGCGGGCGGCTATCTGGCCATCGATCTCGTAGGTCAGCAGGATGTCCATCAGCACGTCGTAGGGGTTCGGCTTTCGCTTCTGAAGCGACCCCGCCAGAAGCTCCCTGGCCATCTTCGGATCGCCCATCATTTGCAACGCGATGGAGTACTCTCCAGCCTTGTCCTCCGGGAGGTTCATCCCCACATCCGACAGATGACTCCGGATCGCGTGCTCGGCGGGTTGACGATCCTTGTGGTTGTTGGCCACGCACCAAAAGTACCAAGCCGTCTCGTGCCCGTAATACCTTTCCGAGAAGGCCCGGTAAAGTTTGTTGGCGAGCTCCCGGTCGCCCGTCTCGTCGCAGATTTCCGCCGCCGTGGTCAAGGCATTACCCGAATAGCTTTCGACCGCAGACATCGCCAAGTCCTTCGCCCGGATCTTCTCCCCCTTCTTCAGATACAGCAACGCCAGCCGGCCCTGGATCGCCGCGATCTCCAACGTGTTCTCGCCCGAATCGATCGCCTCTTCATACACCTCGATCTGGTCGTCGATCCGCTCGAGTCGGGCATAAAGATCCCCCAGCTGCAACGCGACGGAGGGCGTACGCGTCCTTTCCCAGCATTTCCGCAGGCAATCCGCCCCGGCTTCCGGTTGATCCGTCTCTTTGTAGTAAAGGCTCAGGGCCCACATGAGATGGTAATTGTCGGCATACGTTTCCCGCCAACGAGCCGCCTCCTCCTCGGAGAACCGCAACCAATCGGGAAATTCATGGTTCAGGAAGATCCGGTAGCTGAGCGAGGCCGTGCATTCCTCGACCAAAGCGCAGAGCGCCAGCGGGTTCTCGGGGCCGAGCCGCTTGAGTTCGGCGATGGCCGACAAGGGATCCCAGGTGACGGAGTTTCCGAATTTGGCCTGCAGCAGGAGATCCCACTCCACGGGATCCTGCGAAACATGCATGTTGCTCAGGAGGCCCGCCTGGGCATGCGTGTTGTGCGCCGCGTTCAATTCACACAGGATAAACAGGAACGAGTGGTCGTGTCCGTGAGCCCGTACGACATCCTCGAACTCCTCGCAATTCCTGCGGACGACGACTTGGTCGAGATCATAGAGGAGAGGCAGCCGTTCGAGGGGATGCCCCTTGAAGTAGGGTGCCATCGCCTCGTGGAGGCCCGCTGTGGGGGCCCCCAGGAAAATCGCCTGTTCCGAAAGCAATCGCCAGGCCAGCGTGACCGTCTGCTGGTCCACGATGTCCCCCAGCGCGCAAAGTGGGAGCGCATCGGTCTTTCCCCCGGATCGCCGCAGCTCGTCGACCAATTGGCGTCGCCAGGCGAATTCCTCCCCGATGGACATCACGTTCCGACCGGCTCGGATCACTTCGTCCAATGCCGCGGGAGCATCCGGAATACTGGACAGATACTTGTCGATTGACTCATGGAAAGAAGCGATGTGAAGCGAAGCCATTCGTCGCGAAACCCCGTATCCCGCGATCGACAACGCGTCTTCGATCGAGCGGAACGACTGCGGCGAGTGCTTCAAAGAGCGTTCCAAAGACTCCTGGATGCGCAGGGAGTCCATGCAGCTGAACAGTGTCAGAAGATGGCAAAACGAAGCGAGTCGTTGCGTCGGCCGCTTTTTCGAAAGGGTGTCAAGCAGGGCGGTGTCATGCCGGCAGTAGGCTTCGATGACCGGTGCCCACGTGGGCGGTTCGCCATCCGACCGTGGAACTTTTTCATCCGCCGACGGTGTGGAGGCTTGGCTTTTCGCCCGCTGGATATCCTGGAGCGCCTCGTTCCTCAGCCCGCAGAACGCCCGGACATAGGCTCGATGCCAGTGGGCGGGGCGATCGGGATGAAGCCTCACCAGTCGCTGCGCGTAGAGCAGCGCCCGGGCCTTGTAGAGTTTGTGCTTGGTGACGATCCCCGTCTCGATCCCCTTTCCCAAGTCGGCGTAGCCCCGCGCGAGAGCCGCCAGGCGGTCGAACGACTCCCCTTCCGACTCGATCAGTTCATGGAGCCGTGAAAGGCCGATGAACACGGCGATCTCCGACCCCGAGTCCAGAAGCCGGCCGATCTCCCGCGGAACTCCACCGGTGCCGCCCGCCGCGGGTGCTTTCAACAAGGGACCGGCATACTTCAAAAGCTTCGGAAAGGTGGATCGAGACAACTCCTCGTACTTCTCCGACAGCCCCACGACCATCCGATCCGGATCCACATCGAAGAAGTGCTCCCAACGGAGTCCATGCCCCCGGGACGACATTTGAATCGCCGTGATCTGCGCTCGTCCGAAGCCATCGACCAGAGGAACGAAAAGGAGCGGGTCGTCGACGACACCGCGCGAATCCTCCGCGCGTTCATCCGCTTCTTCGGCCACATCCGACTCGTCGCGCGCCGCGAAGGAAGCAGAAAGGTCTTGATCGATCGTTTGGATGCCAAGTTCATGGCGGGCGGCCAGCAGTGTCGACTGTACCAGCAATTGTTGGCACAGCTGCCCCTTCGCCCAAGGCTTCGCCGCTTGGCATTCCGGTTCGGTTCCCAGGGGATGGAGCTGTTTGTAGGTGGGCACGGCCACCACCGGCTCGAACGACTGCTCGGCGGTCGGTGTTCCGACCGTCTGGAAGGTCCGCGTGGCGTAATCTACCAGTGTTTCCGCCCTCTGGGGGGTTGACCGACCGTATTGAATCAGCCCGAGAGATTGCTTGGAGAGCGACGAGGCGAGGATGCCGCACTCCGGGATGACGCGTAATCTTGTGCTGGCGAACTGGGCCAGCCCCTTCGTGTCAATCTGATTGGCCACGATCTCCAGAAAGCGAAGGGACGGCATCTCGGCGAACCGGTCGAAATTGGACGATGTGATCCGCGTGCCGATCAACGAGAGGCTTTCCAGATTCGGCAAGGTTGCCAACAAAGGCAACGCGTCGCTGTCGACATCGGTGTAGCCCAGATCAATTCGTCTCAACGTCGGGATGTCGCTGAGATGTCGAGCTCCCTGGCTGGTGATTCGCGTGTTCCTCAGATGGATCGATTCGAGCCCGGGGAGTCTGGCGAGATGCTTCAATCCTTCGTCCGTCACCCGTGTTCCGTCCAAGCGGAGATAACGGAGCTTCCGACAATTCCCGATGGCAGCCAACGACGAATCCTCACATGCAGCGGGCATATTCAGCTGGAAGAGATCCGGGAAGCTCTCCAAGGCCGCCAGGCCTTCAGGAGTCACGCGCGAGCCGACCAGATCCAATTGGGCGATCGAGGGACGTTCGCGGAGCTTTTCGAGATGTTCATCCCCCGCGTGGGTGTCGCGAAACGAAATGTCGTCCGAATTCTCCTTGACAGCCAATCCACGCATGGCGAACCAGGGCCACAGCTTCTTGCGGTCGTTGGTGGGTTTGGCCGTCGTGCCCTCTCCCGGTGAACCGTCCGGTGGATCGAGCTGTGGATCGCTCATGGGGACTGACAAAGTGAATTCAATCGTCTGCGGAACCAGGCCGCTGTTCGAGATCGTGATCGAATAGGCGTTCAGCAAAGGATCAACCGCGCCGTGGACACTTCCACCGCCGGATGTCTTTTTGAGCTCGATCCCCTGGGGAATCAACCAGATCGAAGGCAGGTACTTCGTCGCCCCCTCGTTGGGAAAGTCGTCCCGCTTGTGCGCGTTCGCCGGATAGGGCCACTCCCGGCCATTGACTCGATATGTGAAACGGCCCCAGGGTTTGTCGACCTCCTCGTAGGGATCCAACTTCTTGAGCGGGGGATCGACCGTCTTCGCCTGGAGGCCGTAACCGTTCAAGGTCAATGTCTCCTGCTTGTGGACACGGACTTCGAATCGCAGCTCCACACGTTGGGTGACTGGAACATCTCGTCCGCGAACCATGAACGACTTCTGCTCGGAGATCGGCACCGGCTTTGGGAATTGATGTTCCCTCACGACGGGTGACTGGCTCGGGACGGCGAAATAGTAGACCGCGCAGAGGCCTGCCAGCACCCCGAGCATCACGAAGAGTCGCCGCGAACCGGGGGAGGAGGGCTTCGCGACGGGAGGTATCGCCTCGGTCACAGGGGAAGTTTCGCTCATGGTGTCTATATCTCAATGGTTGCGGTATGGCTTCTCACAGAAGCCATGACAGTCAGAGTCATTAGACAGTGGACAATAAGGACTAACAACTTCTCGTCGAGAGGGAAGAAATCATCGCTGGTGAACATCGGGGGTGGCGCTCGGTTAGAATACTATGCATCACTCACCCCTCAACATCCGTCAGACGGAAGTTGCGGCCTTGCGAACGATAGGTAAGGCGGTCGTGTCCCCCCTTTTCCTCGCGGCATACTTCGCGAAGGAGATCGATCGTCGGTGCCAGCGGGGTCTGGCCGTTCTCCTCGCACCAATCCGCATAGGTGCGGTAGACCTCGTCCCATTCCTCGGGCGTCTGGTCGGTGCTGAAAGCACTGCGCACTAGCCAATTCGCTTTGGGATGATCGAGCAGCGAGAGCAGCCAGTTGAAGTCCCGCATGTAGACCGGCACTTCCACGAACGGTGTCGCGATACAAATGGAGAGCGCGCCTTGCACCTCCAGACGCAAGTCTTCGCAGGCCATCTTCGCACACCAATCCTGCAGTTGCGGGTGGAACGGTGCGTACCTTGGATCTTTGTTCAGTCGGCTCGAATCGCCGCAGTGGCAGAAGAGTTCCGCGACGATCGACAAGGCTTGGGAGCACTCGGTCGTAGTGCCCTCCAGCAGGACTGCGCGATAGGACTCAAGCATCCTGTCAAACGCCGCCTGGCGCGTGACATCATCTTCAGCCCGCAGGAATTCACCTTCCAGTTGCTCGAACTCATCCAATCGCGACATCTCGTCCAAGCCTTTCCCGGCCATCATCACGCCAGAATATCGCGAATCACCCGCCCCTCGACATCCGTCAGCCGGAAGTCGCGGCCTTGGCTGCGGTAGGTGAGGCGTTCGTGGTTGATGCCCAGCGTGTGTAGGATCGTCGCGTTCAGATCGTGGATGTGCATCTTCTGTTGCTCGCTGACGATGTTGTAGCTGAAGTCATCCGTCTCTCCATAAACGGTGCCCGGCTTCATCCCGCCCCCCGCGAACCACATTGTGAAGCACCGCGGGTGGTGGTCGCGGCCGTAGTTCTCCTTGGTGAGCGTCCCCTGGCTGTAGATCGTGCGGCCGAACTCCCCGCCCCAGACGACCAGCGTGTCGTCCAGCATCCCCCGCTGCTTCAGGTCTTTGATGAGCGCCGCGCAAGGCTGATCCGCCGCCTTGACCAGTTGTTTGATCTGCCCCGGCAAACCGCCGTGATGATCCCATCCGCGGAGGAAAATCTGCGTGAACCGCACACCCCGCTCGGCCAGCCGACGGGCCAGGAGGCAGTTGTAGGCGAACGTCCCCGGCTCGTTCACTTCGGGCCCGTACATCTCGAGCGTCTCCTTCGTCTCCCCCTTGAGATCAACGAGATCCGGGACGGAGGTCTGCATGCGGAAAGCCATCTCGTACTGCGCGATCCGGGCCGCGATCTCCGGGTCCCCCATCTCCTGCAGGTGCTGCTGGTTCAGTTCCGCCAGCCCATCCAACATCTGGCGGCGTGACTGCGGACTGACTCCCTTGGGGTTGGAAAGATACAGCACCGGGTCGCCACTCGACCGCAGGGCCACCCCTTGGTGCTTCGTCGGCAAAAAGCCCGAACCCCACAACCGGGAGAAGAGGGCCTGTGTCTGGGCACCGGCCGCCAGCTTCGAGTGGAGCACCACGAACGCGGGCAAATCCTGGTTGGGGCTGCCGATCCCGTACGACAGCCACGCCCCCAGACTGGGCCGGCCGGGAAGCTCGCTGCCCGTCTGGATGAATGTGATCGCGGGATCGTGGTTGATCGCCTCGGTGTACATGCTCTTCACGATCGTCAGGTCGTCGACCACACCACCGAGGTGCGGCAGCAGTTCGCTGATGTACGTGCCGTTCTCACCGTGCTGGTTGAACTTGAAGACCGACGGCGCGATGGGGAACCGCGACTGGCCCGAGGTCATCGTCGTGATCCGCTGCCCGTTGCGGATCGATTCGGGCAGATCCTTGTCGAACCAGTCGACCATCTTCGGCTTGTAGTCGAAGAGATCGAGCTGCGAAGGCCCGTCCGCCATGAAGAGCCAGATCACCCGCTTGGCCTTCGGCAAATGATGCAACCCCGGCAACGTCCCCAGCGAGGAAAGATCGGGGGCGGAACCGCTGGTCGCATCCGGATTGGCAGCGAACAACTGCGGATTCATCAACGAAGCCAGCGCGGCCCCACCCAATCCCGCTGAAGAACGGCCAAAAAAGTAACGCCGCGTCATTTGCTGCCGGAGTTGCTCGTAGAGGGACATAGTGATGGTCCAGGTGGGAGTGGTATTGGGTGTCTGTTGTTTGATGGTGGTCAGCGAGGTCGAGCGGCCGTATATGGTCCGCACAGCGGACCCTACGATGCGACAGTTAGCCTTCGGGAGTGTCGATGAGCGACTGCAACCGGCGGCCGAGTTCCGGGTGGTACTGGGCGGGCCAGGTCGCGTCGATCAGGCCCACATCGAGAATGTCGCGAAGGTGCGTGCGGTCTTTGTCGCGAAAGGAGGTCAGCTTCATGCGGACCAGGGCCTCCAGCGAGATCACTCGGTAACTTGGCCCCGCTTCCGACTCGTCCACATCCGGTGCCGGGGCCACGTATTCTTCGCGGACTTTCTCGTTCGCTTTGACGATGTGCACCGCGTCGCGAAACTTCCCCTCCGGCCCGTCCGTGAAGAAGTCGATCCCGGCGGCATGCCGGTGGATGAATCCCGCCACCTGCAGCGCCTCGATCGCGGCGGGAATGTCGTCCCGCCGGAAGAGCAGATCGACATCCGCCGTGAACCGGACAGCCGCCTCGTCGATACGCGACACCCAGTTGGCCACCGCGTTACCACCGACCACCGCATACGGCACATGAGCCGTTTCCAGAGCGGCCGTCGCCCGGAGCAGTCGCTCCTGAATCTTGTTGATCGCCATCTCGACCCTTCTCAAATCAAATGGTTGAAGAGGTACTGTCGACATCGAGATGGTTCCCGCAAGTTTCGCTAAGTGATTGCCGGATGCCTGGCCTGACAGGTGTCCGGCTATCGGAAGACAAGGAATTCGTTCGGCGTGATGCACTCAAGTATGAACTGAATGGCTTTGGCGTGTTGCTATTCCTTCGTGATCGCCGCGTCGAGGTTGAGCATGAGGTTGGCGATCATCGTGTAGGCGGCGAGTTCCGGGGCGTCCATCTGGCTGGGCTTGGGGAGCGTGCCGACGGAGAGGAACTGCTCCGCCCCCTTGGCGTCGGCCCGGTAGATCTCCAACTGCTTGTCCAGCACCCTCTCCAAAACGGCCAGTTCCTCGGCCCTGGCCTCACGGCCCAGCACCCGGCGATAGGCATAATTGAGCCGCTCGGCCGGAGCCGTCCCGCCATCCGTCAACATTCGACCCGCCAGGCTGCGGGCCGCTTCGACATACTGGTCGTCGTTCATCAGCGCGAGTGCCTGGAGCGGCGTGTTCGTCCTTGGCCGGCGCACCGTGCATGTCTCTCGCGAAGGGGCATCGAACGTTGTCATTGACGGGGGCGGAGCCGTCCGCTTCCAGAAAGTATAGAGGCTCCGGCGGAAGAGGGCCTCGCCGTTGTCGCGGGTGTAGGTTCGCGTGTTGCTGCTGGTGAAGGCGACTGGTTCCCAGATCCCTTCCGGCTGGTAGGTCCGCACGCTCTTCCCACCTTGCCGCTCGACCAACAGGCCCGAGGCGAAGAGGACGCTGTCGCGGATCGTCTCCGCATCCAGTCGGAAGCGCGGGCCGCGGGCGAGGAGCAGGTTGTCCGGGTCTTTGGCGTACAGTTCGGGCGAGACCTTCGACGACTGGCGATAGGCCTGCGACATGACAATCAGCTTCTGGAACTTCTTGAGATCCCAGCCCGTCTCCATGAACTCGGCGGCCATCCAATCCAGCAATTCTGGATGCGTCGGCCATTCGGCCTGCGAACCGAAGTCATTCGACGACTTCACGATGCCAATTCCGAAATACTGCTGCCACAACCGGTTGACCGTCACCCGCGAAGTCAGCGGATGCTCGCGCGAGACGAGCCACTTCGCCAACCCCAGCCGGTTCCGCGGCAGATCGTCGGCCATGGGAGGCAACGCGGCGGGTGTCCCCCGCGCGACCTTCTCGCCCGGCTTGTCATAGGCTCCCCGGACCAGCACAAAGGCGTCGCGCGGCTGGGCCATGTCTTCACTCACCAACGTGGCCGGAATCTGCTTGTCGACCGCATCACGCTCGCCCTGAACCTTGGCCAGTTCGGCATTGATGGGGGCGAACGCAGTCCGCGTGTCGGGATGGACGAACTCGACGAAGTATTCGCGGAGTTCCTTCTTCTGGGCCTCGTTCCGCTTGTCGGCCGCGACCTTGATCAGCTTGGCGATGTTGTCCGGCAGCGCCGGCTTCTTCTGCATCCGCTGATAGTTCTCCCACGCGAGGAGCGACCGGAACGACTCGCCGTTCTGGAGCGTCAGCGTGCGGATCCCGGCGTGATCCCAATGAACCGTGCCGCCGAACTGGGTGAAGGCCCAGCCGTTGATCTTCGCGCCGGAAGCCAGCCCCACATGCTGGGCGTCGACCGACAGCCGCACCCATTCACCCGCTTTGGGCAGCGGCCCGCCATGCCGGTGCCCCACCGTTCCCGCCTGTCCATAGGGAATGGCGTCTTCGCCGAAGTAGACGCGATGATCCCACGAGCCGTCGTTAAACTGGAGCATGACTGTCTTGGGCGGGTTGGCCGGGTCGAGGTAGACATAAGCGAAAAGCTCATCCCCCTGGCCCACTTCCAGCGGTGAGGTCGCCCCGGTGAAGAAGTGTTGGTCCAAACCCGGCGCGGTGCGGGTCGAAGCCGTCGTTCCCGAGAAGACCGGTCCCTCGTTGGCCGTGATGAACTTCCACGAACCCGTGTTCGACTGCGGCTGGGCACCGGGGGGCAGCACATCGTCCACCCAGACAAAATCGCGGCGAGTCACACTCAGCGCGTCGGCTGGCGCATCGAGCGAAGGCTCGATGTAAGGCGTCTCGGCCCGCAGCTTGGCTTGCCGAGATTTGATCTCCGCGAGCTGCATGTCGAGCGCCGCGAGCTGCGCCGTCTGCTCGGGCGTGGGGAGTCGCAACGTAGGTGGCGGAAGGAGGGCGTTGCCATCCATCGCCTTGTCGTTGAGGCTGTTGAAGAACGAATAGAGCGAATAGAACTCCTTCTGCGAAATCGGATCGAACTTGTGGTCGTGGCAAGAGGCGCAGCTGAGCGTCAAGCCCAGCCAGACCGTCCCGACGGCGTCCGTCCGGTCGATCGCATAGCGGACATACCACTCGGCGTCGATCGCACCCCCTTCGCTGGTCGTCACATTGCAGCGGTTGAAGCCCGTGGCGACCCGCTGATGAATCGTGGGCGACGGCTGCAGATCGCCGGCCAGTTGATCGATCGTGAACTGGTCGAACGGCTGATTGTCGTTGAACGCCCCGATGACCCACTCGCGGTACGGCCACAGCGAACGCTCGTTGTCGAGGTGCAGGCCGTGCGTGTCGCCATAACGGGCGGCGTCGAGCCAGTACCTCGCCATGTGCTCGCCGTAACGGGGCGAAGCGAGCAAGCGATCCACCACTTTGCTGTACGCATCCGGCGAAGCATCCCCCACGAAAGCGTCAACTTCGGCGGGAGTCGGCGGCAAACCCGTCAGATCGAACGTCACCCGGCGGATGAGCGTCACGCGGTCGGCGTCGTCGGCCAGTGTCAGTCCGTCCTTCTCCAATCGCGCCTGGAGGAAGCGGTCGATCGGCGTGCGGACGCGGGTATCGTTCTGCACGGCGGGAAGCTCGGGCCGCTCGATTTTGAGGAACGACCAGTGGGCCTGATACTCCGCCCCCTCGCTCACCCAGCGCTTCAGCGTCTCGATCTGCTCGGGAGTGACCACCTTGCCACTCTCCGGCGGCGGCATCTTGAGGTCGGAATCGTTGCTCGTCACCCGGGCGATGATCTCGCTCAGCGCGGGATCGCCCGGCACGATGGAACGCACGCCGGAAGCAGTCTCGGCCAGCGCGGCCTCCCGCTGATCCAGCCGCAGCCCCGCCTCCCGCTTGGCACTGTCGGGGCCGTGACAGGTGAAGCAGGTGTTCGACAGGATCGGCCGGATGTCACGGTTGAACTCCAGCTTCTCTTCGGCCCAGCTCGTGTTGAATACGAGGAGCCAAACGGCGGAGACCAACAACGGCGAAGTTCTGCGATTCATCGAAAGGAGCATCATCATCGAGTGCGATCCTCGCAGGCGTAGAAGCCACGGGCCTCCCACGGGATGGGCGCGGCTCAAATTGGCGGAAAATGATCATGGCGGGAGATCACCCGCACGCAGCGGCTGATCCTCGGAGCGGGGAACAATTGACTCACTATTGCACCATGAACGGATACGAAAGTCCACATTTGATCGGGAATCCGGAATCAATAGCGACTTCGATCCGCCGGCAGCCAGAGAAGGGCGGCTACAAGTCGATCCCCAGCTCTTCGATCTTCCGGTACAGACTCGACAAACCGAGCTTGAGCCGTTTGGCTGCTTCCCGCTTGTCGGGGCAGAGTTTGAGCACACGCAGGATGTGCATCTTCTCGTAATGACGGATGGCGGTCCGCAAGTCGTCGGTGTCCGGCAGCGGCTGGCTGATCCCCACAAGATCCGGCGGCAGATCCTTGGGCGTGATCTGCGTCGAATCGCACAGCATCACCGCCCGCTGGATCGCGTTGTCGAGCTGGCGGACGTTCCCCTTCCAGTTGGCCGTCAGCAGCAGCCGGATCGTCTCGCTGGTGGCACTGGTGACGCGCTGGTTCATCGCCTTGCTGTGCCGGGCAATGAAGAAGTCGACCAGTTCCGGAATGTCGTCCAACCGGTCGCGCAGCGGCGGAATGGGAAGCTTCACGCCATCCAGCCGGTAAAAGAGATCCTCTTGAAAGCGGCCCTCGGCCACTTCCAGTGCCAGATCGCGCGAAGAGGAAGCGATGATCCGGCATTCGATCCGCGCCGCGTCGGCACTCCCCAGGGGGAGTACTTCGTTGTATTCCATCGCCCGGACGAGCTTCGCCTGCATCGAGAGCGGCAGCAGCGTGATTTCATCGAGGAACACCGTCCCGCTCTCGGCGGCGCGAAACGCGCCGACCTGCTCGCCGCTGCCGGAGACCGCGCCGGCGGTGGCACCGAAGAGCTGGCTCTCCAGCATCTCGATGGGTCGCATGCCGCAATGAATGGCCAGGAACCGCTCGTCCTTCTTGGGGCCCCACTTGTGGATCATGCGGGCGAAGAGTTCCTTCCCCGTCCCCGATTCCCCCACCAGCAGCACGTTCGCATTGGCCATACCCACCTTGCGGGCCGATTCCTGCAATTCCTTGAGGATTTTGCTGGAGCCGACAATCTCGTCGCCATCGTCCCGCCGCGCCAGCTCGCGCCGCAAGACCTGATTCTCCAGATAGAGGTCGCGGTATTGAAACAGCCGGGCCAGCTTGTTCGAGAGGTCGTCGAAGATCACCGGCTTCACGAGGTAGTCGAATGCCCCCGATTTAAAGGCTTCGACCGCGTTCTCGACGGTCGCGTAGGCCGTGATGATCAGTCCCGAAACCCCCGGCGTCACCTGCTGCAGCTTGCGGAGCAGGGCCAGACCATCACCGTCGGGAAGCTGGACGTCGCAGACGGCGACTTGGAACTCCCGCTCGCGGGCCAGCTTGAGGGCCGTCGCCACGTTGGGAGCCGCCATTGCCTGATAGCCTTCCTCCGTCAGAAACTCCAGCAGCGATGTCCGGATGATCTCTTCGTCTTCGACAATCAACACGCTGCGGGTGTATTTCATGGTGCGAATTTCATCGATTTGTCGGCGGTAAGGCGGGTGTTCACGAGAAGTGATGGATGGCTGGATCACGCCATCACTTTGGACACGCTGATATCGACCCAGGTGTGGAACTCGGCGTCCGGTGCCAGCACCCGGATTCCCGCATCCATCCCCCGGGCTTCGAGATTGATGGCATCCGTCGGGCAGGTGTAAGGTTCGACACAAACCGTCGGCCGACCCTGCGGCGTGTAGATCACCACATCCCGGAAGATCGGCGGGCAGGTCTGCACCACCTGCAG
Source organism: Planctomyces sp. (assembly GCA_013822855.1). Classification (GTDB taxonomy): domain Bacteria; phylum Planctomycetota; class Planctomycetia; order Planctomycetales; family Planctomycetaceae; genus Planctopirus. Next base: position 16,159 of record PNLE01000067.1, read on the forward strand.
GCCGGCCGTTTCGTCAGTCAGAACCATGTCGAACTGCGGGCCGTCGAAATCGAGCGAAGTAAAGACATCGTCCAATTTGAGCGTTGATACATACGCTCCCTCCCGGAACTCGATCTCGGAATCGATGGGATGAACCTTACCCGTCGGCAGGCTCTCCACCAGCTCAAACTGCTCAGTCACGGGAACTTCCAGCAGGCAGTCCTCGAACCGGCTTTGGGGTGAGAGTGGCAACTTGAAGTAGGGATGCGTCCCCAATCCCCAAGGCAGCGGACGCGTCCCGGTGTTGGTGATGCGGAAGTTGGCCCGCAGGCGGTTATGGATCAGCTCGTAATCGACGCAAATCAGAAAATCGCTGGGCCACAGTTCCAGTCGATCGGGGGCATCGACACTCAACTGGAACTCACCCGTGGCGAAGTCGTTCCCCTGGGCCGTCACCCGCCAGGGACGGTCGTAGCAGAAACCGTGGATGGCGTTCTTCCCCTGGCTGTTGAGGGGGAGGTGGTACGTCTTCCCTTCCCACGTGAACTCGCCGCCGCGAATGCGGTTGGGAAAGGGGAACAGGATCGGGATCCCGCCGCTCGACGGCCGCGCCGTCCCCGCCGCGAAATCGTCGGGTGCATCGAGAACTTCGATCGGCTGGTTGTCGATGACCGCCGTGAATTGGTAACAGTTGAATCCGACATCCGGCGAGATGGAGGCCTTCGCCCCGGTTTGCTGGTCAACAAGTTGAATGATGCGCGTCATGGAAAAGGAGCTTTCGAAGGGTTACCCCCCAAGAACGCGGATCGTTCCCCGTTGGATCACGGGCCGTCGATCGGGCTTCGGCAGGATCTTCCATCGCCCAGCATAGCGACTTCCCGAAATCGATGCCCCTGCGGGTGAATTCCACTTCCGGCACCACCTGTCCCTTTCGCCGGATCTTCATAATAGCTGCCAGTCGAATCCCGTGTCCTTCTTTCCAAAGCCTCCCATGACCCGCCCTCATCCCTTTGCCTCCCCCAATCATCCGGAAACCGGCCGCATGCGCTGGATTGGCATGGATGAAGCCGGTCTGGGGCCGAATCTGGGGCCGCTGGTGATCACCGCCACCGTCTGGGAGACACCCCTGGATTGGTGGCAACCGGCTTCGCGGGCCGATGCCCCCGCCAGCGCCCTCGCCGCCTCGAAACTCTTTTGGGAGAGCCAGCAGACGGCCATCAGCCGCCAACCCGTCCGGGGCGACGACCGACTGCATGTGGCCGATTCCAAGGAGGTCTACTCCCCCGCGAAAGGTCTCTCGTCCCTCGCCGCCTCCGTCCACGGCCTGCTGGCGCTGTGGCAACACCACTCGGAAGGATCCGGAGGAGCAGCGGCAACTCCTCCCTCGACCATCGGCTCGTTGATCCACGCCCTCGACGAGACCTACCATCACCGGCCAGCAGAATCTCGCGAACCTTGGTTTGCGGCTCTGGAGGACGTTCCATTGATCGGGATTGGCGGCGAAACCTCCGCCACAGCCAACCTCTCGACCGGCGCCCGTCGGTGGCAGCAGGCCAGTGCGGCGTCGAGCGTCCGCCTCCAAGCCATACAATCGCGGGTCGTCTTCACTCCGGAATTCAATCAGCGGATCGCCGCCACCGGCAACAAATCCGCCGCCGTTTCCGAGATCGCGTTGGAGCTGATGAAATCGACGTGGCAGCGGGCCGCATCCCGCGACACCACGCCGCCACCCACCGTGATCATCAGTGACCAGCACGGCGGTCGTCAGAAGTACGATGCGCTGCTGTCGCACTACTTTCCCGACGAGTGGTGGACGTGCCTGCATCAAGGGGATGGGGGGAGCCACTACCTGACGCCCGGCTCGCTGCTGAGCTTCGCCCCCCGCTCGGAAATCCACCTCCCCGTGGCCGCCGCCTCTCTGGTCTGCAAGTACCTCCGCGAGTGTTGTATGGAGGTGATGAACAAGTGGTGGCGAGAACGATTGCCGGGGATCCCACCGACGAAAGGCTATCCACAGGACGCCAAACGCTTCCGCGAACAAATCCTCCCTGTCTGCCACTCTCAAAACCTGCCCGAAACCCTCTGGTGGCGGATGAAGTAGCAGGCTTTAAATTTGTCGGGATCGAGGTGCCCCGCGCAATGCCCCAGATTCGGCTAAGCCTCACTGGCCGAGACGGGTAGATCCCGCAGATGGAAGCCCTGCCGATGGAGAAATCGGGCTGATCGGTGGAAGTCGATCGTCTGCAAGAGCAGCATCAAGTAAACGGGAAACAAGAAGCAGACCGGGGAGACGCACACCGCCAGGAATAAGGCGAGGGTGATCCAGAAGCCTCCCAACACGCCCCACCAGGAGTTGCCGAGCGTCATCACGCCGCAGACTATGAGTGCCGATCCACTCCCCAGCGCCAGCATCGCTGTCTGCAAGAGGATGAACGTATTGTCTCCACTGAAAAGATCCCGGCGAGCGGTCTCATACACGTCGAAACTCGACGTCGTGAATCCCACCTGCATCAATCCCGCGAGGATCCAGCAAACAGCGACACCCCCGCGCATCCGGCGATAGACCTCCAAATGCCGATCGGTCTCGGCCTGCATCGCCGCCAACTCTTCGTGTGCTTCGTCTCGAAGTGTGTCGCTCATCAACAAGAATCCGCATGAAGTAGGATGCATGCAGCAACGCGGAATGCACCAGTTGGGCACGTGACTATATCAACGTGGGGTCGCTTTCAGCAGGAAGATTCCGCAAATCAAAACCCTTCTCCACCAGATACCTCGCCGCCAGACAAAACTCGCGGGACTCCAGAAATACCATTTCATACAACGGAATCAGAAAGCAGGCTGGTGAGAAGAGGATGAGTAGAGAAGTGACGAAGGTCGTCCAATATCCGACGAGGATCGATGGCCAGTGATTCCACCGAATGGCGATACCGCAGATGATGAAAGTCGCTCCTGTCAGGCCAATGAGGCCCAGTGTTCCAATGACATACAGACCATCAATCAACGAGTACCAAGGAAGTCTCAATACCAGTTCGGATAGAAATAACACCGCTAGTGCCACCACTCCCAGATAAAGGCACCCGATGACGATCCAGCAACTGCTCGTCAGTGGTCTGGATTTTCGGTAGACCTCCAGTTGCCGCTTGATTTCGGTGTGGACCAGCGCCAACTTTGGGGGAATCACTCCCGTTGAAATTTCTGACATTGAGGACGGCTCTCCATGGCGTAGGTCGACTACTCGCCCTTTTCAGATTCCGGCGATACTTGACCATCGTCATCCACAGGTCGCTCGAGGCTCACGCCGTGTTGGATGAGAAATCTGGCCGAATCGTGAATCACCTTGGCCCGGTATGACATTTCCCAGTACAGCGGCATGAGGAAGCAGACGGGGGAGAGGCACGAAATCGGCATCAGTATGCGGGAAAGCCAATATCCACCCAGAATGCCCGCCCAATGGCCTAGGTAAGCCGTGACCCCACTGCTCACCAGAGCTAGACCCGAAATGAACCAGAAAACAATGTAGAGACTGAACGTCCTTTGAAGAATCCAAGACGTCTCCAGATAGCTGCTGTTGAGTGTCAGTACCATCAGAAATGGACTTGAGAAGAGGCTCTGAGCCATTCCCATAACCACCCAGTACCAACCCGCTGCAACACGAGCCTTCGCAAAAGTCTTCAGATGAATACGGATTTGCTCTTCGATCGGCAGCTGGTCCGTGTGGAGTTCGCAGGATGTGGTATACCGTTCGAGATGATCGAGATACATGCATCGGACTCGTGGGGTGCATGCAGCAACGCAAAATGCACCAGTTGGGCGTGTGAAAAGAATATCGCTATAATTGGAGCATTCGCATACACCTTATACTCAGATGTCTCAAATGTGGAGCCTGTACCTATTGCTGCTCGGCTAGGTGCCCTTGGGAAGATCCCGCAAATCAAATCCTTTCTTCACCAGATATCTGGCAGCCAGATAAAACTCGCGGGATTCGAGAAATATCATGGCGTAGAGCGGAGTGAGAAAACACAGGCAGGAAAGCAGAATCGCGGTACTCACAACGGCCATCGTCCAGAATCCGGTGAGGATCGCAGGCCAATGATTGCCGATAACGAGGATGCCGCAGATCAGCAAAGTAGCGCCGCCCATTCCAAACAAGGCCAGATACTGCAGCACCAACACTTGTTCCAAATGGCGTATTCGCAAGAGTGACCATGGGCGATCAAGGAGAGTGATGCCAAGGAGTCCACCAAAAAAGAATGCATGCAGCGAACCAATAAGGATCCAGATCCAGATGACGTTCCGCCGGGATCTCTTGTAGATGTACATGTTGCTGAGGGCTTCCGGTTCAATCTCCCAGCTTTCCGCTGCTGTGTTACGGCTCGATGGGGAGTTCTGCATCAAAAGGAATTCCTGGCGGCCCATCGAATAGTGACTGCGGTTTGGGAACTACCTATTTCTTGTGAGTACCCTAGCCCGGTGGCCAGTCGAGGTTGCGGCCGCCCAGGAGGTGGATGTGGAGGTGATGCACCGTCTGGCCGCCGTGGGCACCGCAATTGATCACCGTCCGGTAGCCGTCGTGAAGATGCAACTTGGCCGCCACCCGGCTGGCGACGATCAACAGGTGCCCCAGCAGTTCGCGATCCGTCTCGACGACATCGGCCAGCGAGCGGATCTCCTTCTTCGGGATGATCAACACATGCGTCGGAGCCTGCGGATTCACATCCCGAAACGCCATGCAGAGTTCATCCTCGTAGACAATGTCGGCGGGGATCTCTTTGTCGATGATCTTCTTGAAAATGGTCATGACGACTCCAGGCGGGAAACAACTCGAAATCAGTGATCATTCGTCTTACACAGCGGCAGCATCCATCGCCAGAGTCCCGTCGCAATTGCATGCTTGATGGATCTTCCTGGTTAGTGGACCACACCTGCTGGGCTTTTTCGCCAATGTCCTTCACCGAACTCATTCCATGAATTTTTCGCGATGGGGGATCTCCCGATTGACATCTCCCCGCCAAATCCCGAGATTCGTATAACGTCACGATAAATGATTATTTGCACGAACCGATGCCCGGAGTCCTTTCGCATGCCCCGCCCGATGTCCCCTCACCAGCTGAGAATCCGCCGTCTTCTAGTCGCTCTGATACTGGGTTTCGGCCTGATTTCCGGTTCGCTCGGGCTGGCCCATCCCGATATCGAAGAGGAGGGGCTGCTCACCCACTTCGTTGTCGGCGGCCACAAAGCCGAGAACGGAAGGCT
>PNLE01000068.1 GCA_013822855.1 Planctomyces sp.
CCGGATGGCGGTCACCACATCGTGCAGGGGTTTGCGGGTGGGATCATGAAACAGCACATTCCCGGCCGCCACCAGCGGCAGCGATGTCTCAAGGGAAAGCTGCCGCAGCCATCCAACCCGACGACGATCGTGCGGCCCCCGGTGAAGTTCGGCGAGGAGATATGCCCCCTCACCGAAGATGTCGCGGTAACGCCGCGCCCACGCGACCGAAAACTCTTCCCCATGGGGCGGTGGCACCACTCCCGCCAACAGCCCGGAGGCGTGCTCCGCGATGTCGTCCAGGGTGAGCTGGCACTCCCCCTTGGGGGCCCGCCTCCGGCCAATGGTGATCAAGCGGCAGAGCTTCGCATAGCCTTGCCGGTGCTTCGCCCACAGGACAACCGGCGGACCATCCAGCGGACGAATCTCCGCACCGATGATCAAATGGAGGGGATGGTCCTTGGTGGCGGTGCTTGCCCGCACCACGCCCGCCAGACTGTTGACATCCGTGATGGCCAACGAGCTGTAACCTAACTCGGCGGCGCGGGTCACCAGTTCGTCGGGATGCGACGCCCCCTGGAGAAATGAGAAGTTCGTCAGGCAATGGAGCTCGGCATAGGACATGGGCTACCACTCCCCTTGCCAGAACCAGCGGCCATCCCGCAGCCTCCGGAAAACCCACCACCGCTTTCCTTGCGACGTTTCCACACGGTAGTAATCCCGGCAGACGAACTCGGCCTGCCACCAGCCCGACTCGATCCGTTCCGGCCCCCAACCTGCGGCCACCTCGAACCGCTGACGTTCCTGAAACAGCACGGCGGGTAAGCCCTCCGGTGAGAGCGACAAAGCCTCCAGCGGGCGAGGTTCGGAGAACAGCACCGGTGGCCGGTCGAAGGCATCGAATCGGCGTGCGAAGTCGGTCACCACACGGGGCGACGCCTCACTGACAGGTCGAAATCGCACCGCCCGTTCGGGGATCGGATCGGCAACGAGTTCCGGAATCACGACCGCTTCATCCCCCAGACGGTTTCCCAATCGATTGAGGAGCATCGCCACCTGCCGATCCTGATCTCGCAACTCCCCCTCGAAGAACTCCTGTTGAGAGGCATGCAGCGGCCCCACTTGCAACGCTTCGACTGAAAAACGAATCAGCGGATATGTGAGCGGCAACCGTTCCAGTCGATACCGCAGCAGATCACTCAGATGCCGGAAATCGCCCGTGGCTTCGCACAGACGAAGGTCGAACACGGACGAAGTGCCGCCTTCCCAATGGGCCTCGCCATGCAGCTGGCGGGTGCCGCAGCGGCGGGGATGCAGCTTCTCCAGCAACTCGCGGAGCAGCTCCATACCCAGCTGCCGGATAGCCTCGGGGTGGGTGATGCCTTCTTCGAACTTCCGCTCGACGCGATATTGCGGCAACGGTCGGCAGGGGGTGAGGAACTCCGGCTGTCGCCCCGTCAGTTGATCCAGCCGCGACAGGACCTCACTGCCGAAGCGCCGCAGGAGCGACGCCCGATCCACACTCATCAACTGGCCGATCGTCTTGAGTCCCACGCGGCCCAGTTGGACAATCGTTTTCTCCTCCAACCGCAACCCCGCCACCGGCAGTGATTCGATCAACCGCAGATCGGAAATTTCCCTGGAAAACTGCGCTGGAAGAACCACCGGCCGCCCCGACTCCGTCAGCAGGTGAGCCGCCGCCCAGGCCAGTCCCGGCGTCTCGGCAATGGCGATCCGGCCCTGAAACCGTCGCCGGGCCAGCTCCGCTTGCAGATCCGCCGCGAGTGTCTCCTCACCCCCAAAGAAGTGAGCAATCCCCGTCACATCCATCAGCAGGCATTCCGGACGCTCGGCCTCTTCGATCCCGATGCAAAAGCTGTAGCGTTCGCAGCGCAGGGCAAGCTGAACCAGGGCCTTTCGATCCTCCTCCGCCTGAGCCCCTTCGATGATCAGGCGATCGCGCGGCCGGACAAGAGAGCGCGCTTCGCAGACCGGCATCTCGACTCGGATCCCGCGCCGCATCGCCTGGTCATTCGCATGGCGGACAAACTCGCCGCGCGATGTCCGCTCGGTCAACAGCCACAGGCTTCGCTCCGAGCGGGGCTCCGACGCCAGGCGACGCTGCATCGGCCATTCAGGAAACCAGAGGCAGAGGCTGCGTCGCGATGGGGTGAGAGACTTCATGAATCGTTCCCCGCAGGCTATCGAGAGTGATGTCGAGCATCGAACGGCGTGTGGACCCCTGGCTGTAGGCGACTTCCACTCGAAATCGCGGCCCGTCGGGGCCGGAGGGCCGGGGATCCACCCGCAGCCGGGATTCCGCCCAGGAGGGTTGGCGCGCGGCCTGCGCGGACCGCAACAGGAACCCGACTCCCCGGGAGGCCTCCGCCGCCAGTTGCAGCCGCCTGAACCCGGTCACGTGAAGATTCGCCAGTGGAGCCCAGACGAGCCCCACTCCGGGACAGCGCAACGACTCTTCGCAGGTCCAGAAGGCCTCCTGCTCGGAAGTCGGGCGGATGATCACCACACGGGAAAGGTCGAAGCCCAATCCCTTGAGCGCGAGCGGGAACAGCTCGTGCTGGGGATCGATCAGAATCAGCGGCCGACGGGGAGGACAAACATTCCGGGCCACAGCCAGCGACACGGTGGTGGCTCCCCCCGCGTCTCTCTCCAGCCATTCAACCAGGCTGCCCGGCCGGATTCCTCCGGCGGGAAACAGCTCGTTGAAGGCTTCGCAGCCCGTCGACAGCACGGAAGTAGTCGAGGCCACCGACTTTCGTTCCCACCGGCGAATCTGCTCTTGAAGCTCGACAACCGTTCGTGGGGACGTATCATTCCGAACAAGAACTGCCATTTCGTACACCTCCGGCATGGAATTTAAACATCCGTACACACCCCAGTCAATGGAGATTCGGGAGGTGCGTTTCGGCAAGGATCGCGGGCCCTGAATCCCACGGGAGCATTCGTGTGAATCCCGGGTTTGAAGACGGCGGCGTTTTCCGGGGGAACCAGGGAATGCGATGGGCTAGGGCCAGCAGCCAGAGACTCAAAAGTCTGCACTTTGCCATTTTCAAGGAGAGCAGCGCTAGACGGATCATGGGCGAAGCATGCTCAACGAATCCGAAATCCTCACAACTGAAAGTCAGCCACTGCAGCTTCCGTTTGGTGCATGGAGTTTGGAACCGCGATTGGCGAACTCATGGCCACCGCCAGACCGGAATGCTTGGCAACTTGCCGTTTCCATCCTGCGTGACGCGCTCGTTTCCAACCCGACCACATCTGAAGCTGAAGGTCGGTTCGCTTTGTTCCCAAACGGCATGTCGAATGCTGTCCTGTCTTGCATAGACGTCACAAGAGTGGCGAAGCGACAGCTCGGATAGGCAATCGAAAAGGGCAAAACCAATGTCGACAATCACGACAACCGACGGCACCACGCTTTATTACAAGGATTGGGGCAAGGGCCAGCCAGTGGTCTTCAGTCACGGTTGGCCGCTCAGCGCGGATGCCTGGGATGACCAGCTGCTATTTCTTGGCCAACGTGGCTACCGAGTGATCGCCCACGACCGTCGAGGGCACGGTAGATCTTCGCAGGCGTGGAATGGCAATGACATGGACACTTACGCCGATGATTTGGCGGCTCTGGCGGAAGCGCTTGATCTGAAGGACGCGGTTCACGTCGGACACTCGACAGGAGGTGGAGAAGTGGCCCGCTATATCGGCCGGCACGGCACAAAGCGCGTGGCGGGGACTGTCTTGATCGGTGCCGTACCACCGCTCATGTTGCGGACCGCAGCGAATCCCGGTGGATTGCCGATGGAGGTCTTTGATGAAATCCGCGGCAACGTCTTAGCCGACCGCTCGCAGTTCTTCAAGGACTTGAGCGCACCGTTCTATGGTGCGAATCGTCCGGGGGCGACGGTTTCCCAGGGTGTACGGGATTCGTTCTGGCTTCAGGGAATGCAGGCTGGCATGAAAAGTGTCTACGACTGCATCAAAGCGTTCTCGGAAACGGATCAGACGGAGGATCTGAAACAGTTCGATGTGCCAACGCTCATCATCCACGGGGATGACGACCAGATCGTCCCCATCGGAGCTTCCGGGCTGCTCTCAGCCCAACTGGTGGAAGGCTCAATATTGAAGGTCTATCCGGGTGCGCCACATGGCCTCACCCGTACACACAAAGATCAGGTCAACGCCGATCTACTGGCATTTCTTACGGAACTCCAAAAGCGTTAGTGTCGCAGTGATCAACAAGGCATGACTTCGAGGCGGACTGTAAGGTGTGACCACTCTGCTGGTTTTCCTGTTAACTCTTCATCAGATCTGTTCGCAGGGAACGAGTCCGGTGTCAGGAAGTTCAAACGGGAGTGATGGTCATGTCTCCAGTCGAAAAGGTGCTCTACACCGCTCAAACACATACCACGGGGGGCCGGGTCGGCGCGTCCCACAGTTCGGACGGACGCCTGGATGTGGCGCTATCGGCCCCTGGCTCCACCGGTTCCGGTACCAACCCCGAGCAACTGTTCGCGGCTGGTTGGTCCGCCTGCTTTCTCAGCGCGCTGGAACTGGTCGCTGGCAAGATGAAGGTTAATGTCCCGGCCGATCGGGCCGTTGACGCGGAGGTGGATCTGCTACTCACCGAGGGGGCCTATTCCCTGCGGGTGCGGCTCAATGTCCGCTGGCCTGGATTAGAGCCGGAGGTCGCACGGGCCTTCATCGAGGCCGGTCACCAGACGTGCCCCTACTCCAAGGCCATCCACGGCAACATCGATGTGGCCACGAATCTGGTTTAATAAATGATACAATGAAGCCGGTAGGGCGATTGCTCTTTCATCAACTCGTTCTCAGCGGGCCGGCACCATTTCATAACGAGAGATTGTATTTCGCTTAGGGAGTTTGGTCATGAGTACCCATCGAAAGGTCGCGGTCGTCACTGGAGCGTCGCAGGGGATCGGCGCGGGTCTGGTTCGCGGATTCCTGGAGCGCAACTACCAGGTCGTGGCGAATTCCCGATCCATCAAGCCGGACAATTCGGCGGATCTCTTGACCGTCGCGGGCGACATCAGCGAACCGGCGGTGGCCGAACGGGTGATCCGGGAGGCGGTGGAGAAGTTCGGCCGCGTCAACACGCTGGTCAACAACGCCGGAATCTTCGTCGCCAAGCCATTCATCGAATACACGGAGGATGACCTGGCGAATGTCTTGTCGGTGAATGTGAAGGGTTATTTCTACATCTCCCAGCAGGCTCTCCGGCAGATGCTCACACAAGGATTCGGGCACATCGTCAACATCACGACGACGCTCGTCGGCCAACCGGTGAAAGGGGTCTCTTCGGTGCTGGCGTCTCTCAGCAAAGGGGGCTTGGACGCGGTCACCCGGTCGCTGGCGATCGAATACGCCGACAAGGGCATCCGGGTCAATGCCGTGGCTCCTGGCGTGATCAAGACTCCCATGCATACTCCCGAGACACATGCATTTCTCGCCGGGCTGCACCCTTTGGGGCGGATGGGTGAAATTGAAGAGATTGTCGATGCGGTGCTCTATCTGGATGCGGCCGCGTTTGTTTCGGGTGAGACTTTGCATGTGGATGGTGGCGCCCACGCGGGCCACTGGTAATTGGAGAGGGGATGTGCGATGCCGATCGTGACGATTCAGATCACACGCGAAGGGACGACCCCCGAACAAAAGGCGGCGCTCATCAAAGGAGCGACCGACCTGTTGGTCGATGTGTTGAACAAGCCACCCGGCTTGACCTTTGTGATCATCCAGGAAGTGGAGCTGGAAGACTGGGGTGTGAAGGGTCTGCCCACGATCGAGTATCGGCGTCGGGAGAAAGCCGGGTCATCGGATCCTGGGGAGGGATAGCGCGGCTTCCAACTCCCTCCGCAGAAGCGCGACGAGATCGGCAGCGGGCAGGGGTCGAGCAAGTGGTGCGCCCTGTCCGGCCCACTGAGCCCCGTAGCCGAATTCACCTTGGGCTTTGGCGGCGGCATGTAGTGCTTTTCCCGCGTCGTAGGCGATCGGGTAATCGGGGATCGCCGTCGTTTCGACATCCGCGCCTATGGCCGTGAAGTGGTTCGAGAGGCAGCGTGCCGGGCGGCCAGAAATGGCGGTCGTCATGACCGTATGTGCGGCGGCACTGCCGAAAAGTGCTGTTCGATAACCCACGTCGGCCGACGATTCCGGACAGCCTATGAAGGCGGTTCCCAGTTGTGCGGCGACCGCCCCGAGTGAGAGTGACGCGGCGATTCCTGCTCCATCCATGATTCCTCCCGCGGCAATCACGGGGATATCCAATTTGCCAACGAGTCGACGCGTCAAGGCGATTGTCCCAAGTTGGTCGTCCGGAAGTTTGGGATCGAAGATTCCGCGATGCCCGCCCGCTTCATACCCTTGGGCGACCACGGCATCGACTCCCGCGTCGGCAGCGGCCCTTGCCTCGTCAAGGCTGGTTGCCGTGGCAAGCAGGACGATCCTGGCCGCATGCAGGGCATCGATTCGCTCCTGGTCAGGTAGGCCGAAGTGAAAACTGACAACAGCGGGACGCTCTGTCACCAGTACGGCCAATTTCTCGTCGTCGGTGAGGAAGGTTTGATAGATCTCCTTCAAGCGCACCGGAGGCCTCGCTCCGAAACGGTCAAACACCGGTTCAAGGTGGGAAAGCCACGCCGTCTCGCGAACGGAATTGGCAACAGCCGGACGGTGGCAAAAGACGTTGACTTGGAACGGACGTTCGGTTCGTGATCGGACTGCGGCAATCATTTGCCTCGTCCCTTCCGCATCGACGGCCCCGACGCCGATGGAACCCAGTCCCCCGGCATTGGAAACGGCCGCAGCCATCTCCGGAGTGGAGACTCCCGCCATGGGAGCCTGGATGATGGGGCACTCCATACCGAGTTGTCGCAGGAAGGAGTCCAACGGTTACCCCCACGGAAAAGTCAATGGCGACGACAATTCAATCCACGAGATGACTCAATCCACGAGATGACCGGGCCATGGCCTCTTGACAGCCAATCATACGGTTGCGGCTGACAATCTTGGAATGTTGACTTCAATCTGATCGATCAAACGTCACGTCGGAAGCCAAAAGGGCAATATTCGGATCCTGTGCATGAAATCCTCCTCGGCATGACGATTGCTTCAAGTCAAAACCGCACCTGGACTTTTGAGAACATCTCTTTGAGGAAACACACCATGGCAACTCAGAAGAAGAGCGGCGATTTGAATCGCGATCCGATCACCGGTACTCCTGGAGCCCATCCCGTTGCAACGGGTGTAGGCACAGCCGTTGGTGGCGCTGCGGCTGGTCTCGCGGCCGGGGCTGCGGCTGGTCCAATTGGAGCCGCCGTCGGAGCAGTGATCGGAGGGGTAGCTGGCGGTTTGGCCGGATCCGCTGTGGGCGAAGAAATTGACCCCACCGTGGAAGAAGCATACTGGCGGGACAATTATTCCAACCGCCCCTATTACTCGGATGACCTGGCCTATGACGATATTTCGCCAGCATATCGACACGGATGGGAATCACGGTCACGGTACGCGGATTCAAATTTCGACGATGTCGAAACAAGCCTGAAGCAGTCTTGGGAGGAAACAGAACATGACTCCCGTGTTGGCTGGGAGAAGGCAAGGCTCGCTGCGCGCGATGCTTGGGATCACGCATCCTCACGTAAACCGCGGTAGTCCCTCAGGAATTTGAAATTTGCGCATGCGGTCAACACCAGCTCGACCGCATGCGATTATCGAAATGGAGCCTCGAAGTACAGCCATCGAAAGTAGTGAAGTTTCAGTCCACTTCGAGAACTCTCGATTCAGTAAATAAAAGTCAACAGCCATAGCCAGAAAACAAATAAGCACACCTAGTGTTTATATACTAAACAAGACACAAGAAACATATATTGATTGTGTCGCATTTGCTGCGGTGAAACGTTGAACAACAGCGACATGGATCGCAACTTAGGATAGTGGGGATTGACATCGTGATTCTCGGCATCGAAGGCTGGACCGCCCCGGCCATCGCCAGGGCTGTCGGACTTTCACGACGCATCTGTCAGCGGTGGGCCGCCCGCTACAACGACCGGGGACTGGAAGGCTTCGATGACCATCGGGGGAACTAGGCTGGCCTTCCCATGGATCCAGAGCAACAGGCCGACTTCTAGGCCCGGATCGAAGCCGATCCCACACCGGAAGACGAGGTCTGTGCCCTCCGCGGCAAGGATCTCCAACGGATCGTGGAGCGAGAATTCCAGCTGCTCCGATCCCTCCAGGGCGTCTATTGGCTGCTGCACAAGCCGGGCTACATCTCGCTCGCTCCACGCCCGAAGCATCCTCGCTCCGACCCGGGAGGCCGTGACACTCTTCAAATCTGAGTGGCACACTCATAGACTACGGGGGGCGCAAGCTAATTCTCACTACTTCAAGTTGCGATCCGTTTCATTCCCTTTTTTATGCGTTGATAAACTTCATCATCTCCTCCGGATAGCGGTTGCCCGCAACGGCGGAGACCGGAGCAGCGCTGGCGATTTTGCTCAGTTCCTGCGGAGTGAGCTCGATCTCCAATGCCCGGATGTTTTCCACAAGGTACTTGCGTTTTTTCGTTCCAAACAACGGAATGATGCAGTCGCTCTGTGCCATTACCCATGCCAAGGCGAGCTGGGCGGAAGTCACGTTCCGTTCGGCGGCGATTTCTTCAATCTCGGCCACGACAGCCAGATTCTTCTGGAAGTTTTCTCCCTGAAATCTTGGCGAGAAGCGGCGGTAGTCGTTGGATTCCAAATCATCTATCGATTTGATACTTCCCGTTAGAAAACCACGGCCTAAGGGACTATATGCCACAAAGAGGGCACCATGTTCCCGACAGGCGGCGATGACGCCGTCGTCCTCCGCATCGCGACTCCAGATGGAGTACTCGGTTTGCACGGCAGCGATCGGTGCCACGGCGCAGGCCCTGGCCAATGTCGCGGCGGAGGCCTCGGAAAGGCCGAGGTAGCGAACCTTTCCCGCTTCGACGAGTTCCGCCATGGCACCCACTGTCTCTTCGATCGGCACCTGGGGATCGATTCGATGCTGGTAGTAGAGGTCGATGAATTCGACCTCCAGTCGCTTCAGCGAGGCGTCGCAACACGCCTTGACGTATGAAGGCCGACCGTTGATCCCCCGTTTCTGCGGATCCTTCGGATCTCGCATGATGCCGAATTTCGTCGCGAGGATCACCTCATCGCGGCGGTCGCGCAGGGCGACCCCCAACAGTTCTTCATTGATATGCGGACCGTACATATCTGCAGTATCGATGAAATTGATTCCTGCATCAATCGCGGCATGGATCGTGGCGATCGACTCCACATCGTCGCGCACGCCGTAGAGATCGCTCATTCCCATACATCCCAGCGCGACCGACGAAACTCGGGATCCGTCTCTACCGATCGTATGATATCGCATGATTCCTATCCTTCGCTGGGTGGCGGGGCCTGTGGGCGGCGAGGGTGGACACCCCGGATCAGAGACCGGCCAGGACACTCCGAAGTCGTTTGAGCATTAATGTGAGATCGTCGATCGAAGCCACGAAGGGAGGGGCGAGGATCACGGTATCGTTGGTGACCCGCACGAGAAGACCCGCCTGGAAGAGCGTTTTGAGGACGGCGAATCCGCGTTGCCCCGGCTTCTCGTCGATGGCGAGGTCAATCCCCGCCAGAAGGCCGAAACCCCTGATATCGGTGACGACGGGAATATCTTGAAGTGCGAAGACCATCTCCTGGAAGGGGGCTGCCAGCATCGCGGCCTTCTGGAAGAGGTCCTCCTGCTCGAAGATGTTCAGCGTGGCCAGCGCCGCGACTGCCGCGACGGGATGGCCAGAGTATGTATAGCCGTGAAAGAATTCGATCGTCCCTGGCGCCGCGGCGGCGGTAATCGAATCGAAGATCTTTCGCGACGCGGCCACGGCACCCATCGGGAGCGTGCCGTTCGTGAGGGCCTTGGCCATCGTGATAATGTCGGGAACGACATCGAACGTCTGCGCGGCGAAGGGCTGACCCGTCCGACCGAACCCGGTGATGACTTCGTCGAAAATGAGCAGAATGCCATGTTGGCTGGCGATACGGTGCAGACGTTGGAGATATCCCCGGGGAGGGACGATAATCCCCACCGAGCCAACGATCGGTTCGACGATCACGGCGGCGATGGAGGCGGCACCGTGCAGATCGATCGCCCGCTGCAGATCATCCGCAAGATCGTCCCCCTCTGCGGGTTGTCCCGGCAGGAAGCGTTTGGTGGGGGATTTCGTGTGGCGGAGATGCAATGTCCCGGGAAGCAGCGGCCCGAACGCCTCACGGTTGCGGATCATTCCTCCGACAGAGAGGCCGCCGAAATTCACTCCGTGATAGGCGAGTTCCCGCCCCACGAAGCGATAGCGTGTCGATTCTCCCCGAGCACGATGGTAGGCCAGGGCCATTTTCAGGGCGGTTTCAACGGACTCGGATCCGGAATTCGTGAAGAAGATCTTGTCCAAGCCGGGGGGAGTCAGTTGGGAGATGGCTTCGGCAAGCTTGAACCCCTCGGGATGCGCGAACTGAAATGGCGGCGAGAAGTCGAGTTGGCGCACCTGTCTGGAGATCGCGGTGGCGATCTCCTCGCGTCCATGGCCTGCGGGAACACAGAATAGCCCCGAGCAACCGTCCAACAGGGGACGACCCGACTCCTCGAAGAGATAAATCCCTTTGGCCGCGGTGATCAACCGAGGTAATTCATGGTAAGCCCTGTTCGCCGTGAATGGCAGCCAGTGATGTTCCAGCGAGTATTCTCTGTTCATGTTATTGGACGATCTCGATACGGGAAGAAGGCCAGCGGTATAGGTTGATCCCGGAAGCGATGAACCACGCCGACGGTTGTCGAAAAAGTCATCGATGATCAAGCCGAACCACCTGGAGGACTTCAAAAGATGTCCGTGACGCAGTGGCCTGAGGCGAGCATGGAGAATATGCCTGACCGACGTGTGGTACTTGCTCACAGCAGTCGCAATTGTGACTCTTGGCGACAGGAGCGTCCGGTGGTTTCGTACTAAGGACGACTTGATCAGCGGTGGATGTCGATTTCTTCCCCGCCTCCAATCTGGAACTCGCTGGTCTGGAGATTGGCGATCGCAGTTAGACGCAGGAGTTGCCAGCCACCAACTCCTGCGTGCCCAAAAAATTCAGGCATGCCACACCAAGCAGGTTTCCTGTTGGAACTTACGGAAGAGCAGACTGGCACGGGTCGATGGGACGCTTAGTGGGCGTGCACGGAGTGCCCGTTTTTTAGTCGTTCCGAAGTCGTTTTTTTTATCACACACAAATAGGAACTGTCCTTGATGGTCTTTTGTTGCGATTTGGGCAACCACCCGTCCTTATGGAGCAAGTTTCCGTGTCCAAAGGAGGCGAAAAAAGGCACTTTAATCTTGATGGGAACGCGTCACGCATTCCCATCCGATAGTTTTGCTCGTTCGAGGATGACTGCGTCCCGTAAAGATCTGGAACAGTGAATTGCTCAGCCAGTTGATCTCCTCGTCAAAAAGAATGTTGGATGTCGCGGCGCGCCCCTTTCAGTCAGGCACGTCTCCGGCACCGGTGGTAACAACGCAAGGGACGTTGACGGTCTCCCATTGCGACAAATCTTTTCTGATCGGCGATCAGCTGACCCCGATCTTGCGGGACGTCTCGCTCACCGTCGAAGCCGGTCAGTTCTTGTGCGTGGTGGGAGGAAGTGGCTGCGGGAAAAGCACACTGTTGCGGGTCATTGCCGGATTGGAGACGGCCGAACGAGGCTCTGTCGCCCTGGGCGATCAAGTGGTGACCAAACCAGGGCTGGATCGAGGCGTGGTATTTCAAGAGCACCGCCTGCTCCCCTGGCTCAACGTGTGGCAGAACATCGACTTCGGACTCAGCCAATCCGTAAGAAGCGGTCGTGATCGAATCATCGCCGACCACATTCGGCTGGTGGGGCTCGAGGGATTCGAGATGCTCCATCCAGGGCAATTGTCGGGGGGGATGGCCCAGAGGGCGGGTTTGGCACGCGCGCTGGTGAACCATCCCCGCGTCCTGCTGCTCGACGAGCCTTTCGGAGCGCTGGATGCCCTGACACGCTGGCAGATGCAGACGGAACTGCTGCGCATCTGGGAGGCGGAGCGCGCAACTATGATCCTGGTCACCCACGACATCGATGAGGCCATCTATCTGGCAGATCAGATTATCGTCCTCGGTGGGCGCCCGGGAAACGTCCGACAGCGATTCCAAGTCGAACTGCCGCGTCCACGCGACCGGGGAGCGAGCGGCTTCGCCGAACTCCGGCGGGAGATCTGGGACGCCATCTTTTTGAAGGATGATGGTGATACCTCGTCCTTCGAGCGGGAGAGACTTCTCGCCGAACTGGTGGCGGAATCGCACGCGACATAAGTCCAATTCACAACACTTGAGTCGTCTTCCTCCACATCGAAGCTGGAAAGATCCCATTGAACGACCCCACCCGGGATAAACCTGTCGGCACCGTTTCCAACGGCAATCACACACACTCCACTGGATGCACCATGCAGCGAACGAATATTTCCAGTCGTTGGTTTGGCGGGGCCTGCCAGGCAGTTCTCTTCCTGTTTTTGGCGCTCTCGGCGCCGTCCTGCGCCTCGAGGACATCCGATCCGGCGACGACCACGGCGGTGCGCTTGAGCCTCCAACCAATTCCCGCTTACGCCCCCTTGTGGGTGGCGAAGCGCCGGGGCTGGCTGGAAGAGGTGTTCCAAGAGAAGCATCTGGGGAAGGTGAAGTGGTTCGTGATGAGGGATGGCCCGCTGCAGAACGAAGCACTGGCTGCCGGTTTGATCGACATGGCGCTCATGGCGGACACGCCGGCACTCATCGGTCGCTCGGCGGGGTTGCGGACCCGGTTGATCGGGCTGGCCGCCACGAGTCCGCAAAGCCTGGCGATTCTGGTGCCAAAGGATTCGCCAACCGCCACGATGCGAGATCTGCGAGACAAGAAGATCGCGGTGACGAAAGGGTCTTTCTGCCATCATCTGCTGGCGCTGGCGCTGGCCCGTGAAGGCATGACGATCGCCGACATCCAGTTCCTCAACATGCCCGGCCCCGAGATCAACACCAGTCTGCAATCCGGCGAAATTGCGGCAGGGGTGACCTGGGAACCCTATATCTCCCAGCTCCTCGTCACCGGTACGGCGCGTGTGCTGATGGACGGCAGCGGTCTTAAAAAAGGCCACGAACTGATCGTGGCCACCAGCGATCTGGTGGAAAGGCGGCCCGAAGTCGCCCGGTTGGTGCTGGAAGCCTACTCGCGGGGTGGGGCGTTCATCCGTGAGCATCCCGAAGAAGCGGCGAAACTGATTGCCGAGGACGTGAATCTCACGCCAGAGCAGATTCTGGCAACTCTCTCCAATTTGAACTTCTCCCCGCCCATCCTGCCCGAGGACATCCAAGAACTGGATTCCACCCAAAGATTTCTGCATGAACTTGGTGTCAACAAGCGGGTCGTGGACATCACGGCATTCGTGGACACGGCATTTCAACCGCTTAAGGAAGGGGCGGCGAAATGAGGTTCGCACGCTCCCTGATCCATCGCCTCTGGCTGCCTGTGGCATTGGTGGCGATCTGGTTCCTGTTTTCTTGGCTGGGACTGATCTCTCCGCTGTTGCTCCCTTCCCCCGTGGATGTCGTCCGGAGTGGATTCGAGTTGCTTGGCAATGGGGAACTGGCCCGGCATGTCGCCGTCAGCCTGACCCGTGTGCTTCAAGGATTCGCCCTCGCCGCCGTGCTGGGGATCTCGCTGGGGGCCGCCATTGGTCTTTCCCCGGCGTTCGACAAGTCGGTCGATTGGGTGCTGCAGACGCTCAAGCCGATTCCTCCCATCGGCTGGTTTCCCCTGGTGGTCCTGTGGTTCGGCATCGGTGAGGTGTCGAAAGTGTTCATCATCTTTCTGGGAGCCTTCTTCCCCATTCTGATCAACGTGGTGGACGGCATCCGCCAGACGGATCACCGGCATGTCGAGCTGGCACGTGTTCATGAGATCGGCTGGTGGCGGTTCCTGACATGGGTGATCATCCCGGGTTCGCTCCCGTCCACGTTCACGGGGCTGCGGATTGGCATGGGCTTTGCGTGGACGTGCGTCGTGGCCGCCGAACTGATCGCAGCCGAAGCGGGTATCGGTTACCTGATCGTCGATGCCAGGCAGACATTTCATCCGGATGTCCTGCTAGTGGGGATTTTGACGATCGGGATCCTGGGAACCGTGATGGATGCGGGGCTCAGGCAACTGGATCGGCGTCTCATTCGATGGAAGCAGCCCTTTCGTGGGGGGGCCTGAGAATGAAACGCGGTTGCGGCCATTGATTTCTAGAGGAAGCCGCAATGATTCAGGCGACACGGGCGCAGTTTGAGGAGTTCCAAGGTCGGGTTGAACCCTCGGCCTCTCGATCGTTGCCGGGGCCGATCACGTTCGTGCTATTCCCCGAGTTCACATCGATCGCCCTGTTTTCCATGGTCGAGGCACTGCGTGTCGCCAACCGCTATGTTCCAGAAAAGTATCTCTGGACCCTCGCCTCGTTGGATGGGCAGCCGGTCGCCGATCTCAATGGAATCCTCGTTTCGGTGGATCGGCCTTACGATGAAACCGGCGATCGGCCGGGGACCGTGTTGCTGGCTGGGGGGAATGACCCCGAGTTGGCCGTCACGTCCACCTTTTTATCCTGGTTGAAACGTCAGGCAGGCCAGGGTGTCTGTGTCGGCGGTATCGACACGGGGCCCCAGATCCTGGCGATGGCGGATCTTCTGGATGGATTCCGCGCCACGCTCCACTGGGAGAACGCACCCGCATTTCAAGAGCGGTATCCGAACACACAATTGACTTCCAATCTGTTTGAATTCGACCGGAACCGGATCACCTGCGCGGGGGGAACGGCGGGGATCGACATGGTGCTCCATGCCGTGGAGAACGACCATGGTCACGAGTATGCGATCCGCATCTCGGAACACTTCATGCACGAGCGGATTCGCTGCGGTTCCGAACGCCAGCGGATGAAAGTCCCCGATCGGCTGGGCATCCATCATCCCAAGATCGTCAAGTCGGTCGAATTGATGGAAAAGTGGATAGAAGAACCGCTGAGCACCACGGAGCTGGCCGATGCCGTCGAGTTGTCTCCCCGTCAACTGTCTAGATTGTTCAAAGAGCATCTCGGCGTGACTCCCGGACACTTTTATCTGGAAGTGCGGCTCGAACGCGCCCGTCAAATGCTGATCCATAGCGATCTGAGCGTCATTGCGATCGCCTTGGCGTGCGGATTCCAGTCGCAATCGCATTTTTCCCGCGTTTACCGCGACAAATTCGGTGTTCCCCCCCGTAGTTCCCGCAAGCCGGCACGTGTCTGCCACTTCCCCGCAATGGACTCGCTTTCGTAGGCATGGTGCCGCCGGATCTCCGTTCCGCGTACCACTTCCGTGTCGAGCCCGGTGATGTGATCCCCAAGCGCACGGCGACCCTCTTCGCGCGCACCGCCCGCGCGTGTTCGCCATGGAAACGCCACTGTTTTCCTCATGGGCATACTCCTATTTCGGCGCGACCTCCATGCCGATCGGCGATATGAATCGCAACTTGAAAGGGCGCATTGAAAGTTGGCCAGACATGCTTGCCAAAGGCTGCCGCAAGCATGGCCCACGGCTTCATTGAGTGTCGGACTCCGTGGTCGTTGAAATCTCTGCGGGGTATTCACTCCCGTGCAAAGACCTTCTGGATACCGAACGGGCCGCCAGAGACTCTCGCTTTTATGCCCAAATCAGACGTCCAATTTGGGCATAAAAGAGTCTTCGCGAAACAAGATTCCCATCCGCGTCGCCCGTAGTTTGACGACCATGATTGGTTGATCTTTCCTTCCTTGTCACGTCAGGCAAGTCTCGACGCCGCGCGCCGATGGGCGATCCCATTGGTTACCGTGACACCAGCACCCTAAAAGAGAGCGATTATGCGGCAATCCAGCGGTTCCACATCGTCACGGTCCGGGGGCTTCACCCTCATCGAACTCCTGGTGGTGATTGCGATCATCGCCGTCTTGATAGCTTTGCTCCTCCCAGCGGTTCAGCAAGCCAGGGAGGCGGCTCGCCGCTCGCAGTGCAAGAACAACCTCAAGCAGATGGGCCTGGCGCTACACAACTATCATGACGTTCACAACACATTTCCGTCGGCCTCGGTGCGCACAACCTACACGACCACGCGAGGCTTTTACGGGAAAACCGGTTGGGCCTGGAGTGTCATGATCCTGCCGGGACTCGATCAGGGGGCTCTTTACAATGCGATGAACGTGAATATCAATCCCTTGGCCGAGAACGCCACGCTGCTACCCTACTTGCAGACATCCCTACCGGTTTACCTGTGCCCCTCCTCGCCAACGCCCAAGATCAACGCCAGTTTCAAGACCACCGCGCATCCGGCGACCGATGTCCCAGCGACATCGAACTACAAATCGGTCTACGGGAGCATGGATGAAGGGGGTGTCGCTTCCGCCGTGGCGGGTTGTCCCACATCCGGATTTTCCCGTGGACACTGCTTTGGTGGCGAGACCGGTTTGTTTGGCGCCGGCAGCTCGGTCAAGTTTCGCGACATCACCGATGGAACCAGCAACACTTTGGCGGTGGGTGAAGTGACGTATGGGGACATTGGTGACGGCATTCAACGCATGGCTGCCGTCTGGAGTGGCGTTTCCGATACCGGAACCGGCGGGACTCCCACCTACGACCTGCCGATGCGGGTGGTGATGCATTCCTTGGCGAACACTGCGGCGCGGCGCATCAACGGAACATTCAGGAACGCCTTCAGCAGTCACCATGTGGGCGGCGTCCACTTTCTGTTCGCCGATGGTTCCGTCCGCTTCATCACCGAGAACATCGACGGGCCGACTTCGGAGAATCTTGCCAATCGCGCCGATGGAAACGTGCTCGGCGAGTTTTAGGAACCGACGAACCTCATTTCAGCGGCTTGCAACGACCGGGTCTTGCGAAGACGACGATTCGATGGTCTTGACTAGTCAGGTTCAGATTGTCTTGACCGGAGGTTCACTCTTCACAAAGCATCGGTCAGTGCGCCGGTATCGGTTCCAGAGATTCGCCCGATGGTCAATTCCTCCGGCAAAGTCGCCACTCCAGTTCGTTCCTGGTGACGAACTGTCGGTTATGGGTTGGCGCCGAAGAATTGAACCGACTTTGAAAGAGTGGTCCCTTCACCGGGGCCGCGACAATCGACAACGCACGGGATCGCAAACCGCGCCATCACCGTTCTCATGCGAATCGCAGCTTGTAGCGGCACTTTGAAAGTCACCGGGCTATGTTCCCGAAAGCCATGGGCATGGCAGACAGAGCACGCTCTCAAATTGGAACGCATATCAGTCGGTGGAACACGTTCGCCATCGGCGGAGCGTATTCGCCTGTTGATCTGTTCGCCACCTCTGTCTTGTCCCGCATGCACTCTTGGGCGGCGTCCTTGTCGAGTCAAGTTGTCCCGTCACCTTTCCCTTCTTACGATCCGGGCGAGAATCCATGACAACCAAGTCCAGCGGGCTTTCCGCCATCCTCCGTGGCCTGCCTTTCGTATGGCGACGCGCATCCACCATGGCCGGCATCTGCGGTGTCGTCTTCGCGGCCGCGCTGCAGGGTTGCGGATCGTCAAGCGAGCCCGAAGTCGCCTCGGTGGCGGGAACCGTCACTGTGGATGGAACTCCCCTGTCCGACGCAATGGTGACCTTCTCGCCGGTGAGCGGAGGCCGCGAATCGTACGGCGTCACCGATCAGAATGGACGCTACCTGTTGCGCTACAATTCGCGGACGAAAGGGGCGGAACTGGGGGAGCATGAAGTGAGGATCTGCGCACCCGGAGTCGAGCCGAAGGGGAAACGGCATGCTCAGGAGAACCAGGCCCGCATTCCTCCCCACTACAGCGGAGAGCATTTTCTCCGGCATACCGTGGAGCGGGGTGTGAACGAGATACCGCTGATCCTCACTCGAACCCCACCGAATGAATAACACGCGTGTTCAAGGTGGTGGCGCCGGGTGTCGCGGCAGGTGTCTGTGGGGTGAATCTTCGGATGCATCGAATCGACTCTGAAAGATGGATTGTCATGATGGCGACAGATCGTCCGATGTGCTTGGTTCTCGCCATCGCGCTGATGTACGCCTTGCCGTGCGAACTTCCGGCGCAGATCGCCGATTCGATCCATGTGGGCGGCACGATTGTCACCATGTCGCAACAGCTCCCCGTCGCCGAAGCGGTCGCCTGCCGGGGTGACCGGATCATCGCGGTGGGGTTGGAACGCGACATTCGAAAACTGGCGGATGCAAACACGCGTGTCCACGACCTCTCCGGCAAGGTGATGATCCCCGGCCTGTATGCCGCCCACGACCATTTTCCAGCCGTCGGCCGGCAGGGAATCGTGACGGCGGATCTCAACAGCCCCCCGATTGGTGCAGTCGCTTCCATCGCCGATCTGCTTCAAGCCCTCGAGGGAAGAGCCGGAGGCGTTTCCAAAGGCCAGTGGGTCACTGGCCGCGGCTACGACGACACCTTGCTGAAGGAGCGGCGACATCCAACGCGGAACGACCTCGACAAGGTCTCGACGGATCATCCCATCTGGATCACCCACACCTCGGGACACTTGGGCGTCGCGAACAGTCTCGCCCTGTCGATCGCGGGGATCGACGCGAAGACACACCAACCTGAAGGAGGAAGAATCCAGCTCGATCCAACCACCGGAGAACCCAACGGTGTCATCGAGGAATCCCTGGGTTTGGTGACCCGGAGGATTCCGGCGATCAGCGCTGCCGACCAACTCCGCTGCACCCAGGCGGCCGTGGAGAGGTATGTCCGCCAAGGCGTGACCACGGCGGTCGTCGCGGCGGGTGGAACGAGTTCCGTCAAACACCTCAAGACGGCGATCAAAGAGGGGGTTCTTCCCTTTCGCGTCATCACGATGACTTCCGGAGGACCGTATCCGGAAGCCCGGGAAATTGTCCGCAAACTGAACTCACCGTTGCTCAAAACTGGGGCGATCAAACTGCTGCAGGACGGATCGATCCAGGGTTACACGGGGTACCTGGCGAATCCCTACTTCCAAAGCC
This sequence comes from Planctomyces sp., assembly GCA_013822855.1. Lineage (GTDB taxonomy): Bacteria > Planctomycetota > Planctomycetia > Planctomycetales > Planctomycetaceae > Planctopirus. Next base: position 19,107 of record PNLE01000068.1, read on the forward strand.
GCAACGGGGACGATGAGTATCGCGGGTATCCGCTGCGTAGTCGCGAGGCGCTGACGCAACGGGTGACGCAGTTGCACGCGGAAGGCTTCCAAATGGCGATTCATGGAAACGGCGATGAAGCCATCGATGACATCCTCCATGCCTATCAAGCGGCCCAGGTTAAATTTCCCCGATCCGATGCCAGGCACCGGATCGAGCACGCTCAAACCGCCCGTGAAGATCAAATCGATGAAATGAAAAGGCTCGGCGTGACGCCCTCCTATTTCGTCGGACACGTCTACTATTGGGGGGATCGGCATCGCGATCTGTTTCTCGGGCCGGAGCGGGCGGCCCGGATCAGCCCGCTTCAATCGACGATACGGCGCGGGATTCGATTCACGATTCATGACGACACGCCGGTCACTCCCGTCGATCCCCTTCAACTAGTCTGGGTCTCGGCGAACCGATTGACGACCGACGGCAAGATTCTGGGGCCCGAGCAGCGAATCTCTCCGATGGAAGCCCTGCGGGCTGTCACGATCGATGCCGCCTGGCAGAACTTTGAAGAAGAGTTCAAGGGGAGCATCGAGGAGGGAAAACTGGCCGACTTCGTCATTTTGGATGCGAATCCAATGGCGACGGAAGTTGGAGGGATCAGAGAGATCAAAGTGTTGGAAACAATTGTCGGCGGGAAGACCATTTTTCTTTCCACGGATCAGTGAAACATTGATGGAGATCCATTGGGCGCCACGGCATATCGGGCGACATTCTTGGGTCATCAGTTGAGAATCGTCTCCCACATGCCGCCAACCGCTCCATATGGACATCCGTTGTCAGAGACTGCACCAGTCCCGCCAACAGCGGACGGGTGCCATTTGGCCGGTCGTGACTCCGTGATTTAGTTCCTCCCAACTCTCGTGCCCGACTATATCGATCTCATGGCGGGAAATCCTTGGGCATTGTTCGGCTCCGTTCACGGCAGCCCCTCAACTTTCGTTGGTAGAGCAATACGCAGTTTCGGAAGACGGAGCCTGATACGATTGTCATATGGATCGGATCCGTGGTGCCATCCAGAGGCTTTCAAACGTTGCCTGTTCCGTCGCGGAGCGAAGCACATTCCATGGGATCCGCGCGGCGTGGAAATTCCGGGGTGGGACTTCCCACGGGGAGATTCATAATTACGGACATCCTGCTCACCTTGAGTCTTGGCGATAGAGCCAGCCCGACCAAACAAGAGGGTGCCCCACTCCGTTCCCTGGCCGATGCAGGGTGGGAGCGAAGCGGCCTGACCGCTCGTTGGTGCAAGCCGCTTCGCGGAAAAACGCGGGTACTGGTGGCTAACACCTCGGCCCGCACTGAAGTCTGCATGAGACCGGTTGGGTGCGAACATTAGGATTTCCAACCCTGAACATGACGCCTGAAGGAGAGGACTTCGCCACCGGCGGCAGAATGTTCCAGCTTGACTGGCCCCATGCCTGCATCGCCGGGTTCCACCGATCTGCTCTCGTCGGTCTAGCTGGCCCTGCCAATCGACGTGGCGGAGACCCCATCACTTCAATTTCAATGCATGACCCTGCTGCAGATTCGACCAAAGCACTTGACTATCAAGCCGGGTACAGTTGTCCCCAACACACGGTCGCAGATCCAACAGGCGAATCGCCGTTCAAAGCGATCCAATGCCGCTCCTCCATAAGCGAACTTCCCCGGTCGGACAAACTCGAACATGATTCAAAATACTTTTTTCCGTGTGATGGTATTGGGACTGAGCGGAATCATGGGTCCTGCTCCGGCGGACGATATGCGCGTTCGGGACATCCCTCTCCCTGAGGGAGCGACAGATGTCAGCTCCATGAAACATCGCGGCGCGTCCGGATCGTTTGCCTTGACCACCAGTGTTCCACCGGGGAACAGTAGTCGCACAATCGTGTTTCTGACGTGCGTGATACCAGAGGCTACCGACAAGCTCAGCCCTGAGAACAACAGGATGCCGAGAACGGTCCCCCACCCCAGACAGCGATGAAGCCGATGCCGGTGGCTGCGGGGTTTCACTGCACTCGCGGCTCGCACTGTCGGAGCGGACGGGCTGGCGCGTCCTTCGTGTCCTCTCTCGGGTCCGCTGGCCAGCAAGTTGCGAGCGGCCTCCTTGGACCGCCCCCCCCCAGAAGTTCAGCGACCTCTCATGCCGTCTGAAGACGAGCCGTCGGGGATTTTGCGT
>PNLE01000069.1 GCA_013822855.1 Planctomyces sp.
GGCAACAGGATCAAGTCTCCCAGCATGGCCACCGCCACCAAGGCCGCCATTAGCCAGCCGAAGCGGCTAATAAGCAGGAGTTCCGAGGGCAACAGCACCAGTAGCCCCAGGCTGACGGCGACACTGGTTTGCCAGATGGCGGGGCCGCAGTGTTCCAGAGCGAGGATGGCTGCTTCCTGGCGGGAGTGGCCGGCCAGCATCTGCTTCTGGAACCAGGCGATGTAATGGAGTGTGCCATCGACTGCGATTCCCAGAGCCACCGAGGCGGTGATCATCGAGCCGATATCGATCCGTTGCCCGAACCAGGCCATCAGCCCGAAGACAACGGTGACCGGCATGACGTTGGGAATCATGGAGACCATTCCGGCCCAGAAGTTTTTCAGCAGGATGACCATGACCACGAGAATCAAACCGAAGGCCAGGCCGAAGCTGGTAATCAGGCTTTCGAGTACGGCTTGCTGGGTTCTGAGGAAGAGAGGGGCAGTGCCGGTGACGACATGCATTGAACCGGGATGGAGCTTGAGGACTTCCTGAGTCGTGGAATTCAACGCGTCGACGACCTGGACATAGTCAATTGGTGAGAGGATCGAGACTTGGGCGGTGATGCGCCAGAGTTCATCGCCGGGGCGGTTGAGCTTGTTGTCGCCGGGGGTGTCGAGGTCTCGGCCAGTGGCGGCGAGGGCATAGAATGATTTCGAACCGGTGACTTCGCCGTCGCGGATCCGCTCCTGGATCGTGTTGGCCCGTTTGTAGTATCGGGAGTTGGCCAAGACGGAGGCTCCCGCATCGGGCTTCTCGCTCACAGGGAGGAAATCGGCCAGACCGATCGCGCCGCTGATTTCCGAATGCCGCTTGATGTTGGTTTCGATCTCGCGGACCGCCTCCATCCGTTCGAGGAAGTTCGTCTGCTGCTGCGAAGCCTCGTCGAAGCGGACAATCACCTCGACGGGAGCGATCCCCGCCAGATGATTCTCGATGGCCCGGTAATCCTTGACGACCCGCGAGTTCTCGGGGAAGTAGCGGATGACCTTCGTCTCCGTCTGGAAGTAGACCAGGCCGTAGCTGGCGGCTGCGCTGACGGCTAGGCAAGCCGCCAATTGCAGGTTGGTTCCCGTGGAGAGTTTTTCACCCATCCAGCGCCAGATGGTGGTGGATTCCGGCTGCGCGGTCGTTTTGCCGGGCCAAAGCTGGATCAGCGAAGGGACGCCGTAGATGATCATCAACAGGGAAACGACCATGCCGATTGCCGAGTAGATGCCGAAATCACGGACGGGCGAGAGGGGGCTGGTCACCAGGGAGAGCATGCCGATCGCGGTGGTGAAGGCGGCGAGCATGCAGGGCATGGCGGCGTGCCGGAAGGCTTCGGAGAGGGCTGTCTCGGGATTGGCTTGGGCGCAGCGGTTGTAGTAGTTGACGATGTGGATCGCCCCGGAGAGTGTGAGCACCATCAGCAGCGAGGGCATGACGACGAGCACCATGTTCATGCTGCCGCCGGTGAGGGGCACGAGGGCTGTCGTGATAAACGGGACGTACATGGCCGCGGCGAGGACAACGATCGCCTGCCGGGCCTTCTTGAGCATCACGAACGCGAGGACCATCCCGACGAGAGCCGAAAAGAGGATGACCGATTTCTTGTGGGGGAACCGCCATGGCTGGGACTCGTCCCAGGCGGCCCGCACCACGGCACTGTTGAGTTCCGAACCGACAACTGCCGTGCCGCCCAGATGCATTTCCTCTTCGCGCACGCCTGCGGCGAGTGTGGCTTCACGCAAAGCGGCAAGTGTCCCCTTGCGGTCTGCGGCACCAGACTCTGACAGGCTGACCGCCAGCGCAACCGGAGAGCCGGGAATGAAGAAGGCCTGTTCGACGAGCGGATGAACTTTCTCATTGGCCCGCGAAGGAGTGCTGTAGAGCGTCGTCAGCCATTCGGCGATCTCGACCGTCCGGGGATGTCCCACACGGAGGCCGTTCCAGGAGATTTGAAGATCGTGGAGGTGCGAGGTGTCGGCCAGGAGTTCGCCGGCGGGTGAGAGAATTGTGGGTGTGGTCTCGGGGAGTGTGTCGTCGATCGCGGCGGCACTCGTGCGAACGGCGGCGTCGGACTCCTCGACGCTTTCCGCCTTGGCGGGTGTGATATCGGTTCTGGTGGCAGTGGCCAAAGTGGCGGCGGAAACCGCATCGGCCATGGCAGGCTGGATGGTGACCTCGATGCCGAATCTTTCGCGGATGGCGGTGGCGATTTGACGTTCGGTGGTGCGGAGTCGATTGCGTCCGTCGGGAGTGAGCCTCAACTTGAGCGGGCCGGCACCGATGATCGTCCCTTCGAGGCGAAGGACGGCATCATGGAAATCGACGCCGTTGTCCATCATCGTGCGAAGGACATCGACGGGTTTGACGACTTTGGAAACCTGCGAGAGGCCATCGCGGCGGATTCCTTGGGAATCGGCGACACCCTCCAGTTTCTCGGCCAGGCGCTCGACGCGGGGATCACTGAGTGAGCTCGTGTCCCACGTGATGAAAATCCGGTCTTCGGCGGGGAATTGCGAGTGGGCCCAGTTGAGGACTTTGAGCTGGGGATCGTCGGCGGGAAGCCAGCTTTCGACATCGTTCTGAAGATGGGTCTGCTTGAGCGACCACAGCGCTGGCGGAATGAGGAAGAGGAGCAGCAGGAAGACGTAGACTCCGTAGCCGTGGCCCCACGGGTCGCGACGGTCGAAGAAATTGCTGCTCATGCCCGATGTTCCCGACGGGATCGCCTGGCGGCGTTTCCATCACAAAGTGTTGATGCAGGGTGGGGAGATTCCCCATCAACCCTCAATTCTTAGCTGACTTGCGAAAAGTGAGGAAGACATATTCGGCAATTCGACGGGCCAACCTCGCATTTCGCGTGATGTCGGGAAGATGGGGGATTTGCGAGAATACCTGTTTAGGTCTTCCACACAAGGGATTTGGACAACCAGATCGTCGGAAAACGTCGTCTTGTATGACGCTTTCAACATTGGCAGTCTGATCTTCGGACATGGAAATTTGGTGTTTGTTTTTTGGTGTTGGAGAGTGTGGATGATGAAGCATGGGATGTCGTTACAGCGAATAGTGCTTTGGTCGTTTGGCTGTATGGTGGTGATTTGCGGATTGGGCGTCAGCACCTACACCTTTGAGTTGGCTGCCGGTGCCGACCGGCACGAACTCCCCAAAGAAGTGATCCTGTGCGGATTCGGTGAACTGACGCACATCGATTTGGCACAGCTTCACGAGGCCAAATTGCCGGTGAAGCCTATTTGGTCGTGGCAGGGGGTGGGTCGGGAGGATCTGCCGGAAGCGCGGCGGAAGCAGTTCGGCACGACCGACGAAGTGAAGCTTGTCGCCGGAGGGACCCAACTTCTCGTCACGTCGTCGGGAAGCGGGTGTTCCCTGATCCAGCGGGTGGCGAGCGACAAGCATGTCGCGGGAAGTGTGCTGTGGTCGGCTACCGTCCCCAATGCCCACTCGATCGAAATGCTGCCTGAGGGAAAGGTCGTGGTGGCGGCCAGCACGGCGAAGACGGGGAACAAGCTGCTGGTGTTCGATGTCACGAAAGGAGATCAGCCGATCGCGGAAGTGCCGCTCTATTCGGCGCATGGTGTGGTCTGGGACAAGGAACTCAACCGGCTGTTCGCCGTCGGCTTTAAGGAGATCAATCGGTATGAAGTTGTCTCCACCGCGAATGGTGGCGTGGAACTGAAACTGGAGGAAAGTTATCCCCTTCCGGATGAAGGGGGCCACGACCTGCAACCCGTGCCGGGAACTCCGGATCTGGTGGTGAGCACGCACGACCATGTCCATCTCTTCGACCGGCTGACGAAGATCTATCGCAAACACCCAATTCTGGGGGATCGGGCCCACATCAAGTGCGTAAGCGTGCGGTTGCTGCCGAATGGCATCGAGACGCTGTTCGTCCAAGCCAGCGACGAACACTGGTGGAGCCATGAGATCGGCACGTTCGTCGAGCCTCAGGGTGGTTTTGTGCCTGGGAAAGAGACCCCGCTCCCGCTGATTTCCACTTATTCGCTGGGTAAGGGAGGCGTCTACAAGGCCCGCTGGATCCCTCTGGCGCCGTAGTCGTCGCAGTAGGGACTAAGGACGGCTGGCGATTCCATTTTCATTCGTTTCGTCAAGTGGTGGGGACTTCATCACGAAGCCCAGCCAAGGGCGATCGACCAGTTGCAACAGCAGTGGCAGCAGCAGCAGGTTGACGATCAGGCCTCCGGCGATAGCGGTGCTGACGAGGACACCGAAGTAGATCAGTGGCACGAAGTGGGATGTTGTGAGGACCAGAAAGCCCAGGATCAGCGCCACGTTGGAGTAGATGAGTGGTCGGCGGACTTCCGTCTGCACTTCGCCCAAAGCGCCCCGGAAGTCGAGTCCCGCCCGGCGGGCGCGGAGATATGCGGACATGTAGAAGATGCTGTCGTGGATCGTCAGGCCCATCGTGTCGCTGGAAATCATCGCGGTGCCGATATTCACCCGCACGCCCAGCCAACCCATCGTTCCCAGGAGCAACATGATCGGCAGGACGTTCGGCACCAGCGAGACGACGCCCATCACCACCGAACGATAGGCGAGCGACATGATGGCGATCAGACCGATCGCCCCCACCATCAGATCCGTTCGCTGATCCTGCAGCAGGCTGTCGATCAGGTAGTTGAGCAGCACGAACAGGCCGGTCACTTTGGCATCGGGGAACTCTTCCTTCGTGAGCACTTCCGCCTTGTCGATGAGCTGTTGCTTCTCCCGGGCCGACTGCCGCTCCAGACCGCGGAGCATGATCCGCATGCGGCCTTCGTCCGCATTGTAAAGACTTGGAACGAACTCGGGTTGCAGCGAGTTCAGCCATTTCGACTGGGCCTCGGCATTGGGGATGAGGAACGGCAGGAGCGGTACCAGATCGAGACCATCCGTGAGGGCGACGACCTTGGTGAGCCCCCGGCCTTCCTCGGTCTTCATCAGCCCGCGGAGGTTTTCTGCCAGCCGGCGGACCTTGTCGAGATGCTCGTCGGTCAGTTTGTGCGGCGCGGGGAAGTTGACTTCCCAAATCCCGGCTCCACCCAAGCGGGTCTCCAGGAAATCGAGCGACTTCACCACCGGGCTGGAGGGGCGGAAGTTCTTCGTGAAATCGGTCTCAACCTCCAGCCGCGACAGGCCCACCGCGCCGTAGACCACGGCGGTCACGGTGATCAGACCGATCAAGCCGCGATGGTTGAGAACCCATTCGGTGAGGAGTTGGAGTGACTGGTTGACTTGCTTGTCGCCGCGTGGCTTCTGGGCACCGGCACGATCGGGGCCGATGAGCATGCCGCCGGGGAGGACGAGCGTCATGGCCACCAGGATCAGGAGCGATCCCAGCACCATCGTGATGCCGAACGATTGCACCGGGTGGAGATGGCTGGAAAGCTGGGCCGCGAAGCCGGCGGCGGTGGTCAGGCAGACGAAGATGATGTCGATGCCGATGACCTGTAGCATCCGTCGGAAGGCGGCTTCCCGGTCGAGGCTTTGCCGCAATTCGTGATAGTAGAGGGACATGTAGACGACGGTCGAAACACCGATGATCGTCAGCAGCGAGCCGAGCACCGAGCTGACCATGGTGAGCTCGAGCTGAGACGCCCACAGTCCCGCTTTCGTCCAAAGGATCGTCATCTGGACGATGATGAACGGTAGCACCACGGAGCGCAGATCCCGTAGGAAGAAGAGGACGACCGCAATCAGGAGTGCCGAGGCGGCCCAACCCATGAACTCGCCATCCTCCTGCGAGTAGCGGAACATGTCGTGCACCAGAATCGGCTCGCCGATCACATAGGTGGGAAGCATTTGCCGATCGGCCAATTCGCGCAGCTTGGCGATGGTTTCGCCGCGCGACACACTCGCAGTGGCGGTGCCACCTTCCGTGTCAATGGTGTGCGACTTGTCTTGAAGACGGACGGCGATGCAGGTCGTTTCATCGTCGTTGCCCAGCAGCACTCCCCGAGCGAAATCGAGTACTTCCTCGCGGCGGGAGCGAAAGGCCGGATGCCGGGTGATCCGGAGGTAGGTGGCCAGGCATTGAATGCTTTCCGGAAGCACGCCGGGAACTTCGGCCACTTCGTCCGCCAGCTTCGAGAGCCGATCTTCGCCCGCTTCTTCAAAAAGTTCGGGATCGCGATAAGCGATGAAAACGAATTCATCGCCGCCGAAGAGAGCCTTGCTTTGGAGATAATCGACGAGGTGCGGATTGCCTGGCGCGTACATCGACTCGATCGACTCGTCGAACTTCAACTGACCGGCGGGCCAGATGGCCAAGGCCGTCAACAGGCAGGCGAGGATCAGCCACCAGACGCGGTACTTGATCAGAAGATCGATCACCCGGTCGCGCAGGGGATTCGGCAGCACCAGATTCACCGGCCCATGGGAAGTTCCCGATTGTTCCGGCGACGCCCCCTCTTCGATCGGTGATGTGGTCGAATCTGGAACGGGCACCGAATTCTGCTCCCTCATGGAACGGCCAAACGGGACGCTTGGCAGCCTCAGGCGATTCCAGCGGCCTTGGCCATGCGTGCTTCCCTTTCGCCTTATACCAATTTGATTCGGTCGAAGGGGTGAACTTCATGATCTTTATCGAGAGTTGACGGGAATCGCGAACCATCTTCTTGGATGTTCGACTTCTGATTCGTAGGACGCGGTCAGGCATTGCACAGCGCCGTGCAGACTGCCCAACCTTCGGAGGCGGCGTTAAGCTGCAAGGGTTCACCTGCAAGAAGGTAAAAGTACCAGCAGGGCGGGCGGCACGGAAAACGTTGACAGCGGATGAGGATTCATGCGGCATACGGTGAGAGTGGAACTGGGTCGACGCAGCTACGACGTCACCATTGGTGCGGGCGTTCAAAGCGAGGTCGTGTCTCTCCTGGGACAGCCCGGCTCGGTGCTGGTCGTTTCCGATGCGAATGTCGCTCCGCTCTACGCGGAACAATTGATGGAGCGGTTCGCTTCCGCCGGCTGGAACGCGCGGCTGGCGATCCAGCCCGCCGGGGAAGTGGCCAAGTCGCTCCGGGAGATTGAAAAGCTCTACGATGCCCTCATCGACATGAAGGCCGATCGCCAGACAATCGTCGTCGCGGTGGGTGGCGGTGTCGTGGGTGACGCGGCTGGCTTCGCCGCCGCCAGCTATGCCCGCGGCCTCCCTTTCGTGCAGGTGCCAACGACCTTGTTGGCGGCGGTGGACAGTTCGGTCGGCGGCAAGGTGGGTGTGAACCATCCGGCGGCCAAGAACATCATCGGCGCGTTCCACCAGCCCCGGGCCGTCTTCATTGACACCGATACGCTGGCGACGCTCCCCTCCCGCGAGTTCTCCGCAGGGATGGCGGAAGTCGTCAAGTACGGCATGATCCTCGATGCGGAATTCTTCGACTGGATGGAGCGGAGTATCGCGGGGGTGATGGAGCGGATCCCCGACCAAGTGGCCCACATCATTGAGCGGAGTTGCCAGCTCAAGGCCCATGTTGTCGAGCGGGACGAGTACGAGACAACCGGCTTGCGGGCGGTTCTCAACTTCGGCCACACCTTCGGCCACGCCTACGAAGCCCTTTCGAATTACGGCACGCTTTTGCATGGCGAAGCCGTGTCGATCGGCATGGTCGACGCCGCTCTGCTGGCGCGGGAACTGGGACGTATTCCCGAGGAGGTGGTCTCGCGGCTGGAAGCCCTGCTCAAGGCCTGCCATCTTCCCACGAAGCTCCCGGCGGAGATGTCACTCGACGCTAAGCAGGTGATCGAAACGATGCGGCTCGACAAGAAATCGGTTGCCGGCAAGCTGCGATTCATCCTGCCCACGAAGATCGGTCATGTGGAAAGCGTCAGGGATGTCCCCGAGGAACTGGTCAAGAAGATCCTCGCGCGGCATGGCTGAACCATCCCGTTCGCCAACAAAAAAGCCACCTCTGGAAACTTTCCAGAAGTGGCTTATCGGAGCGATTTTCAGACCGTCGTGACTATTCCGTCAGCGGCTTGATCGAGAGGTTGCGGAACTCGACCGCGTCGCCGTGACCAGCGAATCCGAAATGACCTTCGACCACATCCTTGCCGGGATGGGGCGAGTTGGCCATGTATTCGGTGATCTTCGAGACATCGGTGTCCAGGATCACGGTGCCGTTGAGTTCGACCTTGATGGTGCTCCCCTTGACGGTCACTTCCTGGAAGTTCCACTCGCCGGTGGGACGCAGATAGCCGCGTTTGGCGGCGGCGATGCCATAGACCGAGCCGTGGTACTGACGGGGATCGAGTTTCTCGTACTGCGGGGCGTCGTTGTCGAGCACCTGGAGTTCGGTCATGCCGCTGTAGGCTGGATTTCCCTTGCCGGGGTAACGAATGGCCAAGCCGTTGTTGCCGCCGGGGGGAAGTTTGAATTCGAGGCGGGCGACGAAGTCGGCATATTCCTTCTCGGTGTAAAGATTGCCTCCCTTGCCCTTCTGGCAGCGGATGGCGCCGTCGATGACTTCGTACTGATCGGTGGCACCGGCCCAACCTGTGAAGGTCTTGCCGTCGAAGATCGATTCGAAGCCGCTGTTGGCCTTGGCTGCCAGCCACTGGTTGGCTTCCTCGCCACCGATTTCGCGGACGAAGATGTTCTTCCAGCTGATTTCGCCGCCGTGGGTCTGAAGCTGAATGAAGCCGTTCCTGCGGAGGGGGGCGGCCTTGTCCCAGTAGTTGTCCATGATCGCGTTGTCGACGACGAGCTGATCGTTGAGATAGACCGTGGTGCGGGCTCCCACCTGCAGGATGCGGAAGCGGTTCCACTCGCCGAAGGGTTTGTCGGCCTTCACCAGGGGATCCTTGCCCGGATGGCCGGGGACATTGTTCCACAGGCCGCCGGAGCCTTTGTCGGCACCGATCGAGAACTTCGAGATCTCGGTGGCATCCCAGATCTGCACCTGGGGAGTGGTGCGGAGATAGATGCCGCTATCGGCCTTGGGGACGGTCTTGTAGTCGATGAGCAGTTCGATGTCGCCGAAGGACTTGTCGGTCGTCAGGTAGAGGCCGTGGCCATCGTTGATAAGGACGCCGTCCTTCACCGACCAGTGCTTGGCGATGTCTTCGAGGCTTTTCGTCTTGAAGGCGGCGAACTCTTCCGCTGTCATCGCATCGATCTTGCGGGGATCATGAGTTCCCAATCCCCACCAACCCGAGAGATCCTTCCCGTTGAACAGAGCGGTAAAGCCCGAGGGAGGAACATTGTCTTCCGCGAAGGCGGTGGTGCCGCCGGTCGTCATCAGGGCGACAATCGCGGCCAGGCATGAAAGCAGGAGGGCTTCGGGCGAAAGACGGGCGATCCAACGAAAGGCGGGCAGCATGGGCGGGCTCCTCGGGAGGTCATCTGGCGGGTCGTTCAGGCAAAGCGGACTGGGACGAATCATCAGCCTAATAGCCAATTTGCGAAAACGCCAATCGAATTCGCGTCGGTCCTGACCCGAGAAGCAGATCCCTGCAGGGGATGAGCCTGGAATCGGTGAAAAGTCCCACCCGAAACTCACCTTGCGGCAATTGGCCTGAGTGACGAACATCCCCAGACTCTTTCGCCTTCTCCGATCTTCCTAATCGCCAGAGACCGAGCATGGACGCTCCATCAGATTCCCCGACAACCGGTTCTTCGACACCCGCCATGGCTTATGGTGTCGACCCGACCCGCCCGGAACGCTACAGCCTGCGCCAGGCCCGGTATCACGCTGTCAGCGAGGAAATCGCCCGCCTCATTCCCGCGTTCCAGGCCCAGGGGAAGCGGCTGAAGATCCTCGATGTCGGAATCTGGAACGGCGTGCTGATGCGTTACGTCGAAGTCCTCCCCGGAGCGGAGATCGTCGACCTGCACGGCGTCGACCTCACGTTGCAACCGACGATCTACAAGCCGGAAAAGTGGGCCAGCCTGAATGCGGGCGACCTCATGGGCGGCCTGTCGTTCCTCGAATCGAATCAATTCGATGTCGTTGTCTGCGAGCAGGTGCTCGAACATCTGCCAACAGTCGACCAAGCCATCTCCACCTTGGGCCGGGTGCTGGCACCAGGTGGCCTGATGATCGTCGGCGTGCCGATCTTCCCGGAAGGGATTCACCTCGTCCGCAAGCATGTGGTCCCCGCCGTCGACAAGATTGTGGGTCTCAAGAAGCCCCGCGGTCACCTGCAGGCCTTCAGCAAGCGGACATTCATCGGTGCTGTCACCACGCATGCCCCGGTGAAAGTGATCTCGGCCCGCGGCTTCCGGATTGTCTCTGGAGGCTTGCTGCGAACACTGGAAAACCAGAAGTGGTGGTGGCAGTTCAACCGCACCGCCGGCAAGACGCTCCCCTCGCTCTGCACCGAAATTCAGGTCCTCGCCCGCAAAGCGGCTTGAGGGAGATCATCGGTTTCGCTCGGCACTGGGGGAGCACTAGTGGAGTGGCCCCGACGGCTTGCGATGTGTGGTCGCCACAAACACCATCAACGGTGTTGTCACCCACATTTCCGGCCAAGGTTTGAGAGTCGCTGCGCTGGAATCTCGCTGCGGAACGCATTTCACAGCACGGGGCCGGGGGTCCAGGGGAAGAATTCGTCGTCGCCGAAGCCTTGGCGTTCACTGGCTGTGCGGGTGCCGCTGGCGGTTTCGAGGATCTTTTCAAGAAGCCGCCGGCCGACATCGGCGAGCGGCCGGCCGGTGATCACGGCACCGGCGTCGAAGTCCATCTCCTCGGGCAGGCGCTCAAAAAGCCCGGTGGTCGAGGAGATCTTCAGTGTCGGGGCGGGTTTGGAGCCGAAGCAACTGCCGCGGCCCGTGGTGAAGCAGACGATGTGGGCACCGCTGGCGATCATGCCGGTGACGCTCGCCGGATCGTAGCCGGGGGAGTCCATGAAGTTGAGGCCGCGTGTGGTCAGTTTTCCGGCGTAGTCGATGACATCCACGAGGGGTGCCGAGCCCCCTTTGGTGATGGCCCCCAGCGACTTCTCGACGATCGTGGTGAGGCCTCCCTGCTTGTTGCCGAAGGAGGGATTGCCATCGAGCGAAGTGCCGAACTTGGCGGCGTATTCGCGCCACCAGGCGACTTTCGCCAGGAGTCGATCCGAGACTTCTTGCGAGACGGCGCGGGCGGCGAGGAGATGTTCGCCGCCGAAAATCTCGGGGGTTTCGGCCAGAATCGTGGTTCCCCCCTGTGCGATGAGCAGATCGCTGGCGATGCCGAGCGCGGGATTGGCGGTGAGGCCGCTGTAGCCGTCGCTGCCACCGCACTTGAGGCCGACGACGAGTTCGCCCGCGGGAATGGTGACACGCGAGACACGATTCGCCTCGGGGAGGAGTTCCCGCAGCGCGGCCAGCGCGCGATCGGTGGTCTTCCGCAGTCCCCCCGCCTCCTGGATGTTGATGAGCAGTGGCGGCTGGGACTCGGCGACCGGGCTGTTGGTCGCGGCTCGCAATTGCACGAGTCCCTCTTGTTCGATGAGGAATGAGCCTTGCCCGGTCTCGCAGCCGAGGCCGACGAGAAGGTACGCGCCGATGTTGGGATGACGAGCGTACCCGGCGAGGATGCGGGCGAGCTGCCGATGGTCGAAGCCGCCGTACTCCATGGCGCAGCCGCCGGTGTGGACGAGGGGGATCACACCATCCACATTGGGATATTGCGCGAGCAGGTCGGGGGAAATGGCCCGCACGATCTGTCTCACCACCGTCGAGGAGCAATTGACCGTACCGATGACGGCCACGTAGTTCCGTGTCGCGGCCCGGCCATCGGGGCGGCGGTAGCCTGCGAATGTCAGGGGCGGTGAAGAGGCTGCTGGAACAGGAAGGGGGGATCGTCCATAGGGCGTGGCTTCGCCCTGCAGGATGGCGGACGGTCGCACATCTTCTGGAGTGATGGCCCGCACGTTGTGAACGTGGACATGGCCACCGGAGGGGATGGCTTGCCGGGCGATGGCGAAGGGTTGGCCGTACTTGAGCAGCCAGGTGCCGGCGGCGATCTCCTCGACGGCAAACTTGTGGCCAGCGGGGATCGGCTCGGGCAGATGCAAGGTTCTTCCGTGAAAGGAGATCTCGCCTGCGGGAAGGGATTGGAGGGCGACCGCCACCTGGTCGCGGGGGGAAAGATGCAGCAGGGCCGTCGCTATAGGGGTTGTCGTCGGCGAGGCCATAAGCACAGTTCCGTCGTCAAGGATCGGGTAGAGTTGATGCCGTCATCGTAACATCGCGAGCCGACACGCACCGCAGGTCAGCTTCCCGCACAGACTCCGCAGACCGCAAACTCCCCGCAAGACGGAGAAATTGACCAGTGTTCGTGTTGCGCAGGGGGTGCAGAGTCGCGGTGAGAATCGGCGCGATTTGCTCAAGTGGCTGGCTTCCCCGCCGAAGGGCGCGGGTAGATTCCATGAGCGGGAGTCTTTCCCGGAGCACGCTGGCAGGCCCTGCCCACCATCGGCCCATGCCAGCGCGGCTTTTCGATGTCCGGCTCGGTTCTTGATTTTAGTCTCAACAGTGATGCGGTGGGATCGGTGAGGCCATGCGATACGACGAGTTTCTCACATCACTCATCCAGGAGGCCATGAGCGATCTCATGAGCCTGAAGCGAATCAGTTCGGCACATCGCGTGGCGATGTGGGGGCTGGTGACGCCGCTGGTCTGCCTCGGCCTCTCGACGACCGGCTGGGCGCAGGGTGCTCCTTACGGTGAACCGCAGCCGCAATATGGTCGGCAGGCCCCACCCCAGCGACCGGGCTATCCGTACCAGTCGTGGCCATATCGAGCGGGTGCGCAGCCGAACGCCCAACCGCAACCCGGCGCACCCTCGCCGCAGCGGGGACTCTACCAGTATCAGCAGGTGCCGCAGGGCAGCCCGCCTCAGGGTTATGCGTCACCTGGTGGGAATCCGAATGTCGATCCCCGCCGATCATCCGGTGGGAACGGTCAGGCGGGGCTGATCGGCCCCGGCCAGCCTTCGTACCGCGATCTTCCCAGTCAGCCGGCGGCGGCGGGATCGACGCTCACGCCGCGCCCCCTGCATGAGCTGGCTCCCTCGATGGATCGCAGGGGTCAACAGGAGGGGCAGCAACAGGGTCACTCGCATAGCCATGGTCAGCCCCATTCCCACACGGCTCCTGTCATGGCGTCGCCTGCCGGTGGCGGACTGGAAATGGCAGCGCCCCATGCGGCGCTCCAGGTGGTGCCGGTTGTGTGCCAACTGGGGAGTCGCGGAACGTGTGTGGTGCAGGTGCGGAATACGGGTGTCGGTGCCGCCACGGGATTGATGCTGGAGGTGGAATCGACACCGGCCCTGCCCCTGGGAGCGGTGGGTCAGTTGGCAAGCGCCGGTGCAGGCCGAGGGGCTGCAGAGGCCGATGTCCCGAGGCGGGTTTCGATCCCCGTCAACAACCTGAGCTTCGGCGAATCGCGCGACATCGTCGTTCCCATCGATGGCCAGACTTTGGGCGATCATGTGGTCCGCTGCACGATCGTGGCTGGCGGCCAGCAGCTGGATGGCGTCTCGGGGACTGTCCGTGTCATTCCCCGTCATCTCGAATTCGAACTGGTCGCCGCCGATCACCGGCTGACGGATTCACCACTGGGTAGCACGATCCGTGTGAAGAACGTGACATCCCAACCGATCACCAAGATCGGCGTGAAGCTGGCCTTCGACGAGGCCTTCGATGTGACCCGCCCTGGTGCGGCTCGCCTGCTGGAACCGGGCTTGTTGGAATGGCGGATCGAGCAGTTGCAGCCGGGCGAGGTGGCGTGGTTGCCGGCGGAATTCGTCGGTCGCCGGGCTTCGCAGGAGAGTTGTCTGCGGGCGACGCTCAGCCGCAATGATATTCCGCTGGATCAGATCGATCATGCCGTCACGTTGGCGGATGAACGGCTGCCGATGACGCTCGATATCCTCGATCGCAACGAACCTTCCGCGGCGGAGAGCAGTCGATCGGTGGTGCTGGTGGTGCGGAACCACGGCTTCGAGCCGACCCGTCCGGCGGTGGGGATCATGATTCCCGCCGGTTGGCGTTTGGCGGGCGTGACGGATCCCAAACCCAGCCGGCGATGGCAGGTGAAGTCCCGAGCGGGGGAACTGGTGCTCATTCCGTCGACCACGGTGGAGCCGGGCGAGGCGGCGGTGATCGGCCTCGATCTCATCCCCCATGCGCCGGGCAACGCGAGCCTCACGGGCAGGCTCTACCTTGATGCCCGCAGCGTGATGGAACAGGGGCAGGGTGCGGTCGCGCCGGATCTGGAAGTCGAGGAGCAACTCGCGGTGCATGCGGCCACGCGGTAGGTCGAGATAACCCTCAATCAGCGAGATGCTGGCGGTAGTACTTGAGGCCGGGGGCGAAGAAGGCCCAGGCGACAACGATGCCGTAGAGCGTGAGGTCGAGATCCCAGTTCGTCCAGGCCTTCATCCCGGCCATGACGAACGCCGTCGTGTAGAGGACGAACGCCTGCACATAAAACCGGCCTGAGAGAACGCCCGCCTTGATGAGGAAGACGGCCCCCGCCAACAGTGCCAGCACAGGGGAGAGGGTGAGCACCGGGAGGTGCATCATCCACTCGATGAAGAAAAGGAGCGTGCTGCAGATCGTGCTGGCCGCCCAGACGTGGGCGATCTGCCGTTCGACGAACGTGATCGGCCCGGAGCGTCGCCGCAGTTCCCAGAAGATGAAGGCCCAGATCCCCACGCCGACCGACCAGAGGGCCACGTACGGCCAGCGGGTCTCGACGCCCCGCCAATGCATCAGGTTGGTGATGAGGCAAAGTTGCAGCACCACGAAGCTGTGCCACATCCAGAGCAGGCCCCAGTTCTCGAGCACTTGGGCGTGGTGCGTCTCGCGGAAGGCGCGGGTGATCACCTGTGTGAAGTGTGATGACCGGGCCGCGATCGGTTCGTTGTGCAGATAGGCTTCGAGATCGTCGGCGAGGGCGTCGGCGCTGGCATAGCGGAGATCGGCGGGCTTCTGGAGGCATTTGAGGGCGATCATCTCGAGGTCCGAATCGGCCTTGGGATTCAGAACGCGCGGGGGCACCGGGTCTTGTTCCAAGACCAGCAGAATCGTGTCCACGGGTGACGAGGCCTGGAAGGGGGGCCGACCCGTGAGCAGGGCGTAGAGGACGGCTCCGAGGCTGTAGACATCGGTGAGAGTGCTGACATCGCCGCGTTTGCCTGCGGCTTGTTCGGGGGCCATGTAGCCGGGGGTGCCGAGGATCGCGCCGCTTTGCGTGAGGGTGGCCGGTGCGTCGCCCGGTTCGTTGCCGACGGAGATCCGCTTGGCGAGGCCGAAATCGCTGACGTAGGGGGTGCCGTCGGGTTCGATGAGGATGTTCGACGGCTTGAGATCGCGGTGCAGCACTCCCCGGCGGTGGGCGTCGGCGATGGCGCGGCAGACGGGCAGGAGGATCTCCGCCGCCTCGCGGTTGGGGATCGGGCCGTCGGCGAGCCGCTTGGCGAGCGTCGTCCCTTCGATCAGCTTCATGCTGAAGTAGGGGCGATCTTCGAATGTGCCGACTTCGTAGACCGGGACGATATGGGGATGGTCGAGCCGGGCCGCCGATTCGGCTTCGGATTGAAAGCGGGCGATATCGAGGGCCGAGGCGAGCCGGCCTTGCAGGATCATCTTGAGGGCGACAATGCGGTCGAGTGATGCCTGGCGGGCGCGATAGACCACGCCCATGCCGCCGCGGCCGATCTCTTCGAGCAGGATGTAGTCGTCGATCTGGCGGGGGAGGTGCGGGCCGACCGCCGGTTGACGATGCGGTGATCGACCCGGTGTTCGACCCTGGGCGTGGAGCGCCGTCGCCTGGGACTCTGGATCAAGTCGGGATGGCGCGGGGAAGGGAGGGAGCGGGGAGTGGGTATCGCCCGTGATGGGGGCGGAAAAGTCGGCATGGGAACTGGCCGCCAGCCCTTCGGTCATGAGGATGGTGCCCCATAACTGCCGCAATTCGCCCGCCAGCCGGGGATACTCGCGGCAAACGACTTCGAGATCGACCGAGCCACCCTCTTGAAGGCGCAGCACCAATTGATCCATCAGCCCGGCAAGCTGGTTCTCTTCTTCGGCGGTGAGGACGGCCACGGGGGACATGCGGCGGGAAAGCTCACGAGGTGTTGGCGATCATTTGGCCCAAAGCAGCCGTTTGAATCATCCTCAGATGTTATGCCGCAACCTTGCAAGTGGCGACTCGTGGCTGGCCACTTGGATGCTGGTTCAGAACGCAGATGGGTATGCCAAGGTGTCGATCGTGTGGACGTGGGCCGAATTGGTGCATTTTGAGGACTTCATGCACCTACGCGACGGAAGATCAATCAGTCAGCATCAGTCAGCAAGAGGCTTGCGGCCGATATAAACGTAGTGGGGGGCGCGGACGAAGGGCATGTAGGGGACTTTCCCCCGCCGTTCGCTGAGGACGACCGTTTCCAAGTGGCTTTGCAGATAGGGCAGGTGGTCGCCCGAGAGGAAGACGTTGTCGGTCGCGAACCAGACTTGCCAGAAGTGGCGAGTCGACCATGTATGGCGCACGTTCCCCTCCGGCGGGTACTTCCGGCTCACATAGAAATCGACGATCCCCAAGACGCCGCCTGGCTTCAGCATGCGGAGGGCCTGGTCGACCGCCTTGTGCCAATCGGGGATCATCGTCAGCGAGTACGAGAAGGTGACCACATCAGCCAAGCCCTCGGGCGGCAGGAACGTCGTGGCGTCGTGGTGGACGGCTTTCACGTTCTTCCAGCCGCGCTGCTCGATACGGGCCTCCGCCACCTTGAGGAGCGAACTCGAGAGATCGACCAGATGGACTTGCGAGAAGTGGTTCAGCCGTTCGCCCCAGTTTTCGGCGTTCTCGCCCGTCCCGGCCCCGAGATCGACCCACACGCCTCCTTCGGGAGCCGGGAGTTGATCAAAGAGATCCTTCTTGCCGTGGAGCAGTCGCTTGCGGAAGGAGTCGTAGCCGGAGGCCTGGCCCTTGTAGAAGTCTTCCAGCCGTTCCTCGTGCGTCTGGCCGCGTCCCTGCCGCACGATCATGTGCCAGAGGACCTTCATATCGTTGATGAAGCTGCCGGAGTTGTTGCCGGCTGCGTTGGCCGGGGTGTTCGCTGGGGTGGTTGTCACGGGGTTCTGACTCGGCGGTGGAACGGGAGCGGGTGATGTCACAGGCGCGGCTTTGATTCTCGACAGGCTCGCCCCCCCTTCGGTTGCGGAAGAGTCATCGGGAGACTGTGAGAGGTTGTTGGCGGCAATGATGAAAGCTGGGGATACGAAAGCCCTGCTTTCTGGTGCCAAGTAGTGTCGACTTCCCGTCCGCCGCATGCAACCAGAGCGGAAGGTTTCGGAAAAAGCGGGGATTCCCGTTCGATCTTTCCGGTGGGATGAGCTGCGGATTGGGTACAGGTCGGCTCACAGTTGGCTGAGGAACTCGAAGGATTCCTGGAGGACTTGCGGGGCCATGTGGGAGTGGCGGCTCAGTTCCACATGGATGCCGCCGCTGTACTGTACGCTTCGCAGGGCTTCCATCACGGGGGCGAAGTCGATCTCCCCTTCGCCGAACCGCAGGTGTTCATGCACACCACGGCGCATGTCCTCGATGTGGATGTTGACGATTTTCGGCCCCCACTCCAGGAGATGGGGGACCACCAGGAGTTCCGTCTGGCGGCGTTTGATCGAGCAGATTCCCGCGGAAGCCGGGGATGTGGGAGCCGCGCTGTTCGCCGCCTCCCGCCGGGGTTGTTCCACGCAGTAGAGATGTCCGATGTCGATCGTCAGGCCGAGGCTGGGATGCGACACCCGCTCCTCCAGTTCTTTGAAGTCGGCCATGGTCTCGATGAACATCCCCGGTTCCGGCTCGAATCCCAGTTTCACGCCGTAATGCGCGGCATGTTCGCAGACTTCCCTGACGCCGCGGGCCAATGTTTCCATCGTTTCCTCGCGCGACCATGGTTCGCGCAGGATTCCGGCCCAGAAGGAGACGCAGTCGGCACCCAAGTCATCCGCCAGATGGATGGCCCGCTTGAGGAAATCGACCCGGCGCTCGCGCCCCTGGGGATCGCCGCTGATGAGTGTCGGCTCATGTTTGCGGTGCGCATCAAGCAGGAACCGGGCTCCGGTCTCGATCACACAGGAGAGGCCGAGGCGTTTGAGGGTGCGCTGATATCTTTCGACTTGCCGGGGGAAGTCGGCCGCGTAGGGGTCGAGGCAATGATGATCGATGGTGATCCCCACGGAGCGGTACCCCGCGCGGGCGGTCAATTCGAGAGCGTCTTCCCAACGATGATCACCCAGACCATTCGTGTTGTAACCCAGCTTCATCCCGACTCCCGAATCGCAGAGGTGTGGCGCATCATCCCGGCGGTCAATCCCACGGGCTAGTTGTGACTAGCGCATTGTGACTGGCGAGTTGTGACGCAACTGCGCTCAAACGGCAAGACGGAGTGTGGGAGTGGGAATCTTTGAGGTGGATCGCTTGCGAGGTTTCCCGCAGCAGGCCAAGACCACGTTTCTCAACCGGGGGGCAAGGCTCCGGCTTTTTGAGCCGACCGCCACAAGCGCCAGGTCCGCTGGTCGAAGCCGAAGTTCTGGCCGGTGAGCTTCATGACGGCTTCGCGGACTTCCTCGTTCTGATGCACCTGCTCGACGGTGACCGTCTTCATGGCGCGGGGCGTGGTGGGATCCTGAAGAACCCGCCCCGCCCCTTCAACGACCTGGCCGTTGGGCAGGATGTAGCGGTTGCCGCCGCCGGGAACGGGGGCGGTACCCGTGCCTCCGCCCGAACGCAGGCCTGTTGCGCTTACGCCTTCCGTCAGGGGGACCTGCACTTGATAGCGGTGCCGCGTCACGAGGGCATCGATCAGGGCATCGACGCTGGAATCGTCTCCGCGCATGAAGAGTGCCCGCCCCGCCCGGCAGACGATCGGGTTGAGATCATGGCGCAGATGCCGCACCCAATAACCTCTCGCATTCGCCAACTGGTCGTCGCGGAGACCACTGACGGCGTTGAAGCGGATCTCCAGATCCTCGTCAAAGAGGGCGATCCGCGCGAGGGCTGCGGCTGGACGTTCCCCTTGCAACCGCGAGAGCGAAGCGACGGCGACCAGCCGGAAGTCCCGGCGGGGATCCTTCATGGCGAACCGCTCGATGGCGGCGGTGGCGGCGGGATCCGAGAGCTGTTCGAACTGCATCAGTCCTTCGGTGTTCCTCTGAGAGTTCTCGCTGGCCAGCCAGTTGAGCCACAGCCGGATCTTCGGGAACCAGGCCTGTTCGGCCTCCAACTCGGCCTTGGAGCGTTCGAGAAGTTCGAGTTCCTGGAGCGTGATGTAGCGGCCTTTGTACTTCACATAACCCCGGGCCATCATCCATTCGTCGCGATCGACCCACTTCCCCTCCTGGAAGGTGTGGTTGAGAGCGAGGTGGGCCTTTTCGTCTTCGGGGTCGAGCCGCAGGACTTCGCGGAGCTGTTCCTCCCGCTGCTTAACGAGCCCCTTCTGCCGGGCCCAGTTGGCGAGTTCCCAATGGGCTTCGACAGTGTCTGCGAGCGAATCGGCGCGGGTCTCGTATTCTTCGAGAAGGGGTGAGCGCGGGGTGATGAAGGCGATCTGCGAGCGGAGGATGGTGATCTCGCCTCCTGTCGCGAGCAGGATGGTCACCGGTTCATCTGGTAGAGGTGGCGACTGTTCACCAGATGAATTTGTCTGGGGAGCAGTGGGTTTGGAGGCGGGGGGCTTGGAGATTGCGCCCGGCGATGCGGCGGGAGGAATGGAGATCGGCTTGGCGAGTTTCCCGCGGATCTCGCCGCCGGTGACCAGCTTGATCACATCGGCCCGCGCGACCTGAACTCCCGAAACGAACAAGAGTCCGCAGGCGATCATCGACACCCCTACGATGTGACGCCACCCGAGTGGGCGCGCGGGACCGCGTTCCTCGCGCGGCTGCAGCGTTTGATGGGTGGAATCCCACATGCCCCGGACTTCCGAAGTGAGTTGAGCCTGCCGGTAGGTGAACACGGAGAACATTCTTGAAGGTATCCTCCCCCCATTCCAGCATCGCATCAACGCCCCGGCAATAAGCAACTTGCGCAAAAACCGCCGATGTCGGGAGTGGTCGCCATCATCTGAGACTTCTCGGGTTCGCTTGGGGTTCCCGGATTCCCGGTAGGTGCGCGGGTGGAGCTGTCGGAAAAATCGGCAAAGGCGTCACTTTTTTGCCATTCCACCCTGCAATGGGTCGCCGCCGGACGATTGAAAGCCCGAATTCACCGATGGATGCGTCTGGCGTCCGGTTGTTCCTTCCAGCTAGAATTTGTTGAGCGATAATGGGAGGTCTGGGAAAAGTTTGACGACACCCCATCGACGATTTTCCCCAAGATGTCGGCTTTCGGGTGGGATCCCTCTTGAGTCTTTCGGCATGTGGTAGGTTTCGACCGGGAGGATCTTCCCTCATCCGGTTCTCAGTGATTTTCGACTTTGAGCTCCCTTCGACGTTTGGTTTTTTGACGCGGGCTTCAGGCCGCAACTCGATTCAGCCCCGGTTCATCAACCAGGTTCATCCATGAATGCAGCAGTGTTGGCAGGCAGATCCCGATTGACCATGCGGCTGTTTTCCTCGGCTCTGGTGGCTTTGGCGGCCTTCACCGGTGGGGAAATGCCCGAGGCGTCGGCCCAGCAGACGAGCGGGCTGATCACGCAGGATCAAGCGCAGGCCTTGGGGCTCGAGCGGGCCTGGTGGGGACAAGCGGTCTTCAATCCCTCGCGCGACAAGATCTCGCATGTGGTGATCGATGAAGACAACGTCTATGTGCAGGCGTCGTCGGGGCATATCACCGCCTTCGACGCCGAGGATGGACGGAAGTTGTGGGCGGTCCTCCTGGGGACCAACGACGAGCCGATGTTCCCCATGGCCGCCAATGAGACCGATTGCCTGGCGATCGTCGGTGCGAAGATGGTCTGCATGGAAAAGCGGACGGGGAAGATCCTGTGGACGCTCCGCCTGCCTGGGGCCCCTTCGACGGGTGCCGCCCTCGATGAGAACCACGTTTACTTCGGCGCGCTGGACGGCAGCGTCTACGCCTTCAGCCTGAAGCGGATTCGCGAACTTTATCTCGAGCAGCGTTTGCCACAATGGTCGAACGATGCGTTCGTTTGGCGCTACAAGGCGGCGGGCGAGATCACATCCCCCCCGATTCCCAGCGGCCGGTTGGTGAAGTTCGCCAGCCGCGACGGATCGGTC
>PNLE01000070.1 GCA_013822855.1 Planctomyces sp.
AGAGACGACAGGATTGCCTCAGGTGACATACTGGAAACCACACCGCCATCTTTCACACCAGTCACCATTCCCACAGAGTATACCGGCACTCTCCGCCGGAACTAAGATGAAGAAGGGTGGCCCAGACGTCGCTCTGGACGTCTGGGTTCGCCAGAACAAGAAACCCTTTTCTCCAGTCATCCAAACCAAGACCGGCCACTTCACTGACCGACTGCAGGATTGACACTGGCGACTCACACGCGTGGCATGGTCCGCAGCTTTGTGCGGCCATGTCTCTCCCCTTTTCAATGCCCCATTTCAAGTCGCGGTCCAGGCAATCGCAGTGGCCAGTTGCGTGCATGTGATGGGCTTCAAAGCCGCGAAACGGCACAGAAAAGACTTGCTCACAATGGCGCCCAAGTGGTGGAATCTGTGATCACAGGCTCCTTGCGGCCGCACTACCCCGGTGAAGGCCAAGGCTTCTACCAGAGCAGCTCAGCGTGTTGTATATAAATCGTCGTGGCGTGCCGACCGTTTGTTTTCTGGAGTGCGGATCATGAATGGTTTGCTACCTGAGCCAGATATTGTCGTGATTGGCCTCCTCCTGCTGCCTGCCGGATCTTTATTTGCTGCCATCCCTATCCGAAATCCGGAGTACTGGTACTTGCCGTATATTGTACTGATGCCAGTCCAACTGGTGATAGCGACGCGTTATGGCGATCTTTTTGGGCGCGGCGGGCGAATTGGCGAGAGAATGGTCTTCCTTTGTGTGCATCAGGCCTTTGCTACGATTCTTCTTGTTGTCGTCTGTGGAGTCTCTCTCTTGTGTAAAGGGCATTTATGATCGGCAGGCAATGACTGTCGATCAGTTGTGAATCCCGGGTGCCACTGGCTCCGCCAATGCCTCCGAACATCGATCACGGATGCAAATTGACAAAACTTTCGGAGATGAGGATGCTGCGTCAGTGCATTGCGAAAGAGCGAAAAGTCATACGATACGACTAATAAAGCAATACAGACTAACGTTTCCAACATGGCAGGATAAGCACAGGATGAAGCGTCAAGTCATGCGCAGGCACTAATGCAGAAACACACTGTCAGGGCCATTGGCACCCAGTACACATCAGTCACCAGTGCCATCCACCGAATGTCTAGGTTGCACCGTAAGATATGCTTGTTTTTATGTTCAATTACGGGAGTTTATCATTATGAGCGACCATAGAGTGACAGAAGAGCGGCTTAGGTGCTGGCTAGACAGCAATCAACTGCAACGTGAACGACTCTGTCTTCATCTTCTTCCCTTGCTGGGAAGGTACACGAATGTCGAGCCGCGCCGTCCGAAAGGGGGGCCTGATGGCGGCCGGGACCTTCAAGCGATTTATGACAATACACAGGTGGTTTGGGGGGCGGTTGGCTTCAAGAACTCGGCAAATGATTCTTCTGAGAACAAAAGATGGGTGAGAGACAAATTTCTAAGTGATTTAGAGTCTGCTTTGGAAAAAAATGTGGATCTTCATGGATTCGTATTCTTTACAAATGTGGATTTAACGATGGGTGAAGTTGATGAACTGAAAACCTTCGCGGCACAACGGGGAATAACCCACACCGACGTCTTCTATCGAGAGCGGCTTCGCCAAACATTAGACAGCACTGAGGGACTCGCATATAGGCTGCAGTACCTTGGGGTGTCGATGTCTCTGGAAGAGCAAATAACCTTTCTAGATCGAATCCAATCTGCAAGGGATAAAGAGCTGGCAGAGTTGAAGCAGCAGCAACAAGGAATTGCGAGACAGATCGAGCGTTTGGAATTCCTGAACGAGTGTTTGCGACCGGTTCAAGATGTTGGCTTGCTCATTCAACTGAATCGTAATTGCACAACAACCGAATTGGGGCATTTTCGTGCCATTGTTGAAATAAGTTGTGGATTTGGACCCACCCTTCAAGTGCTTCATGTTGGGGGTCGAGATTTTTACATGGATGAGGTGGACAGAGAAAATTGCTGGTTCGGAAAAAAAACGCTGGTTTGGGGTGCCGATTCAAAAGACATCGTATTTTCGAAGTGCGATTCATATCCGGGCATCAGCGACGCAGTTGGGATCGAATTTCGAGCACCACTTTTCCGGCACGGTCAGTTCGCTCTGGTCGGACACTTTGATAGAACATCTTTAGACATATGCGTTACTGAGCCACTTATGGATCAAATGGTCGCAATAGCATTTGTCGTCAACGGATTTGTTCTCTTTGAAGTGCAGAGATCTCAGATCGTAATGTCTGAGGATGTCGGGTTAACCTGGGAAGTTCCATTAGAATTTCCAGAGTTGCTTTCAAATGAGGAGGCAGCAATTCGCTTGCGTAGAAGTTTCATTCGCACTGCCGATACTGACAACCCAGATTTGCCACCACCAATGCGAAATGCTTCTAAGGAAATAAACTTTCAGTTGCAGACACCATACAAGCTTCATTTGCCAAGCTTGGGGGTAGGTCCTATGCCGTTTGCAGCTTTTCAGATGCATGGTGTATTGGATTTGAGGCAAGATTCAACGCCTTGCTCCGCACCCGAATCAGTTATTTCTTAAGTAGGGTGGCCCAGACGTAGCTTGGGACGTCTGGGCCACCAGAACAAGAAGTTCTCGGTTCCAATCCCCCGGTCTTGATGTGCCATTTCACTCCAACAAACCGACAGGGTGGCACCATCGATCGACTCTTGCTTGCCGAGTGCCACTGGCACCCCTGAAGCGTGTTGGCCCACCAGTGCCACCCCGCGACGCGTGGAACCGCAAGATGGCTGTTCCCGCGAACTCTCAGTTCGCATACACTCATCTTCTTCGTACTCGATGCAAGTGCTGTCAAAAAAGGCGTCAAACCCGTGAGCCGATCGACACGTAGTGTGATTGCCGTATTCGCCGCAGTGGGATCTGTTGTGCTCTTGTCTATGGGTGGCTGCGGCTCCTCGACTGGATATTGGTCGATTAGCGAGGTGCCGCCGACGAGTGTCGATTGCCATGCTGACGCAGTCGTGGGAATTGAGTGTCGGCAGTTTGGCCGCTTGAATACATCCGCTGACAGCTTTCGCGACGTTCGGTTGTTTTATAAACGAGAAGGCCATCCAGAACATGTTTATGTGATCGACAGAGTGCAATCAAAGATTCTGGGCGACGGCATTTCTTTCTTCTCAACGCTACCGAAGGTGGAGGGTGAGGGCGAATGCGACTCTGTGGAATATTGGTTTGAATTCGCTTTCGATGGGATGTTGAACAAGTCCAGCCGCTGCCGCATCTCGCCAACCGGATGGAACAAGCTGAGTGAAGAGAATTAGCGGCAGTAAATGTTTCCCAGTCGCTGTGGCACCACTGGCTTCCGCATAGCCCAGCCGCGATGAAGAAGCCAATGGTTCGCGGCCGGATGGCGCCGTCGATCAGCCTCTGCTCACCGGGTGCCGCTTGCTCCGACAATGTCTCAAAACATCGATCACATGTGCAGATCCACAAACCCTTCCTCACGGCGAATACTGCTTCTGGAGATGGCACAGGAACCGAAGTCCATGAGGAGTGACTCGTCAGGGATATCTCCGACGTCAACCGGCCAAACCTGCCATCACACATCATAACGTGTCCGGTTGCCATTGCGAAAACACACTGGCCAAGCCAGCGGCACCCTGAATCACGTCGGTCGCCAGTGCCACGCTGCCGGGTGTATGCGGTAAGCAGCCAGTCAGTCTTCATTCAGAATTCTATAAGCATAGTTTTATGTAACACGATCAATAATGTGGTCGCGGAAGCAAACTCTTAAAAACACCGACAATT
Organism: Planctomyces sp.; assembly: GCA_013822855.1. Classification (GTDB taxonomy): domain Bacteria; phylum Planctomycetota; class Planctomycetia; order Planctomycetales; family Planctomycetaceae; genus Planctopirus. Next base: position 3,783 of record PNLE01000070.1, read on the forward strand.
TCATAATGCTTTCACGGAAAATGCCTTGTTGTCAAAGCAACAAAGAGCGACAACGCCATCATAGTTGTTCCATAAGTGATGATAAGCAGAAGTGGAGTGGAGCTGGAGCTTCTAGAATTCGTCGATGCCACCTCGCCGGCTACTTCGGGAGGCTGTCGCGAAATCTTCCCATCTCGCCAAAAGAGTGGGGTCTCTGGGCTTTGCCCGACAATATTAAGCATCGTTCCATCAGGAATTGGTTTGTGGAGTTCAAAAGTCGATCCATCGATGTCCTTGCCTGTTCTCAAGTCTGACAAAGTGTACGTGAAGGTCATGGCTGAATCGGGGGTGCGGCCAAGCTGGTGAGGTGCAATAGTGGCGATCATATCTTCTGATAAATTGCTTGTGTCAATCTTCCCACCTATCTCATTGAGAGACATTTTAATTGTGATTGGCAGGTTTGCCCCGTCTACGGAAGCAAGGCTTGTGATTTCAAATGAACCCGAAGCGATATGGCCGCGTGACAAGCTTGCGGAATTGAGAACCTCCCAAGTCATTTTTGTGAAACGAAGCGTTTTTTCATCGATGAATAGGGATGCTTTGACCGTTTGATTTCTGAATTCCACTACGCGACAACCATCAACAAGATCTTTGCTGATAGTTAACTCATCTTCTGTCGCGCTCGCGATTTCCGCTGGAAGCTCAACTATTTTGTCGCACATTACACTCCCCCAGAGGATGCCTAGAGGGAATGACGTCATTTCTTTTGTGAATGCCGGTGGGCCTGGATTGTTGTCTATCGTTGCGCTGAATTCCTCGGGGGTCTCTGGTGCAGAATCTTCTGTTTTGCTGACCAAGTTGATGTGTCTCCAGTGATTGAGAAGTACATCCGTTGCTCCCTGCTCAGAATAATCTGTGCCATTGCTTAAGGCGGAGAGGGTGTGGTATCGTGAAATCGCCGACCGACCGGCATCTACTTCGATCTTGCCTGTCTCTTTGAAATGATAGATGTGCTCGCCTGTCTGTCTTTTCCACACGGCTGTGTAGTTGAAGCCGATCTTTTGTATTGTACTTATAAAGTCGAGGTAACTTGTAACAAATGCATTCTTGTTGAGTTCTGGCTGGCAAGCCTCGCCTGGTTCAACTACCAATGCCGTTGCGCAAAGCATCCCAGCCGATATCAGTCTCAATCGCCATGGTAAGCATCCATGCTGCATGTTGGATCCTGTGTTGCTGAAGATAGAATACTGCCTACAAAGAGAGATCGCCGGGTGCCACTGGCTCCGCCAGTGCCTCAGAGCATCGATCACAGGCCCAATCGAGAAACTCTTCAGCGGGGTGCATACCCCTTCCGGAGATCGCGTGAGAACGCTCAATTCATGCCGAGCAACAGGTTCATGGCCATGCGCAGCCTTTCCTTGGCATGGCACGCGGTAGCCACCTACAAACCGCCAAAACCCTCCACCTGCCCCACCGCGGAAACACACGCGGTGGGGCAGGTGTTGTTGGAGAGCCGCGAGGGGACTAGCCCATCTGGATTTCATAACCCTTGCGGTATTCGCGGGACAGGAAGGCATTCGCCTGGGCGTCGCCGACGATCTGTCGCGTCGCGGGATCCCACTTCAGTTCGCGACCCAATCGCATCGCGATGTTCGACAGGTGGCAGATCTCCAGCATCCGGTTGTGCGACCACACATCCGAAACCGGCTGCCTGCGGGACTGCATCGCTTCAATGAAGTTCGTCGTGTGATTCTCGCTCACCTTGCCGCCGTAGACCTTTTCAATCGCCCCTTCCGGCAGCGGCTTCTCCTTGAGTTCCTCCACCGGCTTGCCGGCCAGCTTGCCGCGATTCACAAAGAACCGGCCCTCGGTCCCTTCAAAGAGAATGCCGTTGTCACCTTCGCTGGTGATGATCATCTCCACATCGTTGGGCATGGCCACCTGGATGTTGAAGCTGGTCGCGGCGTTGTACTGGTCTTGAACCGTCGGCCAGCCATCCTTGTATTCCACAGGTAGCTTGTATTCGACGGGAGTGATCTTGCTGGGGCCGGTGTCGGTGGCTCCCAGGGCCCAGCAGGCGATATCCACATGGTGGGCACCCCAGTCGGTCAGCTTGCCGCCCGAGTATTCATGCCAGTTGCGGAAGGAGTAGTGACAGTTGCTGAAGAGCGGCACACCGGCACCATAACCTGTCCGCAATTCGGGCAGAGCCCGGTAGTCGACCTTGGGGGCCGGTCCGAGCCAGAATTCCCAGTCGAGACCGGCGGGAACCTGAGTGACGGGAATCACCGGCGAGGCTTCCATCCCATTGATGCCGCATGTCACCTTCTTGACGGTCCCAATCCGGCCCTCACGAATCAGGGCGATGGCTTGCAGGAATCGCTGGTCGGATTCGGTCCGCTGCATGGTGCCAACTTGGAAGACACGGCCGGTCTCCTTGACCACTTTCTCGATGAGCTTCCCTTCATCGATCGTGAGGGTCAAAGGCTTCTCGCAGTAGACATCCTTCCCCGCGTACATCGCTTCCACGGAGATCTTCGTGTGCCAGTGATCGGGCGTGGCGATCATCACCGCGTCAATGTCTTTGCGATCCAGAATCTTGCGGTAATCCTTGTAGGCATCCGGCTTCTTGCCCTGTCGCTTCTCCGTCCGTTCGACGTTCTCGCCCAGGATCTTTTCATCGACATCGGCGAGTGCGGCGAAGTCCGCAAAGGGGAACGATTTGCTGGTGATTCCCCACCCCTGGTTCCGCAGACCAATCGTGGCGAAGACAGGCCGACTGTTGGATGACTGGTAACCGAAGGCACGGTGCATCGGCTGAATGAACGCCGCCGCAGCCCCCGTGGCAGCCACAGTGGCGAGGAATTGACGACGCGATGTCAGTTGTGCGTGGGACATGGTGGCTGACTCATCAGGAGGAAGGAGAAGGCGTGTGGCGGGAGCTGGGGCCGAAATCACCGGCGAGAGAACAAGGCCGATCAACGACCCCGTTGTGCCGCATGGATTCGTAACCTCTTTCACCGTACTTCCGCACCGAAGACGAATCAACACATGGAAATATCAGATTCCGACGAGATTCTGGCGCTTCGTCGCGGAAGGCACTCTCGATCGGAGATGCTTCTAGCGAGTGCCACTGGCTCCGCCAGTGCCTCCACTCTCTTGATAAACACCGACTGATGGCCACCGCCTGGCTTGGCCCGAAATCAGGCCACCTTCTCCGCACCGGCGGGGACGATCCCCAACACGGTGCAGAGTGCATCCGCCTGCTCGGTGCTGATCGGTGCCTGGCCTTCGAGGAACTGAAGGAACGGGATCTTGCCCAACCCTGACGCCTCTTGCAGGCGCGGAAACGAGACCTCCGGATGGGCATGGATTTGCCGTCGCAGCCAACCGGAAAAGGTCGGTTCCTTGGCGGCCGTTTCCGCCAGCTTGAGCTTGGCTTCGATGGCTGGTCGTTCGGCGATCGCCGCCTCCTGCTTGGCTCGGAGTTCCTCCGGGCTGATGCTGAACTCTTTCATCACTCCTCCGTTGGTTCATAGGCCGTAACCGGCAAGACGGTCCTCCTGTCGATCTTCTCGTACACGCACACGAGCCAGCGGCCCATGGAATCGTAACCTTCGGCGATCATATTGCCGCTTGAATCACTTCGTTCCCGCTACTCGGGGAAGCAGACCACATACTCGAAATCTTCCACCGAAACGCCGTGCTCGGCAAGATGTTCTTCGATTTCGGGCGTCCAGAAGAATTCAAACCAGGCCATCATTTTCCTCCCTGGCGAAATGATACGGCACTTCGGAACCCCCTACGGCAGGGCATAAACCCGGTAGGAATCGTTCTCATAAACCGGGGCGACATCGAAGGGGCCGATGCGATCGGTGATGAAGAGCCGCAGGCCGGTCAGGGCGTGCAGGTCGCGGAGACCATCGGCGGTGTAGCGGCCCTCGTCGAGATAGCTTTGCAGCCAGCGGGAGATGACCAGCAGCCGATTGTTCCAATCGACGATCCCCTGCGGATCCTGCGGGCAATCCTTGAACGAGACATACTCGGGACGATCCGCATACCACTTGAACGAGGGATGCCCCGTCGGTGCGAAGCAGAGGGTCTCCCGCGGCGTGTTGTGGAAGACCCATTCGCAGGTCGCCAGCCAGTCGCTCCGCTTTTTGAGGGCCAGCCCGGTCGCCTCCCACGAGCCGTACAGCGACACCCCCGTCGCGAGCAACAGCAGCAGGGCGAGAGCGGGCGGCAGCCATTCTCTTCCAAAAGCAGAAGGCACGGCTGCCATCGACCGGCTAGGCACCGTAAGAAGGCGTGCGAGGCTGAAGGCGAGGAGCAGCGGCACGAAAACATCCGCCAGCCGGAAGGGATAGAACTTGAGCAGCAGCATGCGCCAGTGGAAGCCGGGCATCTCGGCGGCGGGCCGGGGGCCGTAGCCAATGGCATAACCGGCGGCGGAAAGGAGAACCGTGGCGGCGGTGGCCATCACCAGAAAACCCCAGCCCCGCATGAGTGTGGCCCGGGGCGTGGCTTCCGGTGAAATGTTTCCCATGGCGGGAAAGCGGTGGAGCCGATGCCAGACCATCAGGCCCGCCGCCGTCGCGAGGAGCGTGGCGAAGATCCCCTTCATCCACGCCGCCCGGGGGATGACCATCGGATCCAGGTGATGGGCCAGCCGGTAGTAGACCTGGATGAAGTTGGCCTGGAAACGCAGATCGTCCGATGCTCCCCCCGCCAGGCTCACCTGGAAGGCCGCCAGCATGGCCCAGCAGGCGGCGGGCCACCCGGCGGCCAGAATGATCCAGACCAGCCAGGCTGGCGCCGTCGGCGGTGCTGCGGGAGCAGTCGAGGGCGGAGAACTCGCCACCACTTCCGAGGTTCGCGGCCCCTTCCACCACAGCGCGCTTCCCAGCCCGCCCGCAAGGCAGACCAGCGTCCCCCAGATCCCGACAATCGGATGCCACGCGATCGACCAGGCGAGCAGCGAGGCGCAGGCCGCCAGTTCGCGCCGGTTCGTAGTCCGCCAGCCGGCGTCGCTCCGGATGAAGGCCGCCATGGCGGCGAAGAGGCAGCCGTAGGCGATGGTCTTCGACTCCGCCCCTCCCACGATCCACTCCCCCGAGACATTCGCCACCGTGACCAGCAGCGGCGGCACCCAGAGGGCCGTGAGTCGTCCGGCGGGCGGAAGGCCCAACGCTTCGCCCAACCGCCAGAGGCCCCAGGCCAGCACCCACAGGAAGGCGGCTCGGGCGATGATGGCGGTGATCGTCAGCCCGAAGAAGGGGGCCAGCCAGCCGATGCTCGCGAAGAAGACGACATGCACGCTGGGCGATTCGAGGAACGGATCACCGGCACACCAGGCGGGATTGAAGAAATGCCGCGCCTTGCCGAGGTAGTGCGTCTCGTTGACGGCCGGTATCGGCGCCATGACGAAACAAGCCACGAAAAGGCCCAGCCAGCCGACGACCAGCCACTTCCACGACTCGCGGACGGGGTGGCCCGTCGCGTCGGCGCTCTCCAACTCCGGGGCCAAGGGACACCTGTGGTCGAGCGTTACTTGCCCGCCTTCTTGGTCGTTTTCTTCGCCACAGCAGCTTTCGGGGCGGCCTTCTTGGGAGCAGCGGCGGCAGGGGCCCCCTTCTTGGCCACGGCTTTCACGGCTGTCTTTTCCGGGGTCGCCTTGGCCACCTTCTTGGGAGCCGCTTTCACTTCGGCGGCGGGTGCGGCTTTCTTGGCGGGTGCCGCCTTCTTGGGGGAGGCCTTCTTCGCGCCGCCGAAGATCTTGTCGAAGTTCTCGGAGAACTTGGGGCTGGCTCCGCTGCGAATGATGGGACCACTCATCGTGAATCTCTTCCTCTTCCTGAGTCGTGAATTCTGAACTGGCTTCAGACCACTGCGGCCATCATGCGGGCGGCGATCTGTCGCGGAAACGGCCCGCTCGTACGAAACCATTCGCACGAAACGAGTTGTTGCGCGGCGATTGTTCTCGTGAAGGGGAGTGGTGTCAAGCGGCAACCGCTTCGGAGAGACACCATCACACCCCTCCACCTAAGCAGAACCTTCGCCCCTGATCAGGATGCCGAGCAAGGTGCCAAGCAAGATCCCGAGCATGGCGAAGAGACGTTGAGGTCGGCGGTGGAATCAGCGGCGTCTGGATGCGACCGCACCGTCCCCATCGGAGCGGACGCTGGGTAGTAACACGCGACGGCCCGGCAGTCATCGTCCATTCGCTCGCAGGGTGGCACAGGTTGCCCGTTTGTGGGCTAGCTGTGTGTTCGAAACCACAAGAGGCCGATTGTTGGTAAAATGAAAAAGACAGCCACGCCCATGGAGCGTCATTCCCCAATTAGTGAGCCAAGTCGGAGAAAATCCTCAGCAACGTCATCTTCAGTTTCGTCGACCTGTTGTGGCGTTGCACCCAGGTAGGCTGAATACAGTCAACCTGGGCCACCCTGCGCAATCCGATCCGTCAAGACTTTTCCGCAGTGAATCGGCGGTTCGATCACTCCGCTCCGATCTCCGGACTCCGCCTTCGCTCCGCCGGAATCTCCAGTCCTTTCCCTCACCACCTCAGGGGCCAGAAAGGCAGAACGGAACACGCCTCATCCCCAACTGGCACCTTTGGGGGGTGCCCGACGCTGGGGCTGAGGGTTCCATTAAACCGACTCTCTCATTCAGTCCAAAACCCGTACAAAAAACTGAACACCGAGGGAATCCCTTCTTCACAAGACATCTAAGGGACAACTACCTGAAAAAGTTTTCCTCAAAACAGGAATACATCCATTCGACAAAAGACCACTTATGTGGTACTTGAAAGCCAAGAAAACTCACGAACACATCCATCGACGCGATAGTCAACACAACCTTTGAGGCCTCCTCGACAAAGCCCAGCATATTGACTACACAACTTCCTTCCGCACTAAACACAATCCCAAACATAACACAACGAACCACAAAACCATGGCAAAACGGCGACAAAAGAGCACAGACGACCACACCACTCACCCCAACCCATCACATATTTACACACCGAATCATAGAATCGCACTACCGCTCACACCTTTTGAAACACGAATGCTACACAGCCCTCTAAATAAATTCGCAAGCGCAGGCACATTCGACAGAAAAGAACTCGAGGACATCCTGCAAAGAAATCCACACCATCGCATTGAGGTCGAGAAAAAATACCGACGGCTAAAACTGTGGGCGTTTGCGCAAACAACATCTGGCTCGGGGCTGGCAATGTCCCGCACGTTGCTGTCATATTTTAGTGAGTATCTCAACCGGCTTACGAAGCACGGACCAGGTTCGTTGCCAATGTCATTTAACGTCGTCGAATCATTCCTAGAATACAACAACGAACTACTGGCATACGGACTTCGACAACAAATAGAGCATCTCTTAGCGGCCGACACATACTTCGACTGGTACTCAAATAGCGACCTCCCCCGCGATCCCATATTGGCAGGGCACGCAATGGAAGAGGGCGTTTCATACGAATTCAATATGGTAAGCGACCACGGAGGCTACAAGATCCAATCGGACAACTCAACCATCGTCATCAACGGGATATCCCTAGTCCGTCACGGGAGCGAACTGTCCTGCATTCTACTCGCTGGAGAAAACCCGGCGTATCCTTCTAACGAAGAGATTCAAGAAATGGAGAGATCACATTCAACACCCGCGAAAGGACGGAGTAATGTTAAAGCATCCGAGGATCTCACCATAAAAAACAGATTTCTTGATGAGCACCCCAGCTACTCTCGAATAATAATGCTCACCAGATTCGACATACAATCATCCACATTCAACGCGCGATATGTACATCTCGATTGCGGCAGATCATTCACCGTCTTAACAGATGACCTCGACAGCCTGAATGAAATCAGAGAGGACGACCCAGCTTCATTTGAACGAATCAAGCTGAAATGCATGACTGATCTAGCACGCTACAACGGCCTTTTTTCTGCCCTCGCATCACTTATCTATCTTCCCGTCGCTTTTGTGGATTCAAACATCTTTGTAAAGCAGGAGCAATTCACCACGAGTTTCGCAACTATGGAAGATCGCAAAGTCACAACAAGCGTAGCGAAGGAGTTTGACCAGCCAACATACTCATACAAAAGAGTTGTGCACTGCCTGGCAAAACGCAAAAGCACATTGCCGAACACGACAGGCATCACGCCACCCAAAATGAAATTTGAACAATCAGGATTCTGGCGACAACTGGAGCCAGGGCAAATTGGAAAGGATGCCGACGATAACCCTATCGTGGGTCGCACATGGGTTGCCAGGCACGACAACTGGTCTGCCGAAGAACCTAGCACTTTCTTACTTGAGCGAACTGATCCCGCCCCTACAGGAAGCGACCCAGGAACTGTTTACGTGGTCAGATCACCGGCACATGGACCAGATATCTTCAAGATTGGTCTAACTAGGCGCCCCACAGAAGCCAGGTTGAAGGAACTTAGCAACACAAGCACTCCACTTCCATTTGAAGCATTGGCCACTTGGCCAGTTGGCAATTGCGCAATCATCGAAAGTGCAATTCACAAATCACTCCAAGAGTATCGCATCAACTCTCGGCGGGAATTTTTTCGATGCAACCTAATGACGATCACCGCAGCTGTAACAAATGCCATAGAGGAATGCACGGAGATTTAGTTCTGCGGACACCAACAGGCACTCCAGAAACCCGTTCATACTTCAGCTTCTTACGCTGCGACATGCATTCATATTATCATTTGGTCACATTCGTCACCCTTAACAAGCCCGCATACCTGCTTGTGCGTAAGCATGCTATCCCTAAGCAACAACATTGCCACACGCTCGATTTCATTTCTTCTCTTCAACACAATGGCCTCCGCGGCGCATCCACACTCATCAATGATCGACCTAATCTTCTGAGCATTGGCATAGACATCATCTGGATCAAATATTGCGGCGTTGCCTTCTATTTTAAACGGAAGAATCGCAAATTGCGCAATACTCCGAGCGTCGTTGAGGTCTAAAGGCAGTCCGCAGGGTGGCACAGGTTGGCCGTCTGCGGCCTACCTGTGTGCCGCAGGCAGAGGAGGTTTCGTTGCCCGAAGCTTTGTCATGCGAGTCTCTGAGGATCTCAGGTGGGATCAAGCCGGAGTCGCGGCGCGGCCCGAGATCTTCTGTGACTTCACCGCCCCGGTAGAATCGGAATTTCAACTGGGGCAACCCTGCGAACTTACAAGGGATGATCAAAGGTTTTGTTCAAATATTCCTTCCGATTCTCTAGCACGCCGTATCGATGGATACTGAAAGGGTGTGTGGAATGAGCGAGAAAAAGATAGTCTATGATCCGTCGTTGGGAATGAGTTTTATGTTGCGGCTGATTGAACGAGGCGAGACGCTCGCCTGTCCCACCTGTGGGGCAGCATTGACTATGGCGCTCAGCGATGAAATCGTGCAGAAACTAAAAGTTCCTTACGGGATGTTTTGTCCAAACGACCGAAATCATGTCTCAGTTCACATTGATATGGCTTTGCCACCTGGTTATTGGGACAAATTTAAAAAATAAAGCAATGTTCTAGGACCTTCCAAACGGTTTTGTGAGTAGGGTGGCGAGCCAGAGGAAGCTACCGAAATGCGCCGCCTTCTTTTCATAACGCAGCGTGGCCTAGGTTGCTCGTTTTCGAGCGACCTGTGGGCCGCAGGCAGAAGAGGTTGCGGCGCCGGACAGCGAGTCATCTCCGTTCCTCTGCCCTGATCAAAGTTGGATCAGGATCGCCGCCGGCCAGGAGGTGAAACCTCCTGTGCCGTCGCCACCCCGGTAGAAATCCTAATGTCAACCAGGGCCACCCGTCGTGGACTGTTACTGTTGATGTCACTTCCCTTCCATCACCCCTCCAGAACACCCCGCAAACTCCACTTTGTTCCAAGCATTTCCCGTGCCGCCGCCGCAAAGCCCCATCCGTCCGGGCAGGCTGCCTTTCGGAAATCGACCCGCCCCTCGTATGATGCCCGCCAAGGTGAACTCCCGGTCGACCGCCGTGCGGCGCGGGATCGGCGGTTCCCGCGTCGCCACATTCCCAACCATGATTTTTCAAGAAAGACAGTCGCTCATGAAAGCGGTCGCTGTTTATCCCGGCAAGCCCCACAGCATCCATCTCCGTGACATCGAGCCCCCCGTCCTCGAGTCGATTCCCGGCGGCCGGGGCGTGCTGGTGAAGTCGCTCGAAATCGGTGTCGATGCGACCGACCGCGAGATCAACGAGGCCCTCTACGGCAACGCGCCGCCCGGCTTCGACTATCTGGTGCTGGGCCATGAGAGCTTCGGCGTGGTCGAGGCGGTCGGGCCGAATGTGAAGGATCTGAAGCCGGGCGACTATGTCTCGTGCACGGTCCGCCGCCCCGGTGGTTCGATCTACGACAAGATCGGCCGCAACGACATCACCAGCGAAGAGACTTACTACGAACGCGGCATCAACCTGAAGCACGGGTATCTCACCGAACGCTGGGTCGACGACTGCGAATACATGGTCAAGGTGCCGGGGCAGCTCAAGCATCTGGGTGTGCTCAGCGAGCCGGCCAGCGTCTGCGCCAAGGCCATCGAGCAGGCTTATCTGGCCCAGCAGCGGCTCCAGGTCTGGCAGCCGGAAGTCGCCTATGTGATGGGTTCGGGCCAGATCGGCCTCCTGTCCACCATGATCCTGCGGCTCAAGGGGCTGGAGGTCTACACCGTCGCCCGCTCCAAGAAAGCCGGCAACAAGAAGGCTGAGATCGCCGAAGCCTACGGCGCGACCTACGTCAGCACGGCCGAGACGCCGCTGGAGGAACTCGTCAAGAAAACGGGCAAGCCGCAATTGATTGTCGAGGCCACCGGTTCCAGCCAGCTCGCCTTCGGTGCGATGGAATACCTCTCGCACAACGGCGCCCTCGTCTGGACGAGCATCACAGGCGGCAAGAACACGACGACCGTCCCCTCGGACAAGATCAACCTCGAGTGGGTGCTGGGGAACAAGCTCCTGGTCGGCTCGGTCAACGGGAACCGCAAGCACTTCGAATCGGGGATCCAGGCGCTGGCCCACGGCGAACTCGCCTTCCCGGGCGTCACGGAAAAACTGCTGACCACCCGTGTCGACGGCCTGGAGAACTACGCCGAATTGATCCGCCGACTGGTGGAAGACAAAGAGGCGATCAAGGTCTACATGCGCGTCAGCCAGGGTTGAGACCCTCGTCGCCACCCTCCCGAAAATTGTTTGTCACCTTTCGACTCTTCACCCGATCGAACGCCGCAGGCTGACCTTCCAGCGATGACCTTCCTTGAACAGAGGGGCGTGTGCGGAAGGCTCGGCGATGTTTGGGCGGGGTCACAAATTGTGCGTTGGCGCACATTATTTGGGGAGTGGGGCAATGGTTCGCGGGATGATGGCGGTTCTGGTGGGTGCGGTTTGTCTGGTGTCGGGATGCGGCGGCGCGGGTTCGGCCCCGGCCGGTGGCGGTTCCGCCTCGGGTTCCGGAAGTGCCCCCATGATGTCGGATGGCAAGATGGCCGACGACAAGATGATGGGTGAGAAGATGGCCGATCCCAAGATGTCCGACGGGATGATGGCCCCTTCGATGAAGGACGGAGCCATGAAAGATGGCATGATGAAGGACGGCGCCATGAAGGATGGGATGATGGCTCCCGCTATGAAGGATGGCGGGAAGTGAGTTTTCCCTCTTCGCCGGTCCAGCCTCGGGTCGGCGGGAATTGGGGAAATGGGGAGTGACATTCGCGGCGTTCGACTACACTGATTTCGACAGCATGGATTTCGGGTAGACTGCTTTTGAAGCAGCCACTTCCATCCACGCCGCCGGTTCGCAGGAACATGGGTTCGCGTGAATCGGAATTGAGGTGGATGGATTGTGAAGTGAGCTGCCCAGCCCGCCGGATGCGCAGACGGATTTCCCAGACGAGGCCACGATGTCGACACCGCCGAAGATTCCCGATTCCGAAGTCACGCCCCCCGAGATGTATTTCAACCGCCGGCAGATCATGCGGGCGGCGGTCGGGCTGGGGACGGTCGGCGCGACCATCGGCATCTATCGGGCCTTCCAGCAATCTGTGCAACAGGAGGCGAACACCGCTCCGTTGGAAGGGTTGGTGAAGCCCGCCGATTCCCCCCAGGATCTGGCGAAGAGCGGCTTCGTGGTCGAAGAACCGCTCACGCCCGAAAAGGACATCATCAACTACAACAACTTCTATGAGTTCACCACTTCCAAGGAAGGAGTGGCCCGCGCTGCCGCCGACTTCAAAACCGACGGTTGGAAGATCGAAGTCGGGGGGCTGGTCGACAAGCCCCTCACCTTGACGATGGATTCGCTGAAGAAGCTCGGCCAGCCGGAGGAGCGGATCTACCGCATGCGGTGTGTCGAAGCCTGGTCGATGGTGATCCCCTGGGCCGGTGTCCCGCTGGTGCGATTACTGGAGGCGGTGCAGCCCCAAGCCAGTGCAAAGTATGTGGCATTCGAAACGTTGTTCGATCCCATCCGCATGCCTGGGCAATCCTCGCCGATCCTCGAATGGCCCTATGTCGAAGGACTCCGGCTCGACGAGGCGATGCACCCGCTGACACTTCTGGCCACCGGTCTCTACGGCAAGGAACTCCCGCCGCAGGACGGTGCCCCCGTGCGGTTGGTCACCCCCTGGAAGTATGGCTTCAAGGGGATCAAGTCGATCGTCAAGATCACACTCGTCGACCAGGAGCCTCCCACCAGTTGGAACCGCTTCGCCTCCCACGAGTACGGCTTCTATGCCAACGTGAACCCCGAAGTCGATCATCCCCGCTGGAGCCAGGCGACCGAGCAGCGAATCGGGGAATTCGGCCGCCGGAAGACACTCATGTTCAACGGTTACGAAGACCAAGTCGCCAGCCTCTACACCGGCATGGATCTCCGAAAGTTCTATTAACCCGTAGGGTCCGCTATGCGGACCATATTGGGCATCAATGAGTCAGCAATTCCGCGTGCCGTTCAGTTTGGCATTACGCAACATGGTCCGCACAGCGGATCCTACGGCTTGCGATATTTTCTACTTTGAAGAGATGCCCGCGTGAGTGAGATCCAGTTCTGGAAGCTGCTGCTCATCTTCAATGGGCTGATTCCACTTGCCCTCATTGGCTGGGATGCCGCCCGCGGGCAGACGGGCGGCAACGCTGTCAGCCAGGCGATCCACACCACCGGCTATGTCTCGCTGCTGTTCATTATGGCCTCGCTGGCTGTGACGCCCCTGCGGCTCGTCAGTGGCTGGAGCACTCCCATCGCGTTCCGGCGGCTCTTGGGGCTGTTCGGCTTCTTCTACGCCTGTGTCCACTTCGGCATCTACTTCGGCTTCGATCGCGCACTGAGCCTCACCAGCACATTCGACGAGATCACCAAACGCCGGTTCCTGCTTGTGGGGATCACGGCGATCCTGCTGATGGTGCCGCTGGCGGTCACTTCGACCAACGCCATGATCCAGCGGCTGGGTGCAAAGCGCTGGAAACTTCTGCATCGCACGGCCTATCTCGTGGGAGGGCTGGCGGTACTGCATTACTTCATGCAGGTCAAAGCCGATATCCGGCAGCCGCTCGCCTTTGCCGTGGTACTGGGGCTCTTCCTGCTGGCCCGTCTGCCATGGAAGAGGCTCTGGTCGCAGCCACCAGTTCGCCAACCAGCCGTGGCTCCCGCCCTGGTTCCCACTGCGGCTGCAATGGCAGGCATGACCACTTCTCCCCGCAAGAAATTCTGGAGTGGCGAATTGCGGCTCGCGCGGATCTTCCAGGAGACGCCGCACGTCAAGACTTTCCAGCTGGTTCCCATGGATGGCGGCGAGTTGCCGTTCGCCTTCCAGCCGGGGCAGTACTTGACCCTCAAAGTCGAAATCGCGGGGAAGAGCGTCAGCCGGTCGTACACGATCGCCTCCTCCCCCGGCCAGTCGCGCTATTGCGAATTGACCATCAAGCGGGAAGAGCAGGGGTTGGTCTCGCGGTTCCTGCACGACAATCTGCGGGAAGGGGATTCCCTCACCGTGTCGGCCCCAGGCGGAAAGTTCTATTTCACGGGGAAGGAGGCCGAGAGTGTGGTCCTCATCTCCGGCGGGGTGGGCATCACCCCCTTGATGTCGATGACGCGGTACTTGACCGAGACTTGCTGGCCGGGCGAGATCCACTTCCTGGTGGTCGACCGCTCGCCGCGAGACCTGTTGTTCCATGAAGAGCTGCGGGGGCTGGCCCAGCGGTTTCCCAATCTGCATGTGGCCGTCACGCTGACCCGTGCGTCGGAGATGGACGACTGGATGGTGCCGACCGGCTGGCGTCGCGGCGAGGGTCGCATCAATGCCCAGTGGCTGCGGGAGTGCGTGGAGGACTGGCCCAACCGCCGCATCTACCTGTGCGGGCCGGACGCCATGATGGCCGCCACGCGGGAACTGCTGGCCGAGTTGGGTGTGCCCGAAAGCCAGGTCTTCACAGAGGCGTTCGTCTCCCCCGCCGCCCAGATTCAAGCGGCAGCGGAAACCCAGTCGGAGGGCGAAGCGGCAGTGCCGAATGTAGCCCTTGCCACCTCAACCGCTGAAGCCGGTTACCGGGCGACGTTGGCCCGTTCGGGCAAGACGATCGATCTGGATGGCTACGGCAATCTTCTGGAAGCAGCCGAAGGGGCAGGGCTGGATTGGCCCTATGATTGCCGCTCGGGCGTCTGCGGCCAATGCCGCGTCCGGCTCGTCACAGGCCGGGTGGTGATGGATGTGCAGGAAGCCCTCTCCCCACACGAAAAAGAGCAAGGCGACATCCTCCCCTGCCAAGCCCGCGCCTGCAGCGATCTGGTGATCGAGGCGTAGTGGCTCGTTGCTGAGGCTGAAGCGGCCGGGGCGGCGAATTGTCTCGCCTAATGGCTGCGATCTGTCAACAATTTCCACCAGGGGAGGTCTCTCCGGCCTCAAAAAGCCGATCCCACTGAGATCTCACACCGGTTTCAATTGGAAATCACGCTCTTTGTGCCATGCCCGCCGCCTCTTCAAACAAAACGGTGCGGGTATCTCTTGGTGACTTTTAACGCGACATTTCAAGTTGCGATCGGTATTGCGGAAGTCTTTCCTTCGATGCGGAAAGTGCGATACGTGGATCGTGTTTTGGTCATATCCGCACATGCCAGATCACGACACGGCGCCTTGGTTCACAACGACTCAGACAGGGCTTCACCCAAGATCTCGGAAGATCGTGGAACCGGGCCGGGAAGGAATTACTGAAAGGGTGGGAATGTGGGGTGACATCGCCGCCGCGACCGGGCAGACTCAACGAGGGGATGTCACCTCGAAGGGAGCGTCATGAACGAACCATTCCGGCAGCGGCCGCTCCAATCGGCGGGTTTTGTGATGCTGGCCATCGCCGCGACCGACTTCATCATCAAGTTCATCGAGTACATGGCGGGCGACACCCCGCTGTGGAAAATGATGCTTGGCGCGGGGATCGCCGTGCTTGTTGTCGATCTCATCGCCTACGACCGGTCGTATGTCGGTTCCAATCTCCGCCAGGCGACCCAGTGGCTATGGACCGGTCTGCGGCAAGGGTTCACCACGCTGTGGCAAACCATCTCGCCGCTCTTCCGCAAGTCGCCGCCGGGGCCATAAACCCTGGAACATCTCACTAAATCCATGCAGGTGCCTAGCGAACGGCCTCCGGCAGTTCCTTGGTCAGCTCGAAGGTGTCGAAGAGCTGGCCTTCGGTGTCGTAAGCCTTAAATTGAATCGTCTTGTCGAAGGCGGTCACATAGCAATAGTGGTAGGCCCGTTTGAAGTGGAGGCTGAACCACGCGCGCTGGGCCGCGGCTTGCTCCAGATGCCCCCCGCCGCCGCCGCTGGTGATGTAGCGAACGCCTTTCTTCTGGTTAATCGTCATCTGATAGATGGGCCATGTCCGTTCGTAGACATGGATATGCCCGTTCCAGGCAATATCGACGCCATACTTCTCGTAGAGGGGCACGAGTTTCTGGGCATTGACGTCGCCATAGGTGGGTTTTCTCTCCCCCGCGCCGGTGGTCAAATTGCCGTAGTCGTCGGAGTCGCTGGTGAAGCAGGGGTGATGGTGGCAGGTGAATTTCCACATCGCCTTCGATTTGGCGAGTTCCTTCTCCAGCCATTCGTACTGCTCGGTTCCGGGGCCCACCGGTTTGTTGGTGTCGATCATGAAGAACTGCGCGTTGCCGTACTCGAACGTGTAGTGATACTCGGGTTTGGGCAGGCTGAAGTAGTCGTAGTACCAATGGGCGTTCTGTTCATGGTTGCCGATCGTGGGGAAGACGACCGTCTTGCTCATGAGGTTGTGGCACGGATCGAAGAAATCCTTGATCCATTGATTCTTGGCGAAACCGTTGTCGACGACATCGCCGCAATGAATGACGAAATTGGGCCTGAGCGCGTAGAGACCATCGGCGCAGGCGGCTGTGATCACGGGATTCCGCTGGGTGTCCCCCACAATGCCAAACGCCCACGGCCGGTCGGCTCCAAAAGCCGTCTGAAAGGAAAGGATGTCGCTGGAAATCTTCTGGCCGTCGGGGGACTCACACTGGACTTGATAGTAATAGACCGAACCGGGCGATAGTTCCTGGAGGGGGACTTCCTGGATGAGGGTGGCGCTGGTCGAGGCGGTCTTCATCGACAACGGCTGGCGTGGGGCGAAGGTGACGGTTGTGGTCGCAGGGCGCGAGGTCTCGCACATCACGACGATCGAGGTCTGCGTCACGGCTTGCAGATAGGGTTTGACCAGGAATTCGAGCTTCGTGTCGTTGGGCGGGTTCCAACGGATGAGATTGTCATTCTTCTTGGCGATCGCGGTAAAATCAGCTGCGGGCAGCGGGCGGCAATAAACCTTCACCTCATGAAAAGCCCCCGCCCATGGATAGATCTCGTTGGAATCCTTGTAGGCTCCCACGACATAGGGCGACTTGGGTTCGTAGAGGATATCGCCGCTCTGGGCTTTGGACTCGCCCGCGAGCTGGCCATTGACATAGAGCTTCATCATCTGGCCGTCGTATGTTCCCGCAATGTGATACCAACGGCCCAGTTCGATTGGATCCTTCGCCGTCAGATAGGTCATGCGGCCATTGCCATCGTCGCTCCCCTGGCTGGCGAGCGCAAAGGAGAATTTGCCGTTCTCGTAGCCCAGCAGCCAGCCTTTTTCGTAGTCGCCCGTGTCTTCGAGGCAGCCGGCGATCGCCCCCCAGGGCCCGGTCGCATTGAGATTCACCCAGGCGGAGACGGTCATCTCCCGTTTGGGGAGCAACTTACCCGCAGCGGCGACGTTCTCGGCAATGACGAGATAATCCTTGGCACCATCGAGCAGGAGACCTTCCGCCGGGCCGATGGTGATCGGGCGGGGGGCACCCAGCATGCTGGCTTTGGCGGAGTGAGTT
>PNLE01000071.1 GCA_013822855.1 Planctomyces sp.
GGGTCTTCCATGTCTTTCGCTATCAACCGTTCGCTCAAGTTCTATGTCGCCCGCCTGATGATCGCCGGCCTCTGTCTCGCCAGTAGCGGTTCACTCTTCGCCCACGATACCTGGATCCAAACCAACGTCGCCAAGGTGACTCCCGGCGAGGTAGTTCATGTCGACCTCATGCTCGGCAATCACGGCAACGAGCACCGCGACTTCGAACTCGCCAGCAAGATCGGCATCGAAAAGGTCAGCTTCGACCTGATCACGCCCGATGGCAACAAGCAGGATCTCAAGTCGCGCGTGGCTGATATCGGCCACGCCGCGAAGGAAGGTTTCTGGTCGGTGCGGCAGATCGCCACCCAGCCGGGCACTTACGTGGCGGCTCAATCGCTCGATACGCTACATGGCACCACCCGCGCCTACCGCAATGCGAAGTGCTACTTCCAAGTAGGCGAAAAGGCCGGTGGCGTCGATCCTATGAAGCCGCTGGGCCAGCCCATCGAACTGGTTCCCCAGAGCAGTCCGGCCACAGCCAAAGCGGGCGAGCCGATCACGGTGCAGGTGCTGCTCAAAGGCAAGCCGCTGGCGGATGCGACGATGTCGTTCATCCCCCGCGGTGCGGAACTCGCGGCCGACTTCGACCCGAACTTTGAACGCAAGACCGATGCCGCCGGCAAGGCCACCTTTACCCCGCCGGAAGCGAACTACTACCTGATCGTCGTGCACCACGCCGCCGACGACGAGATGGGCGAGAAGTACGACCGCTCGCACTATGCAGCAACCCTCACGCTGAACATCGCCCGCTGATCGGCGAGTTCACTACTGACCTCCACCATCGGGATGCAAGGCGACGGGTGCCACTGGCTCCGCCAGTGCCGCATTCAGCGCCTTCCATTGCCTGCCAGCCGGGCCATGGCTTGCCCACATTCTTGACCACACATTCAGCTTGAAACTCTCCGACAGGAATAGATATGCCCATAAGAACTCAACCTCGTCATCGAGGCTTCACACTCATTGAACTCCTGGTGGTGATCGCGATCATCGCCATTCTGATCGCTTTGCTATTGCCCGCCGTTCAGCAGGCTCGCGAGGCGGCGAGACGAACCCAGTGCAAAAACAATCTGAAGCAGTTCGGCTTGGCGATGCACAACTACGAGGGAACCTTCACCACGTTCCCGATGACGAACGCGCAGAACTATCTGCCGAACACGCAGGGGTTCTCGCCTCAGGCCCGGTTGCTGCCCTACTTCGATCAAGCGGTGCTGCAGAACCAGATCGACTTCACGCAGCACGCCTTCACCGGGCCGTTCAACAATCTGGTGCCCAACCCACAGTTCGCCGCCGCATTCGCCACTCCCCTGGCGATGCTGCTTTGTCCCAGCGATCCAGCACCCACCCAGAACACCGGGGCGGGGGGAGCCATTTACGCCGGTACGAACTACATGGTGAGTTTCGGGAGCGGCAAGGGAACCAATTACGACTTGCGCTGGAAGACCGACGGGATTGTCTATGAGAATAGCAATGCCCGGATGCGGGATGTCACCGATGGTTCTTCGAACACCGTCTTCATGAGCGAGTCCGTCCGCAGTACGGGAGCGGATGTGACATTTCCGGCTGGTACTTTACCTCCCTTTCCTTATCAGCTCACGATGAATGGTTCCACAGGTGTCGGAACAACACTCGGTACGTCTCAAGGGATGCCTCCCACTGGCGGTGCCTGGTCATCGTTTGCTAACGCCCAAGGTTTTATCGCGAATCCGGATCTCAGCACCGTCTGGCCCACGATGACGAGTTGGCGGGGAGCGGCCAGCCTGGCATTGCGGGGACGTGGCACGTCGTGGGCGCATTCGGGAGCGATCAGCACGCTCACCAACGGCTACACGACGCCCAACAGCAAGATTCCCGACATCGTGACCCACTTCACGGGATTCTTCGGGCCGCGGAGCTACCACGTCGGCGGCGCGCACGCGCTCTTTGGCGACGGCACCGTGCGGTTCCTGGGCGACAACATCGACGCCAATCTCCACCGCAGCCTGCATAGCACCAACGGCGGCGAGGTCGTCGGCGAGTTCTAAGACTCTGTCCGGAAATGTTGGCGTCGACACCATGGCTGGCGTTCATTGCAACCTCGAACCGCAAGCAGTCAGGGTCGCTCCAACTTTCCGGACAGCCTCTAAAAGGCCTTTGGGACCGAACCTGCGATTCCGTGCCATTCCCCAGATCGTGATCCGGGGAATGGCCGGCACGCGGGTTGTTTCGGGCACGCTTCTCTAGGTGTGGTTCTGAAAGTCTATAGCCAGCCAGCTCTCTTGACGGGAATCGCGATGACGGTGGAATCTCCCCTGCGGCATGTCCTTCCCGCCTATCGAACCGTGTGGCGATGGCATTTCTACGCGGCGCTATTCACGATTCCTTTTATCGTGATCTTGTCGCTCTCCGGCATCGTCTACCTCTTCAAGGCGGAGATCGAAGATTGGCTCGATCGTCCCTATGACAACTTGACGAGCGCCAGTGCACCCGCGCCGTTGGTCGCACAGATTCAGGCAGCGGTCGCCAGCCTGCCCAGCGGCCGGTTTGTCTCGTACGAACTGCCGCGCGGTCCCGGAACTGCCACCCGGATCGTGGTGCGGCATGGAGAGGAATCCTCGCGCGTCTACATCCATCCGCAGTCGCTCGCCGTGCTGCAGACGGTTGTCGAGAAGGATCGTCTGATGCGGCAGGTCTTCCGGATCCACGGCGAACTGATGCTCGGCGACCCCGGCTCTTACCTCGTCGAACTGGCCGCATCGTGGACGATCGTGATGATTCTGACGGGGCTGTATCTCTGGTGGCCTCGCCATCTTCGAAGCCTCGCCGGAGTTCTCTATCCCCGGCTGGGGGGCGGCCGCCGGATGTTGCTCAGGGATCTGCATAGCGTGACGGGGGTCTGGATCTCGCTCTTCGCGCTGCTCCTCCTGGTCTCGGGCCTGCCGTGGTCGCGCTTTTGGGGGGATTACTTCCGCGAGGTCAGGCGTGTCACCGGTACGGCCGTGGCACGTCAGGAGTGGTCCAACCGTGCGGAAGGAGCTGCTCCATCGGCCACTTCCAGCGGCGGTGGCGAGCATGCGGGACACGCCGCCGGGTCGGCACCCGCGCGAACAGGCCGACGCGGAGGACGGGGCCACGCGGCTCCCGTCTCTCCGGCCACGCTGGAGCAGTTGGAGCAGTTGGACGTGGTCGTGCGGGCCACCCAACCCCTCGGACTGGCCCATCCCGTGATCATCGCTCCTCCCGGAGGTGAATCGAGCGGTTGGACGGTCAAGTCGATGACGGCGAACAGGCCCTATCGCGAGACATTGACGATCGACGGCAAAAAGGGCGAAGTCCTCTCGCGCGAAGGTTTCGCCGATCGACATTGGATCGACCGTGTGGTCAGCATCGGCATCGCGGTCCACGAAGGCCGGTTGTTCGGCTGGCCCAATCAACTTCTCGGCCTCCTGACGGCACTCGGCCTGATCCTGCTGTCGTGCACCGGCCCGATCATGTGGTGGCGTCGTCGCGCTCCCGGTTCGCTCGGGGCACCGTCCGTCTCCGCCATCCCGATGCGAAGCGACTTCCTCTTCGCCATACCCTTTTTGGCCTTCGTGACGCTCCTGGGAATCTGCTTGCCACTCTTCGGGGCCTCGCTCCTCGCGGTCCTGCTGATCGAGCGGGTCGTTTTGAGAAACATACCCGCCGTCAGTCGTTGGCTGGGTCTGCGAACGACAGCGTGGGCCACCCCGGAGCCATCCCAAGTCAGTTGAACAAGCTCACACACAGAGTTTCCGCAGACCGAGCTCGTTTTCCTTCCCCATCGAGGTGACCACCATGACATCCCGGCTTTTCCGCTACTGGATCGTCGCCATCGGTTTGACGGTTCTACCCATTTACATCGTCGGTTGCGGGCCGAAGCCTGTGACTGGCGGAACCGAAGGAGCGCTGCGAATCGATGGACAGACCGTCAGCGATCTACAGGTGAATTTGTTTCGTTCAAACGGCGGTGCTTTCGAGTTGGCGGGGTTTGGAGTCACGCGCGACGATGGCTGGTTCTCGCTGGTGCAGCCGGGAGCCGTCGGCCCGCTGATCCTCCCCCCCGGCGAATATCTATGTACCATTGAGTCGGCGGGAGCACCCATTCGTTTGCTCAAGGAATGGGGAAAGCCCGAGACGACCAAGATCAAGATCGATTGGAAGTCGTCCGATCGCAATATCGATCTCGATGTGGAAAGCCAACAACGAAAGGCTCCATAAGCCGAAGACCAATCGCCGAGATTCGGCGGTCGTTTCCTTCTGCGATTGCAATATGGCGCCGCCGTACGAAGAGGTGCCAAACCCAATTGATTCATTGATACCACGAACTTGGAGAAATTATGCCCGTTGAAAAGCCACCCCTGGAATCGCCGGACAGTTCCGCCGCCAGACAGCGGCATATCCAGTATCGCCGTCGCGTGTTCTTGACCATCGGTCTGTCGATCGCCGGTTTCTATGCGATCATCCTCGGTTATCACTTCCTGACGCCCCAACCGTCGAAGGCGGCCTCTTCGAGTGTGCTGGAGCAATGCCGGGAACTCTGCCTGCAATACGGCTTGATTCCCACCGGGCATGTCGCCAACGACGCCAAGGCCTACCTGAATTCGGCGCGCACCGAGAAGCTCTCGGCCCCGTTGCGGGAGATCCTTTCCGACCCGCACTTCGTGGTGGCCGAGTCGAGAGAGCACGCTCTCCTCAAGCGGCCCGCCCTGGACTTCCAGCTATCCAATCACAAGGGAGAGACGGTCTCGCTGGCGGAACTGAACCGGGAAGGGCCGGTCGTGCTGGTCTTCTACATGGGCTACGACTGCAGCCACTGCGTCGCCCAGTTGTTCGGCCTGAACGAGGATCTCGCCCACTTCCGGGAGCTGGGGGCCAGGATCGTGGCGATCAGTGCCGATCCACCGGAGGAGACCGCCGCTAAGTTCGCCGAATACGGCGCGTTCGACTTCATCGTCCTGTCCGATCCCGGCAACCAAGTGGCCCAGGCCTACGGCGTCTACCGGCCGGAAACGAACGAGATCCCCGCCGACCTCAAACACGGCACGTTCCTCATCAGTCCCACGGGGAAGGTCATCTTCGCCACCTATGGCTACAAGCCGTTCCTCGACAACAAGTCGCTCCTCTACATGCTGTCGGAATTTTCTCCGCTAAAGGCAGCTGTCAAAACCACTCCGTAGGCGCGAATGAGATTGTCTCTCACCGCCGTAAGATTCTGTCGAGTGGAGGTCGGATCGGGTGGAGGAAACGGGCGTTACAACCGGCAACAACGGCACATTGGCGAGGTTCACGACGGTTTGGGCGGGAACAATCCCGGTCGATTCGCCGAAGGGAGTGGTGTTTGTCGATATCCGCTGCACGAGCCTCGGCGAACTCTGCCGGGGGATTTCGAGGGATCGAACAAAGGATCAGACATGCTTCGCCAGCTTTTCGCGTTTGCCGTGATTGGTGCCACGTTCTCGGTCGGTGGCACGGTGGAAGCCGCGACTGCCCGCACGGAAATGGTTGCCAATCGTCCCGCCCGCACCGGTTTCTTCTCCCGCCTGATGGAAGCCGAACGCCGCAAGAACGAGCGGATCCGCGAATGGTTCCGCGGTAACCGCTAATCGCGGACTGGCCGGGAAACGCCGCTGTCCATGACAGAGACGAGACTTGGCAGCGATCAGAATTGAAGACAGGGTGGCACTTCCCAGGAGGAGCCACCCTGTCTTTCTCTATTTCAACCGGGGAATGGCAATCAAGCGAAGACATCGCGCACCATTGGATGGATGAATTCGGGTGTGGGCCATGCCCTCCGCGAATGGCAGAGATCCCGCAGCAGCGGGTTCGCGGGAATGTGCGATCGGCGAAAATCGCTGGAAATTCAGAGCTTGTGGCGAGCTGGCGGGTTTCCTGCGAATTCCACTTGGCAGAATCCGCCGATTCTTCTACACCTTGCCTTCAAGCAGTGGCCGATTCTGCCAGTCCTTGGCTCTCACACTGCTTCAACACCGCCTGCAAACCTCTTCCCCGCCTCACCTCTCGTCTCCCACTCCCTTCGCTGACCCTCCTTCATTCCACTCCCATTCGATTTCCTGGCCGTTCCATCGTGAACATCGCCTTGATCCGTTTCTTGTTCAACCTGCCTCTCTCGCTGTTTCCCCTCCCCGCCTTTCGATTTCCACCTGTCCCGCACATCCCGTCCCGTTTTTCGGTGAGCTCATTCCTGAAAGCCAGGTCATCCACGGCCTGAACCCTGCTGGAAATTCGAGTTCGTAGCCGCAGGAGTCCATCCATGGGCCCGTATTTACGTTGTCTCATCCTCGCGATCCTTTGCCTGCTGGTGGCCACCCAGAGTGGTTGCCATTGCCGGGAGAAGCGGATGCTGCGTCAAAGCCAGCTGCAGTCGCAGCAGCTGTATCAGCAGTACCAGGGACTGGCCTCCGAGCGTAACCAGTTCCAGGGGTCGCTCTCGCAGTTGATGGCCGAGAAGGCGCAGCTTGAGCAGCAGAACGCCACACTCCGCAACGGTCTCGATCTGGCGAACCAGCGGGTCGACAACATGCTGGCCGCGAATTCGAGCCTCGAGGACAAGTACAAGAACATGCTGACCAGCAGTGTGAAGAACCCCCTCTCCAGCGATGCCAGCCAGCGGATGGAAGACCTTCGCAAGAAGTATCCCGACTTCGAGTTCGACCCGCAGACGGGTGTCAGCAAGTTCCAGGAAAATCTGCTCTTCGCCTCCGGCAGCGACGAGATCCGTCCCGAGGCCTACGCCCTCTTGCAGGAGTTCGCGAAGATCATGAACGGCTCCGATTCCAAGCATCTCAAGGTGCTGGTGGTGGGGCACACCGACGACAAGCCAATCTCGAAGAAGGCGGTCGCCGACAAGCATCCGACCAACTGGCATCTTTCGACCGACCGGGCGAACTCGGTGGTGCTGGCCCTCAAGAAATCGGGGATCGTCGACAACCGCATGGGAGCCGCCGGCTACAGCATGTTCCAACCCCTGGCACCCAACACGGATGAGAGGAATCGCCAGAAGAATCGCCGCGTGGAGATCTTCGTCCTCGCCCCCGACGCCGTTGTGGCGGGCTGGGAATCGGGTGGGTCAAACAACTGATCGGCCGCTGATTCGATCGACGGTGTTCCGTAAATCTCCAGCCAGCCTGTGGAGGGTGTGCGGCATGAAAATCGGTTGCCCTTGCGGTGCGTCGATCATCGATCAGACGGACAAATTGCCGTACAAGGCCCACCTGATCCCGGATCAGGCGTGGTTGGCTACGTTCGACGCCATCGACGAGCAGATCATCGACCCGTTGGCCGGCGGAAAGCTAACCAAGGAAGCCGCCTATCACCAGGCCCGCTTGATCATTGGCCACTCGGCCCGGTCGATATGGCAGTGCCGGGCGTGTGGTCGGCTGCACATCGATGGTTTGGACGGTCAGCTCCAATGCTTCGTTCCGGCAGGCCCACAAGCCAATAGGGAAGTGCTCAGCGCGAGACCAAGTTGAACCGCATCGGATGCGGCCAATCATTCGCATTTCCATTTGAAATGGCATTCGGTTGGTATGCCCCGCAGCCTTGGGCGGGCATGCTTGGTGACTTTCAATACGCCATTTCAAGTTGGAATTCGTATCAGGCGCGATCCCCTGATGAGCGACCCTGCCGACTCGCTGTGCGGCTTCTGATCATCCGAAGGGACTGCCATCAATCGGCCAACTCAATGATCGCGGCCATCAGATGGCCTCCGAACCCGCTGGAGAGCTTCAACACGCAAGGCCTCGGCATCGCCATCGCGTGCTCGGGAAGGCAGCAATCGGCGAATTCCGTGTCGGCCCGCAATCGGTTGGCCGTGGGTGGCACGAGCCTGCGCTGGAGGGCCAGCACAGTTCCCACAAGCTCCACACTCCCTGCTGCCCCCAACAGATGCCCCACCGTCCCCTTGAAACTGCTGATCGGAACCTGCGCCAGCCGGTTCGTTCCCCAGGTCTCCCGCAAGGCCTGGATCTCGACGAGATCATTCGAACTCGTACCTGTCCCGTGCGCGTTGATGTAGCCGATTTCGTGCGGGTCTTTGGCCGCGTGCTTTAAGGTGTCGGTGATCAGTCTTTTCAAACTGGTGGCGGCTGGGTCGGGTTGCATGAGGCTTGCGGCATCCGTGAGCTGACGCCCGCCGCACCAGCGCGCCAGGAGGGGCTGACGACGTGCCAGCGCCTGTGACTCCCGTTCAAGAATGAGGCACCCCGCCCCTTCTCCCACCACAAACCCATGCCGGTATGCGTCGAAGGGTCGACACTCCACGCTGTTGCGACCATCCTCAACCCGGTCCATGATTTGCCGGGGCGCATTGCGGCGCGAGGCGAGCACACCCAACCGGTTGAAGGCGGCCAGAATCAAGGGGTGCAGTGCCGCATCTGCACTCCCGGTGATCACCACGTCGCACAGATCCTCTTCGATCCACCGTGCTCCAAGAATGGCAGCCGCCAGACCTGTGGCGCAGGCCGCGATGGGCGACGATCTCGGGCCCCTCGCACCGCAGGCATTGGCCACAAGGGTGGAGGCATGATGGGGAAAGACGGAGAGGAAACCGTCGCTCTTCCAGCTATCCGGAAAATGCGTGACTCCGTTCGTTGGGCGATCAGTTGGGGGGCGATGAGTCGCGAGCCATTCGTTCGTGGCGGCATGGACGCCCCCTTTGCTCGTGCCGAAAGCACATCCCACACGCAGTGGATCGACCTGACCTTCACACCCAGCTTGCTCCCAGGCTTCACGCACTGCCCATAACGCCGCCAATTCGAGAGGATCGCCGCTGGACTCGCCCGCACCGCGCAATTCATGGGGCAGAAACCCACCCCAGACTTCCTCGGGCCACAACGCCTGGGGAAATGGAGAGTCCGGCCAACCCTCACTCGGCCCCTCGTTATCAAATGAGGTGGTCTCGTGCCGGGTGATCAGGGATTTTCCACGGATCAGTCCCCGCCAAAGTCGGTCGGTTCCCAGCCCGGCGGCGGTGACAGCCCCTAGCCCCGTGATCACAACATCGTTCGCACTCCCGCCCACACCATCCGCCTCGCCAGTGAATCATGGGTCGACCCGAAAGGCCGACTCCCTCCACTTCAGAGTATCGGTCGCTGGCCCTGTCGCGGAAAGTGAAGCCGTTCACAAGAACTTCGGCCGAGCCGCTTGTATACGCTTTCGTTCATATACTGTGGTGGCACACACAACGTCACCATGGGCGATTGCTATTCAACGACCGGCGGATTTCCAGCTAAGATCCCACCCTGGACTAGAATCATTTGCGTTGGCCTCAGGTGACAGCGGACTGAACCGGGGAACCTGTGATACGATGTGCCGGGGCGTCGAACGCTTCGCCCGGCTGCTGCACTCCGGCGACCATCCGTTCGTGTCGATCGGACGCAAAAGCTTTGGCTTCAAAGAGGGATCGAGAGGGAATTGGATGCTGCATTTCGCCTGGCAGAACCTGGCAAGTCGACCGGCCCGGTCGGTTCTCGCACTCCTGGGCCTGACCGTCGCCATCACGGGCATGGTGGGCCTCTTCTCGATCGCGGTCGGCCTGCAACGAACCGTCGGCAAGACGTTCGAGCGGATTCCCGGTCTCGCCGCCATGCAGCCCGGCGCACCGATCCCCCTCTTTTCCCGCATGCCCGCCGCGTGGGCCGATGAGATCAAGGATATTCCCGGCGTGAGCATTGTCCGGCCCGAACTCTGGGCGCGGGCACAACTTGTGGATGGGAAGATGACCTTCAATCCCCCGCGATTTCTCTTCGGAACGGATATCGCCTCCACCTTAAAAATGAAGTCGGCGGTTTATCGCGACGACATCAAAGCGGGCCGCTTTCTGGATGCGAGTGATGTCGGCACGCTGCACTGCGTGATCAGCGAATCCATCGCCGACGACTCGAAGAAGCAGCCTGGCGATCTCCTCAAGGTGGACGGCAATTCGCTGGAGATTGTGGGAGTCTACAAGACCGGATCACTCCTGCTCGATGTGGCCATCGTCATGGACCAGTCGACGGTGAGGCAGTTGTACCGCATGGATCCGGCGATCATCTCCTCGGTCTATATCGAGCCGGAGGAGAACGTGAATCCGGATGAGCTTTCACTGGCCATTCGCGACAAGTTCCGCGGTCGATCCCTCGGCAAATGGCAACCTTCGGCGGAGACGATCGCCGGGCTGGCGGGACGATCCGAGCCGACTCTCGCCGACAAGTTCGTGGCCGGCCTCTCGGGATTGACCGAGGTGGCCAAAACCCGCAAAACAGATGACGTTCCAAATTCGGCTTCCCAGGAAGTCGTTCAAGCGGCGGGCGAACGACAGGTCGCCGCCCCCGTCCGCACCACTTCCACACCGGCCGACGATTCCCAGGAAGACGGGCTGGAAGTCCGCTCCGCCCGCGACTGGGGCAACAAGATTCAGGAGTTCAGCTCCGACCTCGATATCTTCATGTACCTCATGAGCGGCATCGGCGTGGTGATCGCGCTCCTGAGCATTCTCAACACCATGTTGATGAGCGTCACCGAACGCATGACCGAGTTCGGCATCCTGAAGGCCAACGGCTGGTCGTCCTGGGATCTGTTGCGGTTGATCGGCTACGAGTCGGCGGCGCTGGGGCTTATCGGTGGGGCGCTGGGCTGCACATTCGGCTGGATCGGCACTCTGATCGTCAACGCGACCATCCCCGACAAGCTCAACCTCTACGCCAGCCCCGGGCTGCTCTTCTTCAGTCTGATCTTCAGCATGGGCCTGGGAGTTCTTGGAGGCCTCTACCCCGCCCTGTGGGCCACCCGGCTCACCCCCATGGAAGCCATCCGTCGCGCGTGAATTCGTCAGCGGATGAGATGCTTCCAGCTTCCTGTGCTTCGAGGGAGATTCCGGAACAAACATCTGCTGGGTGACATAGTTTCTGACGAATCAACAAGCATGGATGCAGCGGGGGCGGGTGTGGTCTACAATTCGTGGACGTGACGCTCACCCCAGGAACCCGCGCATGCCCCGTGTCGGTCTGTTCATCCCCTGCTACATCGACCAGGTCTATCCCGATGTCGGGATCGCCACCTGCGAAGTCCTCGAACGCTTCGGCTGCGAGATCGACTTCCCCGTCAATCAGACCTGCTGCGGCCAGCCGATGGCCAACACCGGTTGCACGGTCGACGCCGTTCCCGTCGCCCGCAACTTCATCGAGATCTTCGCGAAGTACGACCACATCGTCTGCCCCTCGGGAAGCTGCGTGGCCATGGTCCGCAGCCATTACGAGCATCTGCTGCACGACGAAATCGCCGCCGGCCGGGTCGACAAGGCCGCCTTCAAGCACGTCGAGAAAAACACGCTCGAACTCGTCGAATTCCTGGTCGACGTCCTCAAGGTCGAGCGGCTGGATGTCCCTTTCCCACATAAAGTCGGCTTGCACCAAAGTTGCCACGGCCTGCGGGAGCTTCGCCTGGGCCAGTGCAGCGAGCTGGTCTCCCCCGCCTACAGCAAGGCCGAGCAACTCCTCAAGACGATGCCGGGATTGGAACTGGTGCCGCTCAAGCGGGTTGACGAATGCTGTGGCTTCGGCGGGACGTTCGCTATCAACGAGGAAGCTGTCTCTTGCATGATGGGGAACGACCGCATCCACGACCATGAAGAGGCGGGAACTCAAGTGATGACCGCTGGCGACATGTCCTGCCTCATGCATCTGCAGGGCCTCCTCGTTAGGCAGAAGAAGCCCATGAAGATCATGCATCTGGCCCAGATCTTCGCTGGCCGGAGTGTTGTTTAGTTTTTGCCATTCAAAGTCGATCGGGTATTGAAACATGATCGCCGCCACGCACGACCATCCCGCGAACGCGAAGAAGTTCACCGACAACGAACCGCGGGCGCATTGGCACGACCAGGCGATCTGGTTCGTGCGCTCGAAGCGGGATAAAGCCGCCTGGACGCTCCCCGAGTGGGAGACGCTCCGCGAACGGGCCTCGCAGATCAAGACGCACATGCTCTCGAATCTCGCGGGCTATCTGGAGCAATTCGAGGCGGAAGCGACAAAGCGCGGGGCGGTCGTTCATTGGGCGAAGGACGCCGCCGAACACAACGAAATCGTGCTCAAACTCCTGCAATCCCACGGCGTCAAGAAGGTCGTCAAAAGCAAGTCGATGCTGACCGAGGAATGCCACCTCAACCCCTTCCTCGAGCGGCATGGCCTCGAAGTCGTCGACACCGATCTGGGCGAGTGGATCGTCCAGCTTTTGCACGAACCCCCCAGCCATATCGTCATGCCCGCCATCCATATCAAGCGGGAGGAAGTGGGCGAGCTATTCCATAAACATCTGGGAACCGACAAAGGGGCGACCGATCCCCCCTACCTCGTCAATGCGGCCCGCAACGAACTGCGGCAGAAGTTTCTCGGCGCCGAAGCGGGCATCACGGGCGTGAACTTCGCCATCGCCGAGACCGGTGGCTTCGTCGTCTGCACCAACGAGGGAAACTGTGATCTGGGGGTCTCGCTCCCCAAGCTCCATATTGCCTGTATGGGCATGGAAAAAATCATCCCCCGCGCTGCGGATCTCGGGGTCTTCCTCCGGCTGTTGGCCCGCTCCGCGACGGGCCAGCCGATCACCACCTACTCCTCGCACTTCCACGGGCCGATGGAGGGGGGCGAACTGCATATCGTCATCGTCGACAACGGCCGCAGCAAGATTCTCGGCACGCCCGAATTCCGCCGCTCGCTCCACTGCATCCGTTGCGGCGCATGTATGAACACCTGCCCCGTCTACAGGCGCAGCGGGGGCCATAGCTACGACACGACCGTCCCCGGCCCCATCGGCTCGATTCTGGCTCCTTCGCGCGACCCGGCCCAGCACAGCACGCTGCCGTTTGCCTGCAGCCTGTGCGGCTCCTGCAGCGATGTCTGCCCCGTGAAGATCGACCTCCACCTGCAATTGCTCACCTGGCGAAAGCAGATCGCCGCTTTGGGGCTTTTGCCGTTCGACAAGCGCTGGGGCATGTGGTTCGCGGGCAAACTCTTCAGCCGCCCGAGACTCTATGAACTGGCGGGAAAGGTGGGCCGCACACTCTGGCCGTGGCTCCCCAGGTTCATGGTCTACAACCCCCTCAACAAATGGGGCAAACAGCGGGAGCTTCCCCCCATGCCAAAGAAATCGTTCCGCGAAATGTATGCGCAGAGAAATGAGACGGCGCGAAAGAAGAATTCGTGATGCTCGACGGCCGCCACCAGTCAAACGAACACTGCCCGAATACAAGACGTTCACACACCGTCCGATTTGCTGATACTCTTAAATGAGCGTTGCCGTTGTTGAAAGGAGTTTAGCACATATCACCTATCCAAACACGGACGATCGTCGGAGCGGATGGTGTGCTTAACGTCCGCCTGCCGCTTCCGAAGGAATGTGCTAACCAGTTGGCGATTGTGACTATCGAGTTCACGAGGCCGCAGACCTCCACTTCGATCGGCCAGAACTCGATCGGTCAAGAGGAATGGTAGAGGATTGTTTATCAGGCGGCGGGCTGGATGGCGAACGACCCGATGGAAGCGCCGGAAGACAACGCATCATTTTGACCATGTTCCCTTGATCAATGAATCGCGATGCCTCCCAACATTTGGTAATGTCCCAGCGAGGATTGTTTCCGTATGACGCAGTCCGTCCCGAAGGATGAAATTTGTGGGGTCAACCGCAGACTTTGATGGCGGTGTCTTCCATAAGTCGGACGATAGGGCCAAATGTTGCGTATTGGCTTCTGGAACACCCATCGCAAGTCTCTTCTCGATCCAATCACGAGTTGGACGAGAGACCATGAATTAAACGCCGTGTTGTTAGCGGAATCTCCACACAAGTCCGACACCTTGGCGGGTGAGCTTTCGAACCGGTTGGGATGTTTGTGGAAGGCCCCGCGTATACCACTGCGACGATTTTGTGTCGCCTTTCGAGATCCCGTGACTTCGTTCGAGCCCGAAAGTGTCGACCTGAGTGAACGGGCACCCGTGATGGTGCTGAGCACTGACGTTGAGACGATCAACGTGGCCCTGGTCCACTTTCCGTCTCTGCTACATCGTTCCGAGGACGATAACACCTTGATGGCCGCTGAACTTTCAAAGAGACTGGAAGATCAGGAACAGAAGACCAGACATTCCCGAACCATGCTTGTCGGAGACCTGAATCTGAATCCGTTCTCAAAGGCGGTTGTCAGCGCGGCCGGACTGCATGCCACCATGTCGCAGCGACTTCTGGCCAAAGGTGGAAGGAAGGTTGATGGAGCACATCGGAAAATGTTCTACAATCCGATGTGGCGGTTTCTTGGCGACGGTGGGGAAAGTCCTCCCGGCACATACTTTCATCGCAGTTCCAGTCCGTCGGCCCTTTTCTGGCATGCCTTTGATCAGGTTCTGTTGAGAGCGAGTCTTGTCCAGAGGCTCATTGATGTGAAAATCGTGACACGCGTTGCGGCTCACGATTTGTCCACACAGCTTGGTCGACCCAATAAAGCAAAGTATTCAGATCACTTCCCGATTGTTGTGAGGCTTTCGCGGCCGAAACTGGAGAGAGTTCATGTCCACTTCGCAGATTCCTGATCTCTGGTCAAGTTCCATCTCACCGGTGGTGGCGACTCCTCTCGCGTTGCTGAGATCGCAAGCGGTTCAACTGTCCAACCACACTGGCGGCATCGTCCGTGCGGACGTGGTGACAGCGTCTGCCAAGGGATCTTCCCGCGAACACTGTCTGGTCATTTCAGCCCCCGCCTTGGACTTCAAGCAGGAGATCGTGAAAGTCGTCCACGACGTTCCGATCGTCTATCCTTGCAGTGTCTACGCGGAGGAGTTTGAGGATGATTCGCGGGAGCCTTACTGGGTCGCATCCAGCCCGGAAAGCGTCATCTCTGCTCTTGGCCAGGTTTTGCAGTCCGACAGGATCGTTGCCTTGATCAATTCGCTCGTCGCGGTCAGCAATGAAGAAGAACCCACTGATAGTGCGGTGAAATAGCGACATTTCTCAATAGTTGATATTTAGACTGCCGGTCAAGAAGTTTATTGAATAGAGAAGCACCGACCATGCCCGAACCCACCGTCATCCTTTCCGCCTTCGCCGACGAAGCCGCCAACACCAAGTCCGCTGTCGAACAGTTCTCCGCGTTGTCAGCCCTCGGCCTGAGCTACTACAGCCCGCGCTTCGTCGATGTCGCGGGAACCGGCCAAGTTCAGCATGTGACCGAACTCGACAAGGCCCAGCTCAAGGAACTGGCGGGCCTCCAGTCCCGCTACGGCATGAAGGTCTGCAGCATCGGCTCGCGTCTTGGCAAGGTGAAGCTCTTCGACAAGGACGACGGCTCGCACAACAAGTTCGTCCCTCCGAAGAAGTATCTTGAGACCGAAGTGGCCGCCACCATCAAGGCCGCCGAGGCCCTCGGGGCCAAGATTATCCGCGGCTTCTCGTTCTACCACCCGCGCGGCGAAGACGCCTTCCAATACATCCAGCCCGCCGCCGACGCACTGGGCCCCGTCGTCGAAGCCTGTGCCAAAGCCGGATTGGTCTATGGGCTGGAGGTCGAATCCAATCTCGTGGGGCAGAACGGCCAGACCTTGGCCGCCATCGCCAAGGCCCTCAAACAGCCGAACCTCGTCTGCATCTTCGACGGTGGCAACCTCTCCAGCCAGAACCTCCCGCCGGAAGCCTGCTTCGCCGAGTACCTCGCCATGCGCGATGTCTACGGCTACATGCACATCAAGGATTACAAGATCGATCCCAAGCTCCAATGGAACGGCGTGGTCGACGAGGAGCGGCTCAAGAACTTTGTCCCCGCCGACGTGGGCGATTCGGGCCACGAACGCATCCTTCGCGACCTGAAGGAGCATCTGCCGAAGATCGACAAAAAGATGCAGAAGCTCGGTTTGCCGGGCACGTTCCTGGAACTCGAACCCCACCTCAAAGGGGGCGGCCAGTTCGGTGGCTTCAGCGGCCCGGACGGCATGGGCGTCGCAGTGAGGGCCTTGTGCCGACAACTCGACTATATCGGCATCAACTACCGCCTCCGCGACTTTCTGGACATTCGCGCCGCTCGCGGGTTTTAGCCCACGCTATGGGTGGCGACTCCGTCAACCTCACGGAAATCAGTAGAGCAGTACGCTGCTGAAAAGATGAAGAATTCATCAATTCGC
Source organism: Planctomyces sp. (assembly GCA_013822855.1). GTDB lineage: Bacteria > Planctomycetota > Planctomycetia > Planctomycetales > Planctomycetaceae > Planctopirus. The sequence continues at coordinate 16,188 of PNLE01000071.1, forward strand.
AGTCCCTCAAGTTGACTGAAAATCACACCAACGCCATGATTTGGAGAAAGTGTCAATAAAATTGATATTTTGCATTAACTCCAAGGGGTGATCATGGCGAGCGACATTCAGTTGGTGATTTTCGACTGGGCGGGGACGACGGTCGACTTTGGTTCGATGGCTCCCGTGCGGGCCTTCATCGAGCTGTTCCGCCTTGAGGGAGTGACCGTCTCTGCGGCGGAAGCCCGGGCCCCCATGGGGATGCATAAAAAGGATCACATCCGCGAGATGCTGAAGCTCCCCGAGGTAGGGGCCAAGTGGCAAACCGCCAAGGGGGCCGCCTGGACGGAAGCGGATGTCGACCGGCTGTATCACGCTGTCGCACCTTTGCAGATGGAGACGATCAAGCAGTCGGCGGAACTGGTGCCGGGGCTCCTGCCCGTCGTCGAGTCGCTCCGTGCCGACGGCCTCAAGATCGGCGGAACGACCGGCTACTTTGAAGCGGCAGCCCACCTGGTGATGGCCCAGGCCAAAGCGCAAGGCTTCGTGCCGGACTGTTCGGTGCATGGAGACGAAGTGCCCCAAGGCCGGCCCGCTCCGTGGATGGTCTACAAGGTGATGCAGCAGTTGGGCGTTTATCCCGCCGCCAGCGTCCTCAAGGTGGGTGATACGGTGCTCGATATCGAAGAGGGTCTGAACGCCGGTGTGTGGAGCATCGGCGTCTGCGATTCCAGCAGCGAAACCGGCCTCACGCTTCCCGAATGGAAAGCACTTTCCGGCAATGACCAAGCGGCTGCCATTGCCCGATCAAAAGAGCGACTAGAGCAGGCGGGGGCGCACGCCGTCATCGCTTCGCTGAGCGAACTCCCCGCATTGGTGAAGTCGTTCAACGCGCGTTTGGCCAACGGCGAACGCCCGTAGGGTCGATGTTCCGCAGGGGATGCGGGCCTTCTCAGCAGGCGGGGGGTTTGCTGGCTTCCTGGGCGGGCGGGGTGGCTTCCACCATGGTCGCCACGACGGCGGTGGGTGTGGCGATCATGGCGGCTGCCACATCCGAGGCGAGATTGGCCATCATGTTGTTGTCGCCCGCGACGTTGCCCGTTGTCCTCGACGACTGCGACATCAGGCCCCGCAATTCCTGGTTGAAGACGCGGACCAGGGCATAGAGAACCGAGGCGATCATCGGTCCCAGGAAGATGCCCCACAGGCCAAAGACTTCCAGCCCGCCGAGGATGCTGACGAAGCCCAGGAGCGGATGCATCTGCACGTTGCTGCTGAGGATGTAGGCCCGCACCACGTTGTCGATGCTGCTGATGACGATGAAACCAAACAAAAACAGGCCGATTCCCGCCGCATAGTGCCCCTGGATGATCAGGAGAAGGCTGACCGGGGCGTAGATTCCCGCCGCGCCGACAATGGGAACCATCGAGGCGACGGTGGTCACCATGCCGAAGACGAAGACATGACCGAGCCCCAGCACACCGGCGGCGATCGCCATGGCCGCACCCTGCCCGACAGCAGCGAGGAGCGTTCCTAGCACGACAGAGCGGGTGACCTTGGTGAATTGGTCGAAGACCTGCATCTGATATTCGGGCTGAATGGGGATGAGCTGGCTGGTGTTCTTGAGGATCCGGGGGCCGTCCGCCAGAAAGAAGTAGAGACCCAGGAGGCAGACGCTCAACTGGACGACGAATTCAAGAACGGTGCCGATGAGACCCCAGGTCGAGGCGGCGATCTGTGAAGTCCCGCTGCCGACCAGCTTCATCTGCGATTGCACCGCGTCAAGCAGCTGCCTCTTGATCATCTCCGGATCGGTGTCGGCGGGGAGCACTCGGACAATTTTCTGCACGACCCAGTCGACTTCCTTGGCGAAGCCGTTCTTGGCGCTCTCCCACGAGGCGTCGGAAAGGTTGTCCTGCACGAAGACGCTCAGTTCCAGACCCGTCAGCGTGATGGCGAAGAGCATGGGGATGACCATGACGACGACCACCCCCGTGGTTGTCACGGAAGCGGCGACCGAATTCCAGCCGCGGCAGAATTCGAGACTGCGGCGGTGCAGGGGCTGGGCGATGATGGCCAGGATCGCCGCCAGCAGGAGCGACATCAGATAGGGGGCCATCACCTGATAGAACATCAGCACGAAGACGCCGATGAAGAGAGACAGCACACCCAGCGAAACGGCTTTCACCATCGATTTGTCGGACGTCTTGTCGGCGGGCGCGGGCATGGGCTGGCTTTCCGGGGAGCCTGAAGTTCCGATACGGATCGACGGGAGACCCGGTGAGCCGTGGAGAGGAGCATAACGTCAGGTGGAATGGGATGGATCACCCGGCGCATTCGATCCGGGCTGGCGATATAGTCTGGAGAGGATCCTAACTCAACAAGTCTCATTCCAAACGGGTGTCCGCAGGTCGGATTCATCCGGATTGTCAAAGATTCCCGGTTTCCACAGATCACCTCCGAATCCGTTTCGCACCATCCGATGGCAGTCTTCCTGTCGCCACCGAGGACGTTTTCCATGCCCAAGCCCTACGTCATGACCTTGATGGCGGCCAACCGCGTCGGCGTGATGGCGGCCCTGACCACGGCGCTCGATGAACTGGGGGGCAACCTGCGGGACGTCAGCCAGACAGTCACGGGGAACTACTTCACCATGCTGCTGACCGCCGACTTCCCGGATGATCGACCAGTCGGAGTGATCAACGACCACATCCGCGCGTTCTGCGACCCCTTCGGCATCGAACTCACGCTGAGGCCCCTGGCGACGACCGACCTCCCCGAGGCGGCCTCCAACGGCAAAGCCCCGCCGACCGAACGCTATTCGCTGACGGTCGTCGGCCCCGATCGTCGCGGCAGCTTGCGGCAGGTCTGCTATCGACTGGCCCATCATGGCGTCGATATCGCGGATCTTCATGCTTCGACCCTGCCGGGCAGCGATCACTTTGTGGCCCGCTTCGCGCTCACCGTTCCCCGCTCCATCGATCGCAACCAGTTGCAGAAAGAACTGGCCGAACTGAGCGAGTCGACCGGCAGCACGATCACCATGCAGCATCACCTGGTTGGTCTGGCGACTCAAAGCCCCGTTCCCATCCGCCTGCCCAACGGAGGTTAGCCTTCAGTGGAAACCGTGTGACCCGTACTCATCACAACCTCTCGTCGGACGGGAACGACCCCGGCCCCACTTCGGGGAAGATCCCCAGGAAGACTTCATGCAGCCGACACTTCCCACCACCAGCTGGATGCACCTCGACGGCCCCGCGCAGTTCTTTGACGTGCGGACGGTCACGCTGGGGATCAGCCTGGCCAAGTGCGTCGATCGTTCGCTGCACCGCTTCTGCGAGAACATCTATCAGCGGGTGACCGGTGCCGCCGGAAAGTTCGTCGAGACCTGCCACCAGGTTTCCGGCGAGATGGGTGTCCCCATCGTCCAGCGCTGGCTGAGCGTAACGGCCATCGACCATCTGGCGGACGGCTTCACGGCGGAAGACCTCTTCCACATCGCCCGCACGCTCGACGGGGCCGCCGCCAATGTGCGGGTAGATGCCATCGGCGGGTTCTCGGCCTGGATGCAGCACGGCCTTTCGGGTGGGGCGAAGCAGCTCATTGAAAGCCTGCCGCAATCGCTCTCGCAGACAGAACGCGTTCATGCCGCCATTGTCGCGGGGACCAGCGAAGTCGGCATGAACTTTTCTGGGCTGCTTCCCGTCGCCCAGCAGCTTCTTGAGCTTTCGCGGATGACGAAGGATCGTCCGGGGACGGCGGCGCGGATGAGTGTTGTCGCCAATCCCCCCAGCGCCTGCTTCGGGAAGGCAGGTTGCCCGGACGGCATGCCCGACATGCAGCTCTACGCGGGGATCAGCGCGCCGCGCATCATCAGCCAGTGCCTCAAGGCCCGGCTGGCGGAGGATCCCGATTGTCCGCTCGAAGATTTGGCCGCCGAGATCCGCACCGCCACCTTCCGCGCCACGCGGGCGGCGGAGCTGACAGGTCGGGAACTGGCTCGGCGGATGGGTGCCGCCTGGGGTGGCATCGATTTGACGGTCGCCCCTTCGCTGAGGCCGGGGGACAGCATCGCCGAATTGATGGGACTGATGGGGATCGAACGCTTCGGAGCTCCCGGGACGGCAGCGCTGATTGCCATGATCGACCGGGCCGTGCGCGATGGCGGACGCTTTGCTGCGACGCGGATCTGCGGCTCGTGGGGCGTGCGGCTGCCGCTCATGGACGATGCGGGTCTCACCGAGGCTTTGCGTTCGGGCGAGATGAGCTTCAACCAGTTGTCTCTTTTGACGGGTGCCGGCGCCCAGGGATTGGATCTTGTTCCCGTTCCCGGCGACACCGATGCCGAGACATTGGCCGCCATTCTCGCCGACCAGATGAGCATCGGCCATGCCAGCGGCCGCCCCGTCACGGTGCGTCTGGTTCCCGTGCAGGGGAAGAGCGGCGGGGATTCGATCTCGATGGGCGGCACGAACAGCACCGCGATCGTCCTCCCCATCTTCGCTGCCGGGCGCAGCAGCGCGATGGCCCGTCGCGGCGGTCGCCTGCCTTGAGCACGGGTTACGGTTGCACTTCTTGAAGCGGCGAAGATCAATCGCCCACGGCGATGCGGATCTGCGCGGGAATGAGGTTCAACCGATGTGATGCTTCGCCGGGGTTGGTGTCCGCTCCCAGCCGTTGGGTGATCTGCTCGAGTTGGCAGCGGAGCGACTCGTACTCCGCCAGTTGCTGCTCGCGCCATTCGAGGTAGAGGGATTCGATTGTCGGCTCCCACTCCCGGGCCTCCCCCAGGCTCTGTTTGAGATGTTGGAGCAGCGGAAACAAGGCCTCCCTGGCCGATGTCGAGGCATCCCTGCGGGGGAAATCCAGCGTCATGAACCGCACCCGACAAGTCGCCATGTCTCGGCGAGAGATAACTCAAGAGGTTTCGCCGACGTCTGGACGCCAGCGGATGAAGAATGACCTCCCCAATATCGGCTG
>PNLE01000072.1 GCA_013822855.1 Planctomyces sp.
TGACCAGCGTGTCGTCCAGCAGGCCCCGCTGCTTGAGATCGAGGATCAAGGCCGCCGACGCCTGATCGACCGCTTTGCACTCCTTTTCCAGAGCCTCCGTCAGATCGGCCCCTTTGCCTCCGTGATGATCCCAATCGGTGTGGTAGAGCTGGACGAACCTCACACCCCGCTCCACCAACCGGCGGGCCAGGAGGCAATTGTTCGCGAACGAACCTTTCCCCGGCTCGGCACCGTAAAGCTTGAGCGTTGATTCCGTTTCCTGCGACAGCTCCACCAGTTCGGGGGCGCTCGACTGCATTTTCCAAGCGGTCTCGTAGGCTTCGATGCGGGTGGCGATTTCGGGGTCGCCCGTCTCCCGCGACTGCAGCTGATTGAGCTGCCGCAGCGATGTCATGAATGCGGCCTGGCCCTCTTTCCCGAAGCCTGGCGGTGTCTCCAGATGGAGGATCGGCGGCCCCTGGCCGCGCAAGGGGACACCCTGATATTGCGACGGCAGGAAGCCGCTCGACCAGAGCGTGTTCCCCGCGCGCGGCCCGCGCGGGCCGCTTTGCAGCACCACGAACGACGGCAGATTCTGTGATTCACTCCCGAGGCCGTAGGTCAGCCACGATCCGAAACTGGGCCGCCCCGGTGCCTGGAAGCCGGTGTTCATGAAGAGCTTGGCGGGGCCGTGGTTGAAGACATCCGTCGAGACGGCCTTCAGCCAGCAGACGTCGTCCACGATCGAGCGGTGATGCGGGAGCAGTTCGCTCAGCTCCATCCCGCATTCGCCGTATTGGCCGAAACTGCGGGCGCTCCCCAACAGCTTCGCATCGGGTTTCAGGAAGGCGAAGCGGCGGCCTTCCGTGAAGCTGGCGGGGGGTGCCTCGCCGTGGAATCGCTTGAGTTCGGGCTTGTTGTCGAAGAGTTCCAGCTGGCTCGGCCCGCCCGCCATGAAGAGGAAGATCACATTCTTGGCCTTCGCTGGCAGGGGAGGAGCCGTCGGAGCCGCCGACAAACCATCCCGTGCCAGGAGCGAACCCAATGCGGTCGCCCCCAAGGCAAGGGGCGTCTGCTGCAGGAAGTACCGCCGTTTGAGAAATTGCTCCCTCTGGGCGTGCGCCTGGGGCGAAGCCTGAGCCAGTGAAAGGGCCTGGGATGCGGGCGTCGACTGCCCGCTTGGGGAATGTTCCGCTGCCATGTTCGCCTCCGCCTCGGCCAAGTTTTCCAGGGGACAGCCCCGCCAAGCTTTCGTTCAGTTCCGGGTGATGAATTCGTCGGTGTTCATCACCAATCGCGCCAGGCTCGTCGCCACGGCGAACTCCCGCTCGCTCACTCCCGGCGGCAGGGAATCGACACGCACCAGCTTCCGCACGAGGGCGGCATCCGCTGGCGATCCGTCCAACCGCTTCGATTCCATCTCGCTGAACTGCCGCACCACTGCCAACTCTTCCGCCGTGGGTGACCGCGAAAGGCAAATCCGCCACATGGCCTGGGCCATCGCTTCGGGAGAACGCTTGCCGTCAAGCAGCACCCGCCGGGCGAGACCACCCGCGAGTTCGATGAACATCGGATCGTTCGCCACCGCCAAGGCCTGCAAAGGCGTGTTGCTGGGCTGGCGCCGGGTGCAAGCCGAACTGAAATCGGGTGTGTCGAATGTCGCCAGGAGAGGGTAGGGGGCACTTCGATAAAACATGGTGTACATCGTCCGCCGATAACGATTCGCCCCTTGTTCCTCGTTCCACGGCTTGCTGTTCTGCGTGAAGCGGAAGACCCCTTCCGGCTGCGGCGGGAAGACACTCGGGCCGCCGATCGTCGGTGTGAATCGGCCGCTGGCGGTCAGCATCAGATCGCGCACCACCTCGGCATCCACCCGCGTTCGCTGCTGCCGTGCGAGCGCCCTGTTCTGAGGATCGGCAGCCCATGCCTGGGAAGAGATGCGGCTGTCGCGGCGATAGGTCTTGGAAAGCAAAATCTCCTTGTGGAGGGCCTTCATCGACCAGCGAACTTCGTGCAGCCGCGAGGCGAGCCAATCAAGCAGCTCGGGAGACGACGGCAACGAGCCTTGCAGGCCGAAGTCGTTTTCCGTCTCGACGATGCCGCGACCGAAGTAGCGCATCCAGACACGATTGACGACCACCCGCGGCGTGAGCGGGTTCTGCGGACTCACCAGCCATCTCGCCAGATCGAGCCGATTCTTCAGCGGCTCCATTTGGTGGGTCGCCACCCGCAGGGCCTCGGGCACACCGGGAGGCAGAGGCCCCCGTTCGCGGTCAGGATTGAGGAAGTCGCCTCGCAGCAGCAGATACGTCTCGGGGGGCGACTTCTCGTCCCGCATCACCATTTGCAGGAACTCCCGGCCTGCCCCCGGCAATTGTTTCTCCAGTTGATTGATCTGAGAAGTGACAGCCGCCAGTTCCTGTTGGCGGCTGGTCGTCTCCAGGGCTTTCTGTGGAAGCTGATCGGATATCTCGAGGGCCAGGCGACCGATCAAGTAGTGGGCATTGCGGTCGTGTTTGAGCACCAGCGTGATCGGCCCGGGAGTGATCGCTCCCGTCGGCACCAGGGAGATCTCATGCCGGGAGTTCATCTTGAGCTGGGGATTCCTCTTCGTCTGGTCGGGCGAGACATTGATGGCCCAACCGCTTTGCGGGTCGCCGTCGATCGCATGCTGAGCCGTGTAACCCTGCTGTTCATGATCGGCCACGGCCTGCGCGAAACGAACGACTTGCCCGTCACGCTGGAGGAACACGTCGCTCAGCACAAAGTTGCCGTTTCCTGCCAGACCCGGACCTTGCTTGGGGAGGGATTCGTGGGTCAGCGTCACCACGCGGATCGACTTGGCGTTCTCGGGCCAGACGAAGCTCAATTCATAGCTGTCATTCTCGGCGAGATCCTTGCTGGCCAGGACGGAACCATCCGCCAGCCGGGTGAGGTTCGCGTTGCTGCCGGTGGTGAAGCTCGTCAGTTCCAACCGCTTCCAATCGCGCGGAACAAGCTGCCCCCCCTCCGTCACCTGGGTTTCCTTCGCCACCTCGCTCTTGAGCCGCCCCTGACGTTCACGCAGGCTCTTGAGCTGCGCCAAGGTTTCCTGTGCATGCGCCGAAAGCCCGAAGACCTCGTTCACCAGCACGGGAACCGTCGCCCCCTGATTGTTGCTGTCCTGGGTGGCGTTGAAGAAGGCGTACATCCGATGGAAGTCTTCATGGGTGATCGGATCGTACTTGTGCGAGTGGCATTGGGCACAGCCGATCGACAACCCCAACCAGACCGAGCCGGTGGTCGCGACACGATCGACGATCGCCTCGTGCCGGAACTGATCCGCCTTCACGCCCCCTTCCTCGTTGATCATCGTGTTGCGATGGAACGCCGAGGCGATGAGCTGCCGCTTGGTGGGTTCCGGCAGCAGATCGCCCGCCAGTTGTTCCACCGTGAATTGGTCGAACGGCAGATCTTCGTTCAAGGCGGCGATGACCCAATCGCGATAGGGCCACATGACGCGGGCCCCATCGATCGAGTAGCCGTTCGAGTCGGCATACCGCGCCTGATCGAGCCAATGCCGGCCCCAGCGCTCCCCGTAATGGGGATTGGCGAGTGTGCGCTCGACCAGCCGTTCCCAGGCATCGGGCGTCTCGTCTTTCACGAACTGATCAACCTCCTCGGGGGAGGGGAGCAGACCCAACAGATCCAGAGACAGCCGTCGGATCAGCACATTTCGTGGCGCGAGCGGTGCGGGTGCGATTCCCTTGGCGGCCAGCTCCCGTTCGATGAACACATCGATCGGTGAGACGGGAAGCTCATCGGCTAACTCATGGCCTGCCCCAGTCACCGCAGGCTTCACCAGCGGCGCGAAGGCCCAGTGCGGCTGGTACTCGGCCCCTTCACGAATCCACCGCCGAAGAACTTCGATCTCCGGTCCACTGAGCTGCTGTGGAGCATCCGGGGGCGGCATCTTGAGATCGGTGTCGGTGGTCGTGATGCGTTCCACCAGCAGGCTTTGTTCCGGGTGGAAGGCCACGATCGCCGCCTGGCTGTCGCGCTGCGCGAAAGCCCCCTCGGCGACATCCAGCCTCAGGTCGGCAGCACGATTCTTCTCGTCGAAGCCGTGACAGCGGAAACACTTGTTCGACAGGATCGGCCGCACATCGCGGTTGTAGTCGAGCTTGCCCGCCTGCACCTCACAGGACGGCCAAGAAACTCCCACGAGGATAAGACCCACGATCCGCCAGACACGCCGCCATTGAAGCAGGGAGAGATCCTGGCGCATGACGGCGGCTCCTGTGAAACAACTTTCGCTGGCGTGTGCGATCCGAGGCATGAACGCAACTAAATCAGTATCCCCGATCAAGGCAATAGGCAGCAAGCCCCAAGCCCGTTCGCCGCGAAAGTGGGGTCATTAGAACCGGGATTCGGCCCAATCAACCAGTTGCCGGTATTGGGCGGCGAACTCGGGGGTGGAACAGCCCATCGGACTTTTGAAGAACGAACCCAGGAATGTCATCAAACCTTGGGAACCCGATCTCGCTTCGAACTCCGTCAGCCGCACCAGATCCAGCACCAGCGGAGCCGCCAGCAGGGAGTCGCATCCCTGCCACGTGAACTGCATGGCCATCTTCGTGCCCAGGAACCCTTCGAAGTGGATATGGTCCCAAGCCGTTTTCCAGTCCCCCAGAGACTCGATGTACTCGATCGAGACCAGCGTTTGCGGTTTGTAGCCAAGGATCTCGGTCAGCAGGTGATCCTTGGATTGCACCTTGTTGGCCTTGTTGGCTGGATCGTCCAGCACCTTGCCGTCCATGTTGCCGAAGATGTTGTGCCCGACCCAGCTGTTCACATGCAGATTGCGGGCGGCAAACATTGGCCCAAGCACCGATTTCAGCAGCGTCTCGCCCGTTTTGCCGTCGCGGCCGCAATGGACCACCTTCCGCTCGAGGGCCAGCTCATTCAGTGCCGGCAAGTCCGTCCCCACGGAGGGTGTGAAGTTGACATGTGCACAGCCGCTTTCAAACGCGGCGATGGCGTACAGGGTGCTCGAGGGGATCGGGCAATGATCGCCGCTGTCGATCAGCGACTTCATCGCGGGCCACGTCATCGACTTGAGCGAGGATTCCGGTGGTGGTTCGGTCGAGGCCACATTCACCACGACGACCCGGTCGAGTGCATGCCGCACCTGGAACTCCTCCAGATCGCGGCGAATGCGGGTGATGGCCGCCAGGGGCGTGTCTTCCGCGAACGCCCGCGTCTTGGGACCGGCGAACGACTTGATCCGCTCCCCCACGTTGACCATCACACCCGGACGGATGTTCTGATCCCAGACGGCGAAATCTTCCGCCACCTGCTGCAGCAGCCCCGGCGAGAAGACCCGCGACTTTTCCCAAAGAACATTCGCTTCAGCCGCATAGGTCGTATCGCGAATGTCATGGCCGCCGATGACGAAGTCGTCCCAACCGGCGAGCGGCAACTTCGTGAACGGTTCCTGCGCCGTCACCAGCCCCATCGGCTCCGTGAGACCCTGCCGCAAGGCCGACAAACCCGTGGCGACCGTCGTTGCGACACCACCCCAGGCACCCACCATCCACAGACCCACACGCGCCGCCATCGACAGTTCTCACTTCCCGGATGCCACGTCTCTTCGACAGACTTCTTGGTTTGCCACTCTTGGATTGTTTCCGCCATCTCTCATTTCAACTTCATATAAAGTAACACGAGGGGATGGCGGGAACGAGCGAATGCCGGGGCGAATGGGACTTCGGTTGTCCCTTCGTGTTACCATCCGCACAATCCCCACAGATCTTCCCCGAGCTTTCGTCACCTTCGCACGGCCCACCGCGCTCCCTATGAACCAGAATCAGCTTTCCCTCCCCACCCGCCTGTTCCGACTTCCGATCCGTCAATCGCTGCAGGCGGTCGGCGATGCGGGGGTTCGCGGCGTGCAATTGGATCTGGCCCGCGAAGTCAACGGCCCCGACTGGTCGACCACCGCCCTGGCGGAACTCAAACGCTTCGCCGCCGAGATCGGCCTGACCCTCCAGGGAGGCTGGATTCCGCTCAAGCAGCCGCTTTATGAAGAGCAGGGGTTGGACACCCGCCTCGGGGCCATCCGGAACGCGATTCAGTTGGCGGGAAAGCTGCGTCTGGGGACCGTCTGTTTCCGCCCCGGACGCCTTCCCCGGATCGATGACGAAAAGACGTCCCCGGCGGAACAAAAGCAGCACGCGCTGCTCATTGAAGTTCTGACGGATCTCGCCCGAGTCGCCGAGCACGCGGGAGTGACGCTCTGCCTCATTCCCTCGGGAGACGCCCCCGCAGAACTAAAGCATGTTTCCAGCAGCATCTCGACGGGGCGGGTCGCCATCGATTTCGACACGGCCTCCTTCGCGATGAACGGCGTTCCCGTCGCGGAATCCTTGGTCGCACTGCATGGCCATCTGGGCCACATCACGCTCCGGGACGGAGTGCGCGACTTTCAGCGCGGCGGCATTGAAACGGCGATCGGCGAAGGCTCCGTCCCCTGGCTGGAAGTCGTCGCGACGCTGGAGGAGATGGACTACCGCGGCTGGCTCACCTCTATGCGCACCCAAGGTGACGATCTCGTGGGTGATGTCCTCAGAAGCGTCAACTACTTCCAATCGATCCTGCCCCGAGCTTTCTGACAGGCCTCTGGAGAGATCAAAAACTGATTAAAAGACGCTATCGTGAGACCACGGGGACCGGCAATTGGCCCGACTCCCATTGCTTGGCTTTCGCACTCTCGGGCAGTGCCGATTCAATGGTGAAGCGGAACGAGGTATTGGGACCCGCCCCGCTTCCGGGAATGGGGTGAGACGGCTGGCGTTTGACCAATGGCGACGTTTTGTAGGTCGCCAGATTCGGGATCAGCCATTGGGTATAGAGACCGCCATCGGTGGTCAGCGTGACTAGAAAGGTCATGGGGCGGATGGTCGAGAGGTTCTTGATCTGCCCCTCCACCTGCATACGCCCGGCGGGCCCGCTGGTGGTCGCCTTGATCTCGACCGACGCCAAATTGGAGTTGCCAGCGATGTAGCCTGGGCGGACTTGATCACGGTCGACCACCTTCTGCTTCTTGAGGGCCGCATCCAGGGCTCCCGGGAGTTCCTTCTGCAGCTCAACAACGTTCTTGCCGAAGATCGTCTCGAATTCCCGACGCCGCGACCCGGGGGAATCGACCCCCAACACCGGCTTCTCGCCCAGCGCCTTCACATATTGGGCATACTGGGATTTGTACTTCGTCATCAGGAACCAGTGCAGGCTCCAGGCGTGGGCATAAGCTTCCCCCGCCAGAAGATCCCCTCGGAAGGCGCGATCGTCCCCGATGATCTCGTTCCAATCGACCGCCTGGGCGGCCATTGCAGCCCGGGCATAGCGCAGGTTCAATTTTCCCGGCCCGCCCGTGACTTTTTCCCCGTTCGCTTCGAATCCTGTGGCAATCCCCTCGTTGAACCAGACGGGGACAGGTGCCAATCGTTGAAACAGCCCTCGGTTGTGAACCTGCTGGTGGATCGCCTCGTGGAGCGGCACTTCGAAGCTGTCGCACTCAGCCATCCTCAAGACAAGCCGGTTGGAAGCCGCCGAGTAAAACCCCAGGACATTCGTGGCGGAAAGACCCGTCCCGCCCGTTTGCTCGTTGAAGTATTCGATGAACTGATCGTTGGTTTCAAAGATCATAACCACCAGCGGATGGGTTGGCGGTTCCAACGGCAGGTTCAGATCCTGGGCATACTTTTCAAAGACGCTTTCGACGGTTTTGAAGAAGCGGGTCGCCTTCTTTCCAAAAGCCGTAGCCCGCGGTTCGTGCACCTTGGGGAGTGGCGCCGCCAGGATGAGGGCCACCACATAAGGGGCATCGACGGAAGTCACGCAGGTTTCCGGACCGAACTCCTCCTCCAATTGACGGGCCATGGCGATCGGCGTGAGCGGGGTCGGTGATTCCCCCGGCTTTCTCGATTTGACGGCCCCACTGCCGACAACCTCAAAGCTGCCGTCTGTCTTTTCGATGGCGACCGCACCTTGCCCTTCGCCCGCCAACCTTCCCGAGAGTTGCCGCACCTGCCGTTGTTCATTGAGCAGTTCGAACTCATCCGCGCGGAGGTTCAGTCCACCCGCGAGGAGTATCAGACCAATGCCGAGCGATGTCGGGAGCCTCGGTGGAGACCACATGCCGGTGTCTCATAGGGGAGGGGTGGGCGAAATGAGATGGAAGTGAACTCAGAACATCGTCTGATCCATCACCATAACCCGCCGCCGGGTGCCTGCTCCAGTGGCTTCAAGAAACACGCCTTGAAGATGTTTCGCCGATCGCAAATTATTCCACGCCTCGAAGTGGCCCAGAGGAGGTTAGCCGCAAGTAAGAAAGTGCCTATCACAATTTGATATGCTCCGTGCGATTTCAATTGCGCAAAGTCTTTCGCCGTCTTGTCTAACACCGCTGACGCCAAAGTCTCGATGAGTTCGGAACGATGGTTGCACCATAGATGATCACACGGCGACTGCCTGCCACAATGGCAGACCACAGCCGACCTTTTGATTGTCAGTTCACCAGCATCCGCGGATTCACGAGGCCCTCGATGACCACCACCGCACGCGAAGAGTTCACGTTCCAGACCGAGATCAAGCAGCTGCTGAAGATCCTGTCCCACTCCCTTTACCAGAACAGCGAAATCGCCATTCGCGAACTGGTTTCCAATGCCTCCGACTCCCTCAACAAACTGCGTCACATCCAGCTTTCCGATGCCGAGTATCGGGACGATGTGCCTCTGAAAGTCGTTTTGACACCGGACGCCGAGGCCAAGAGGCTCACCATTTCCGACAACGGCATCGGCCTGACACGCGACGAACTGATTGAGAATCTCGGAACGATCGCCCACAGCGGTTCCTTGGAGTTCATGAAGAAGGCCGCCGAAGCCAGATCGCAGGCTGCGAACGAGGAGAAGTCCGGCGGATCCTCCGATCTCTCGCTCATCGGCCATTTCGGAGTGGGCTTTTACGCCGCGTTCATGCTGGCCGATACGGTCGATGTGATCACCCGCAGTTATCGCGAAGAAACCGGCTGGAAGTGGACTTCGGATGGCACCGGCCAGTACACGATCGAACCGGTGGACGACGCCCCCCGCGGCGCGCAGATCGTCCTGCATCTCAAGGAGGATGTGGCCGAGGAGTTCACCCAGGACTACCGCCTCGAATCGATCGTGCGGCGGTATTCGACCTTCGTGCCGCATCCGGTCTACGTGGGTGAGAAACACGTCAACGACCAGCCCCCCATCTGGGTTGAGCCCAAATCGCAGGTCACGCCCGAGCAGTACAAGAGCTTCTATCAATGGCTCACGCGGCACACGAACGAAGAACCGCTCTGGCACCTGCACCTCTCGGCCGATTCGCCCCTGCAGTTCCAGGCGATCCTCTATTGCCCGCCCGCGAACCTGGAACTTCAAGGCTTCGGACGCCTGGAACATGGCCTCGCGCTGTGCGCCAAGCGGATCCTCGTGCAGGACGACAACAAGGATCTGCTCCCCGACTACCTGCACTTCATGTACGGGCTGGTCGATTCGGCTGATCTCCCCCTGAACGTCTCGCGCGAGACGTTGCAGGACAACCGCCTGATTCCAAAGTTGCGGCGTGTGCTGACGAAGAAGGTTCTAGATCACTTGGCCGATCTGGCCGAAGAGCAACCCGCCACCTATGCCAAGTTCTACGAGCAGTTCGGCACCGTGCTGCGCGGCGGCGTCGGGGTGGATTACGAGAACCGCGAGAAGATCGCCAAGCTCCTGCGACTGGCCTCTTCGCAGAACGTCACTCCCGGGGCGACGACCTCGCTGGGGGATTACGTCAAGCGGATGCGGGAAGACCAGACGCAGATCTACTATCTCGGCGGGCCGGATCTGGCGAGCCTCTTGAGAAACCCGCATTACGAAACCTTCCGCGACAAGCAGCTGGAAGTCCTCTTCCTGACCGACCCGGTGGATGAGTTCGCGCTGTCGCATCTGCAGGAGTTCGAGGGGAAGACCCTGGTCTCGATCGACTCCGCCGATATCCAGCTTCCCGCCTCGACCGAGACACCCGCCGACTCGTCCTCGACCGACGAAAAGGGTGGTTCCTCGGCCATCGCCCCGGCTGGCTTCGACCGCGTGCTGGAGATTTTCCGCACAGCCTTGGGCGAGCGCGTGCAGGATGTCCGCAAGGCGACACGCCTGGCGAGCAGCCCGGTCTGCCTCGTCAACCCCCAAGGTTCGATGAGCAGCCAGCTCCAGAAGGTCCTCAGCCAGAACGTCAAGGATTTCAGTCTCAGTCGTCGTATCCTCGAGGTGAATCCCCAGGCCCCTTTGATTTCGCGCCTGGCGGCCCTCTCGACATCGGGCACCAACGACGACTTCATCGCCGATTGCGGGCTGCAACTCTATTCCAGCGCCATGCTGCTCGACGGGTTGGTCGTGGAACCCGATTTGACCGCCGACCGCATGCGTAAGCTGATGGAAGAGGCCGCAAGCAATCGATCGGTAATCATCACCTGACTCGCACCGAGTGGCGGCAATTCATGGTCGTCCCAGAAATCAGCGACCCCGAGAGCACGCTCTTCCCAAGACAGGAAGGCGTGCTCTTTTGCATTTCGGAAACCAAACACCCAACAACTAACCACAAACAATCCGCAAGATTTTTCGGAAGAGGCGGTCGATTCGGGGGGGGAGCGGGGTTAAGATCCGATGAGGCACAGGGAGTGCCGACCCTCCATTACCGAATTTCCGAAAGCGACCGTGCATGGCTGACAGCGGTGCCGCCCTGGATCAAGCGATCGAAAAGCTCACGAATGCTCATCGATCGATACGCGAACAAATGTCCCAAGTCATCGTCGGTCAGGACGATGTGGTGGATCAACTGCTCATTGCCATGTTTTCCAAAGGGCATATCCTTCTCGAAGGTGTGCCCGGTCTGGCGAAGACGTTGATGATCAGCACGCTGGCGAGGTGTCTCTCAATGACCTTCGCCCGCATCCAGTTCACCCCCGATCTGATGCCCGCCGACATTACGGGGACGGATGTGTTGCAGGAGAACAAGGAGACCGGCAAGCGGGAATTCCGCTTCATCACCGGCCCGCTCTTCCACAACGTGGTGCTGGCGGACGAAATCAACCGCACGCCGCCCAAAACGCAGGCCGCACTTTTGGAAGCCATGCAGGAGCGGCAGGTGACGGTCGGACAGTCGCGGCATGTGCTGGCCGATCCGTTCTTCGTGCTCGCCACGCAGAACCCGATCGAGCAGGAGGGGACCTACACCCTTCCCGAAGCCCAGCAAGACCGCTTCATGTTCAAGGTCTATGTGAAGTATCCCACTTTCCTCGAAGAGCGGGAAATCGCCCGGCGAACCACCTCCGTCCAGGCGGATACCATCCAGCAGGTGCTCAGCGGGGCTGACATCCTCGAAATCCAGAAGCTGGTGCGGCAAGTTCCCGCCAGCGAGCATGTCATCGACTACGCCCTCGCACTGGTTCGCCAGACGCGCGTCCGCGAACCGGGTGTGCCCGATTTTGTAAACGAGTGGCTCTCGTGGGGTGCCGGACCGCGGGCCGTCCAGTTCCTGCTCTTGGGGGCCAAGGCCCGGGCACTGCTCAACGGTCGCACCTATGTCTCGACGGACGACATCGCGGCACTCGCGGCCCCCGTGCTGCGGCACCGCATCGTGACCAACTTCGCCGCGGAAAGCGAAGGGATCAACACCGACAAGGTGGTGGCGGAACTCCTCAAGGTGACACCCAGCAAGGAAGGCGAGCTGACACGTGACCCAAGACTCCAGAAGATTTTTGCCGCCTGAGGCCATCGCTCGGGTCGCCCGTCTGGAAATTCTGGCACGCAACGTCGTCGAAGGGTTTCTGAACGGGATGCACCGGAGTCCGTACTTCGGTCAATCGGTCGAGTTCGCCCAGCACCGGGAATATGTTTCCGGCGACGATCTCCGCCGCATCGACTGGAAGGCCTGGTCGAAGACCGACAAGTACTACATCAAGCAGTACGAAGAGGAGACGAATCTGCGGACGACGCTGGTCGTCGATCTGTCGGAGTCGATGCTGTTCGGCACGCAGGGGAAGACCAAGCACGAATTCGCCACGCAGATCGCGGCGGTCCTTTCGCTATTGCTGCTCAAGCAGCATGACGCGGTCAGTCTGGTCACATTCGACGACCAGATCCGCTCACGCATTCCCATGAGCAGCAAGAAGACGCAGTTGCTCGATATCCTCAACGGCTTGGCCAGCGAAGCTCCGGCCAAGAAGACGAATCTGGGGAACATTCTCGCCCAGGTCGCCGATCAGGAATCCCGCAAAGGGCTGATCATCATCGTATCAGACTTGTTGGCGGATCGTGATGGACTGCTCAAAGGCCTGCGCCTCTTGCGGTTCCGGGGGCACGATGTGATGCTCTTCCACGTGTTGGACGATGCGGAACTCGACTTCGAATTCAGCGGACCGACCAAGTTCGAGGGACTCGAAGACGCCGGGGAACTGGTCTGCGATCCCAGGTCGCTACGTGAGGGCTATCTGGCTGCCATGCAGGCGTTTCTCGACGAGATCCGCAAGCATTGCGCGAAATTCGTGATCGACTATCAGATCGTCAGACCCAGTGAAAACCTGGATGCCGTCCTGCTGCACTATATGAATCACCGGATGGGGATGCACCAGAGCCAACGCTCTTGAACGTCGAACTTGATGAACGAAAGACCGCTGAAAATGGAGTGCCGGTCTGAATAACACGGGATAACACTGGAAATCGCGAACGGATTCTCGCGGCCTGGCGGAAGCCGGCCGATACGCCCTCTGCGGATGCAAGATGACCTGGCTCTCCTCACTTTTCTTCAATCCTTCGATCGCACTGGTGGGTGCCGGACTCATCGCCGTGCCGGTGATCATCCATCTGATCAACCGGGTGCGTTATCGTCGGGTCCAGTTCGCAGCCATGGAGTTTCTGCTCCAGGCCCAGCAGCGGAACCGCCAGCGGCTGCTCATCGAACAGTTGCTGCTGCTGTTGCTGCGAACGCTGATCGTACTCGCGTTGCTGCTGCTGATCTCCCGGCTGGTGCTCGATCCTTCGCAATTCGCCCTGTTCCGCGATTCACGCACGCATCATGTCGTCCTGCTGGATGACAGTGCGTCGACCCGCGAACGACGCGGGGAAACGACCGCGTGGTCTGAAGGATTGGCCGTCATCCGCAAGCTCGCAGCGGAGGGGGCGCGTCGGCCGCAGACCCAGCGTTTGACCGTGCTGCTGGCCTCCCGACCCAACCAGCCGCTGATCACAGATCGCGATGTCAACCAGCCCTTGGTCGAAGAGTTGGCCTCGCGCTTCGATCCCGCTTCGTTTTTACCCACCCATCAGCGGGTCGACTTCGCGGCAGGTCTGCAATCGGCCGGAAATCTGTTGCTTGCGGATAAAGCAGGCGTTCGCGAGTTGCATGTCGTCTCGGACTTCCGCTCACGCGACTGGAATGATCAGAAGCCGCTCGCCTCGCAGATCGAGACACTGGCCAAAGCCGATGTCTCGGTTCATCTCATCCGCACGACACCCATGGCGGGCCCCAATCTGGCCGTCACCCGGCTAGATGGTGCCGTCGCCACGGCGGCGGCGGGTGTCCCCCTGCGACTGACGACCGGCGTGACCAACTTCGGTACGGAAGTCGCGACCGATGTCCGCGCCTCCGTCTACGACAACGGTGTCAAAACCCCCGCCACGGTGATTTTCGACCGGATCGAACCCGGTGTCGAAGTTCTGCATGAAGTCGATCTGCAATTCCCTTCACCGGGCCGCAGGCGTGTCGAAATCCGGCTCGACACCGACAATTATCCCGTCGACAACGTCCGCTATCTGAGTGTCGACGTCTCGGCGGCGATTCCCATTCTGATCGTCGATGGCGATCCGGCGGGCGATGCGGCCTCGTATGTTGCCGACGCACTCGCCGCCGACCCCGCGGCGACGGGCCTTCAAACCACGATCGAGAACGCCGACATCCTCCGCCGTCGGCCGCTCGACAACTACCGCCTCATCTATCTGCTCAACGTGGGCGAACTGCCACCCGATTCGCTGGACTATCTCGAAAAATATGTACGGCGGGGCGGGGCTCTGGTCATGGCCGTGGGCAACTCCGTCCGCGGCGATGCTTTCAATCGCACGTTCCATCGGGAGGGATCCGGTCTGGCTCCGCTGCCGCTGGGGAGTGCTCCCGTCGAGTTCGTGCTGGATGTGACCTCCTCCGAACCCGATCTCAAAGCGGGCGACCACCCAGCCTTCACGATTCTCCAAGGGGACGACAACCCGTTCCTGGATGCGGTGCATATCCATAAACTCTTTGAGCCATCTCCCGAGTGGGTGAGCGATGATCTGGCGCGCGGCGATTCCTCGAAGACGATCGCACGCCACAAAAGTGGTCGCCCAGTGATGATCGAGAAACCGTTCGGGGCGGGGCGGGTCACGTTGCTGCTCACGACGGCCCATCCGGAATGGAACGACTGGGCGCTCAACCCCTCTTATGTCGTGTTCCAACTCGATCTCGTGAAGTCCCTGATCTCGAACGGCCCGAATCAATCGTTGCGAATCGTGGGCGAGCCGATCCGTCTTTCCCTCGACCCCGCGACATACACCGATCAGGTGGAACTGTCGGTTCCCGAGGCGGATGGGCAGCGAACCCTTCGCCTGCAAGCGGCTCCGCAGCAGGACGCAGCCCCGGCGGCCACGGCAAACCAACCCGCCGCGAACCCCGCCGATCCGGCACCAGCGACACCCGAAGCATCCGCCTCGGGAAACATCCGGCTGGTGGTCGAACAAAAAGAAACCGACACCCCCGGCATTTACACCGTCCGGCTCACGACACAGAACCAGATCTCCGAGGAACGGCTGTATGCCTACAACGTCCCTCTGGAGGAGAGCAGCCTGGCGGTGATTCCCACCGACTCCCTCCGCAAGACGATGGGGAATACGGAGCGTGTCTACATCCATGAGGCTGGCGAGCTTTCGTGGGTCGAGGGGGAGGAAGCCGGTTCGGAGATTCGCACCTTGCTTCTCGCGGCCCTGATCCTGCTGCTGCTCGCCGAGCAGTGGTTGGGTTACCGCCTCAGTTACCACCCGGCGAAAGGTCAGGTGGCCCGATGAACCTGCTCCCCCGACTGCTGAACTTCTTGCCCGTCGCGCAGGCTGGTGGCGAAACAACGCCCACAGCCACTCCTTCCGTGACCACTCTTCCCGTCGCCAATCCTCCCGGTGCCGCGTCCACGGAAGCCCGCCCGCCGTCGACCGTGACCATGACCGAATGGGCATGGCCGGATGATCCCACGACCTGGATCCTGCTGGTTCTGGGTGGTGCGGCCATCATCGCTTATGTCGTGTGGCTCTACAGGAAGGACACCCGCGAACTCGGCACGCTCCCACGCCTTTGGCTCACGACACTCCGCATCGCCATGTTCGTCGGCCTCCTGGTCATCTGGCTCAATCCGCAGGAGCGCACGCAGGAGTCGATGACCCGGCCCTCGCGGGTCGCCATTCTGATCGACAACTCCCTCTCGATGAGACATCCCGCCGCCGATGCCCGCACCGGTTCCCCGGCCGAAGGTGCGCAGCCGACACCGGAGACGGCTGGCATGGGCACGGGAGGCGAAACGCGAGCGGAGCTTGTCCAAAAACTGCTGGCCCAATCGCCATTGCTCCAGAGCCTCCGCCAGCAGCACGAGGTCTCGATCTTCACCTTCAACTCGCTGCTGCAAGGGCCGGTGACCACGCTCCCGCTGGCCGCGTCGAACCCCGCCGATACCGCCAACCCACCGGTCGTGGTGGATCCCGCCAAAGCCCTCAATTGGGTGGAAGTGACCACTCCGGCGGGCCTGGAAACTCGCCTGGGGGAATCGCTCAGCGACGCCATCCGGCAACTGGCGGGACGCACGTTGTCCGGCATGATCGTGGTCAGCGACGGAGCGAACAACGCGGGGATCGATCTCGATGCGGCGCGTGATCGCGCCATCGCCCAGAAGGTCAAGTTCGTCACGCTCGGCGTCGGCGGAACCGAACCCCCACGCAATGTGCAACTGGCGGATCTGCAGGCCCCCACCGATGTCCAGGTCGGCGATCCGTTCGATGTGGTCGCGTTCCTCACGGCCCAAGGACTCTCCGGGCAGAAGGTCAATGTGGAACTGTTGGCCAAAGGGACCGACGATCCCACGGAGACGACGGTCTCCTCGCAGGAACTGGTCATCACGGGAGACAATGTTCCACTGGAAGCGAAGTTCGCGCTCAAGGCCGACAAGACCGGTTCAACGCGATACACCATCCGCGCGAAACCCGCGATCGCGGTGCAGGAGGTGAACCTGGAGGACAATCTCCAATCGCTGACGATCAACGCCCTCGACAAACCGACGCGGGTGCTGCTCGTCGCGGGTGGCCCGATGCGCGATTATCAATTCGTCCGCAACCTCCTCTTCCGCCACAAGGGGATTGACGTTGATGTCCTGCTCCAGACCGGCTCGATGGGAACCAGCCAGGAGTCGGACAACCTCCTCACCAGCTTCCCCAGTTCGCGGGAAGAGCTCTACAGCTACGATGTCGTGATCGCCTTCGATCCCGACTGGCGGCTGATCCCTCCCGAATCGATCGATCTGCTCTACGACTGGGTGTTCCAGGAAGCCGGCGGTCTCATCGTGATCGCGGGGGATGTCAACACCCTCCAAGTGGCGGCGGTTTCGGCGGCCACCGCCGAGCAGAGCGCGCTGGGCAAGCAACTGGCCAAGCTGCAGGAGCTTTATCCCGTCGTCCTCAACTCGTACCTGTCGGATCTGAGGTTCGACCAGGAACATTCGCAGCCTTGGCCCTTGGCCTTCACACCGGAAGGGGAGGCGGCCAGCTTCCTCCAAATGACCGACGAAGCCACTTCATCCCTCGCCCGCTGGAAGGAGTTCACGGGCTTCTACAAGTGCTATCCCACCAGCGGCCCCAAGGCCGGTGCGACCGTCTACAGCCGCTTCTCCGATCCACGTTCCGAGTCGGCCATTGTGATGGCCTCGCAGTTCTTCGGGCAGGGCCGCACATTCTATCTGGGGAGCGGCGAAATGTGGCGTTTGCGCTCGGTCGACGAAGAGGATTACGACCGCTTCTGGATCAAGGCGATCCGCGAGTTCTCGCAAGGCCGGCTCAAGAGGGGCAACCGCCGGGGCCTGCTCATGCCGGAAACGCGCCGCATCGCCCTGGGTCAGACGGTCCGCGTGCGGGCCCGGTTGCTGGATACCCAATTCCAACCCCTTTCGGCCCCATCCATTCCCCTGGAGCTTCTCGATCCTACGGGACGTCCCGTCATTCCCCCCCGGGTATTGACGGCGGATCCCAACCGGCCGGGCGAGTTCGTGGGGGATTTCCGGGCCTCATTGGCGGGTGTCTACAAGCTGGCAGTCGAGATTCCGCAGTCTTCCGAAAGGCTCCAGGAGGAGGTGACGGTCGCGTTGCCAAAGCTCGAAGACGAGAATATCCGCCAGAATGTGGCAGGCCTCAAAAACCTGGCCGAGGGGACGGGGGGAGCCTATTTCAACCTCAGCGAAATGCGGCTTTCCGCCAATCCCGCCGCAGCCGCCAACGAAGCGGGCCCGGAGAAAATCGTGGCCCTCTTCCCGAATCGTGCGGAACAAATCCTGATCGACCAGCGTCTCAAAACACTCTGGGATCGTGAATGGGTCTTGTTTGTCCTCGTGGGGCTGGTCTCTTTGGAGTGGCTGACTCGAAAACTGCTCAAACTGGCCTGATGGACTGGTACGAACTCCTGAACCGATCCTGAACATGACAGCCTGTGTGTCCCGCATGGTCACGAACCCGATCATGAGTCATTTTCGTTGAACTGAATGTCATGTCACAGATCGCCGCCGAAAACACCGCTGAACTCGTTCGTCCCGCGCGGCCTTTCAAGGCGAGCGGAGCGACCATCCGGCAGATTCTCACGAAGCTGCGGATCTCGATCCGCCGGTATCTGTTCTGGCAGACGATCCTCGCCGTCCTGGTCATCGCGGCACTCTGTTTTTGGGGCAGCTTCCTGCTGGACGAACTGGTCTTCGCAACCAGCCGGTTTGAATTGCCGCGGTGGTTTCGGGCGGCCTTCCTGCTCACTGCACTTGGGGGCATCGTGGTGTTCGCCGGATGGCGACTCGCAATAGCCTTGGCCAGACGTTTGCGGGAGCGGGCGCTGGCGATGGTGCTGGAACGGCGTTTTCCGCAGCTCGACAGCCGCCTGATTCTGGCTGTCGAAGCCGAGGAAGGGCGGGTGCCGTCGGTCTCGCCGATGCATGATGCGATGGTCGCCCGCACGCTTGAAAGGGCCAACGCCGATGTCGCCCACCTCGATCTGGCCGGGGTGTTCAATCAGACGCCGCTCCGCAAATCGAGCCTGCTGGCTTCGGTGCTGTGGATCTCCATCGCCATTCTCACCGTGATGAACTTCGCGGGAGTGGCGGCCTGGGCCAATGGGTATCTCAAATTGGCCGACACCTATCGCAACCGGATGACTGAACTGAAGGCGTATGCCATCGCCCAGCCCGGCGACCGCCAGATCCCTTTCGCGGAGGGCGTCTATCGCCACCCCAAAGGTTCCGATCTCACGTTGCTGATCGAGACGGCCCAAGAGAAGGTCGCTCCCGATCGTGTCCGGCTGGATTACCGGTTGGGTAATGGACGGGGAAGTGGCCGCACTTATTTGCAGGTCGATGGCCAGGGGACTTCGACACACACCTTCCCGGCGCTGCTCGACAACACGAGTTTCTGGCTGACGGGGGGTGACTACACCACGCTCTCGCCACTGCGGGTCGAGGTTGTTGATCCTCCCACCGTTTCGGCCTTGTCGTTCGATGTGCGGTTCCCCGAATACACGGGGCTCAACACCGGGGATGGCCGTACCAGCGTCCCGGTCATCGGCACCGAGGCCAGCCTGCCCCTGGAATCGAGATTGGATCTTGTGATCACAGCTCCGCAACCGCTGGGAAATGTGCGCTGCGAGCTGCAAGTCGGGCCGTTCCGGTATGAAGTGATCGCCAGTCAAATCGATTCGAAACCGAAGGTGGAAGTCTGGCCGGCCGCCGTCGCGGGACAGCCCCGCCAGTCCACGGCACTGCCTGAAAATGTCGCACAAGCTGCCGTTCGCGATGGCGGGAAGACCATCGCCATCCCGTTCCTGCTGCATCACAAGGCACTGGAGCGACTTGAGGCCCAGGCCGCCGGGCAGCCGCTGGAACTTCTCGACGGAGCAATCCCGCTCCCCCCGGATACCCAGTTTCGGTTGTGGCTGATCGATGCCGAGGGGATCGCCGCCACGGAACCTGCCCGTTTGCTGCTAAGGGGAATCACCGACGAGGCCCCGCAAGTGGAAACCACACTCCGCGGCGTGGGAACTTCCATCACCCGACTGGCCCGGATTCCCGTCACCGGCCTGGTCACGGATGATTACGGCGTCGATCGCATCTGGTTTGAATACTCGATCGATGCGGAGACGACGCTCAAGGAGCAGGCCGTCGCCAGTTACGCCTCGAACCCCCAGAAGGTCGTACCGCTCACCCGGTCGGAAGCCGAGCCCTATCTGAGGTTTGACGTCCTGCCACTCGATTTGGCTGTGAAACAAAAGTTGACTGTGAGTGCCGTGGCAGCCGATGGAAACACGATTGCGGGCATCGGCCCAAACGTGGGTCACGGACAGCGTTTCGTGTTCACAATCGTTTCGCCGGAAGAACTTCTGTCGATTCTCTATTCGCGGGAACTCAACGAGCGGAAGAGGTTCGAGCAACTGATTATTGAGGTTCAACGGCTGCGGGACGACCTCGTCCGCCATCGCGACATGATTGCCCCGTCGCGCGCCACACCCGCGCCGGCGGACAAGGCCGAACTGCTCCAGGCGATCGCCGGTTGCGGCGAACGATCCTTGTATGCGATCCGGCAGGCGGCCCAGTCGACCGATTCGGTGCGGCAATCGTTCCGGGAAATCCGCGAGGAACTGGTGAACAACAGTGTCGACACTCCGCAGATGCTGGATCGCATCGACCGCAAGATCGTCGGCCCGCTGACCCGGTTGATGGATGTCGACTTCCCCTCCACCGACGCCACGCTGGGCCTGTTCAAACTGGCGAACGAGCAGAATTCCGATCCGACCCCGCCCATCGAAGATGCGATTTTGCAGATTCAGGGGTTGCTTGAAACGATGGATCAGGTTTTGCTGGAGATGAAGAAGCTCGAAACTTTCCATGAAGCCTTGGAGCTTCTCAAGGCTATTATTGGTGAACAGGATGAACTGACTGAGAAAACGAAACAGCGACGAAAAGCCCAGGCTCTCAAGGCACTTGAAGAATAGATGCCGTTGGCGGCATGTGGGATGGGTGTCGCGAGGGTATGGTTCTTCTCCCGGCGACGGATCGATATGGAAGGGAAATTTCCCATGGCGGCAAGTCTTGAGATTCCGAATCGCCCACGGTACTCGACGGGTCGCGGAGGGTTCGCCCTCCTTTCCGAGTCGCTGAAGCCGCTGCTGATCGTGCTGGGAGTCACGCTCGGCGGCTTGATGCCGTTTTCATGGGTCATGGCCCAGGAGGCGGCTGCGAAGCCTGCCGAAGCCGATCTCCCCAATTCGCAGGAAGCGCTGGCGGCCCGGTATCAACGATTCGAGAATACGCTCCAGCAATTGGCGGAGTATCTGCGGAAGACCGATCCGGCACGGGCCGATCTGATCGTCCGCGCCATCGGCAAGAGCAAGGAAACGCGCGTCCCGGATCAGATGCAGGCGCTGATCGAACTCCTCAAGCAGGAGCGGCTGGGGGATGCGATCTCGCAGCAGCAGGATCTCTCCGTGCAGATGGCCGCCTTGCTGGATCTTCTGCAGAGCGAAGACCGGCGGGACGAGATCGAACGCGAGAAGGCTCGCGTGCAAGATCTCATCAAGGATGTCAACAAGCTGATCGGCCAGCAGCAGGACACCCGCTCCGCGACGGAACGCGGGGGTGCGATGAGCGATCTTGAAAAGCGGCAGGCCAAGATCGCCGAGGACGCCAAGAAGCTGACCAACAAGATCGATCGTCAGGATGCGGAGAAGAACGCTTCCAAGCCCTCTGCCAGCAAGAACTCCGACGGCAAG
>PNLE01000073.1 GCA_013822855.1 Planctomyces sp.
GCGGTGACGGTGCTGCCGGAGGGATGGATGGCCGCCACCCTGGAACAACGAATGCGGCTGGCGAATGTCTTGCGGTCGTGGATCGCCAAAGCCGACGATCCCTCCCTCGAACGGATCAGCGATGTCCTCGATGAATTGGGGCGCACTTCGGACAGTATGCGCGTCTTCGTCAAGGCGACACTGCGGGAATACGAACACCGGACAGCCGAATTGGCGATCCGCCAGTTTGAAAAACTGGGGGGTGCGATCGAGAAGCAACCGATCGAATTCGGGTTCGGCGGCCGGGCGCCGCGTATGGGGGGCGACGAAGAGAATTTCAAGCGGTATGCCGTCATCGGGCGCAACTGGCAAGGGGGCGATGCGGGCCTCAAGTATCTGGTGCGCATCCCCCGCCTGGAACTGATCTACCATGTGAAAGGGGCACCCGTCACACCGCGTGCGCTGGCGGAACTTCAGGGGGCGATCCCCGGCCTGCAGATCCAGGAACGGGGATCGGCCTACCTTGGTGTGACCTCCAACCAGGGAGAGACTCCCTTGCGGCTCAGCATCGTCAAGGTGGGGAGCCCCGCTGCGAAAGCTGGACTCAAGGAGGACGATCTCGTGCTCCGCTTCGGCGGCAAGGAGGCCGGTACCTTCGACAATCTCGTCCGGTTGATCGGCGAGAGGAATCCCGGCGACGCGGTCGAAGTCGATATCCTAAGGGACGGCAAACGACAGACCCTGGTCGTCGAACTGGGCGAATGGAGCAAGTGAGCTGAACCGGTGACTCAGCCTTCAAACAAAAAAAGAGGCTCCAGGGATCGCACTCCCCAGAGCCTCTTTCACACACGTTTGTGTTGAACCGATGACGACCCACTTTCTTAGGGTCGTAGCCATCCCCACAGCGATCAGTTGCCTTCGGCGTAACCGACGCTGCTGGTGCCGCAGACGAGTTCGCAGCTGCCGTTGACGTCGCAGTCGTCGACGCTGTCCTTGTAGTGGCTGCCGGCGACATAGCTCTTGAACTTGCCGTTGCTGTAGGCCTTGAAGCCCGTGTAGCAGTACGACTGATCGAGGCGGCCGAAGGCGTTGGAGAGATCGTTCAATTCGGTGTTGATAGCCACCGCGACTTCGCTGAGGCCGACGATCACGCCCAGGACGAGCACCGTCAGCACCAGCACGAGTTCTGCGGAGATCACGGCACCATTTTCATCGCGAAACAAAGACATCAGCATTAGCGGGACTCCCGGCACAAGGGACGAGCGATGAGCAGGAAGTCGCGACACCTTGTCGCGATCGTTGACAGCTCGTCGAGTGGTTTCCCCTTAAGGCAGTCCCTGTGCCAACTCGCGATGTGGCTCTTGGGCAACGCGGCTTTTCACTCAGCTATCATGTTTTCCAATTGAAAAAGGAGAAATGTTTCCGAAATGCCACATCGAAAACTCGCGTGTTGGCGCGCTGCGACCCAGGCTTTGAAACAGGGCGCATCGCCGACTGTGAAGCATCTGTCAGGCTTCCCTGGCGCGGTGTCGATCTTCGTCAACAGGCGGCACAATCCTCACAGCCCGACAACGAAAGAAGACCGCGGCAGCGCGGTCTTCTCGTGAGTCATCGGGGAGGGTGCGGACAGCAGACCCTTTGACGCTATTCCCATTCGATGGTACTGGGGGGCTTCGAGCTGATGTCGTAGACGACGCGGTTGACGCCGCGGACCTCGTTGATGATCCGTGTCGACAACGTCCGCATCAGGTCGTAAGGGAGCGGATACCAGTCGGCCGTCATGAAGTCGTCAGTCGTCACAGCACGAACGGCAATTGTCTCTTCGTACGTCCGGCCATCGCCCATCACACCCACCGACTGCACCGGGAGAATGACCGCGAAGGCCTGCTGGATCGTGCGGTACAGTCCCGCCTTTCGCAGTTCTTCAAGGACAATGGCATCCGCTTCTCGCAAGGCCTGCAGTCGCTCGGAAGTGATCGATCCCAGGCAACGCACACCCAATCCCGGCCCGGGGAACGGATGCCGCCAGATCAATTCTTCCGACAGACCCAGCGCCAGGCCCATGCGGCGAACTTCGTCCTTGAACAGATCGCGGAGGGGTTCGATCAGCTCGAAGCCGAGCTGTTCGGGGAGGCCACCCACGTTGTGGTGATGCTTGATAGTGGCGGCGGGGCCGTCGGCCGAGCCACCCGATTCGATGACATCGGGATAGAGCGTTCCCTGGGCGAGGAAACGGGCGTCGACGATCGATTCGGCCTCCTTGCGGAAGACCTCGATGAACACGCGGCCAATGATCTTCCGCTTCTGCTGGGGATCGACCACACCCGCCAGTTCCGAGAGGAAGCGATGGCTCGCGTCGACGACATGCAGATCGGTCTTAAAGTGGTTCTGGAACCGCTCGCGGACCTTGTCGGACTCCCCTTTTCGCAGGAGGCCATTATCCACGAAGATACACGAGAGCTGCGAGCCTATCGCCTTGTAGAGCAGTGCCGCCACGACGGATGAATCGACACCGCCGGAGAGCCCGCAGATGACGCGGCTATTCCCCACCTGGGTGCGGATGGCGGCGACCTGCTGGTCGATGAGCGATTCAATCTGCCATGTGCCGCTGCAGCCGCAGATGGTGCGGAGGAAGTTCTCGAGCAGCTGCTTGCCGTATTCGGAGTGCGTGACTTCCGGGTGGAATTGCAGGCCGAAAATCTGGCGGGAGGCATGCTTCACCGCCGCCATGGGGCAGGAATGCGTGCTGGCGATGGGGATGAACTGGTCGCCGACCTGTTCGACCTGGTCGCCGTGGCTCATCCAGACGGTGGAGACCGCAGGCATCCCCGCCAGCAGGGGATGGTCTTCGACGCTCTTGAGTTCCGTGCGGCCGAACTCGCGAGTGGTCCCCGCCTTGACGTGGCCACCCAGCGCCTGACAGGCGAGCTGCATGCCGTAGCAGATGCCAAGGACGGGGATGCCAAGGTTAAAGATTTCGGGATCGCACTTGGGGGCCTTCTCGCCATAGACGCTGGCGGGACCGCCGGAAAGGATGATCCCTTTGGGGGCGAGTTCCCTGACGCGTTCGGCGGTGATGTCGTGCCGGACGAGTTGACAGAAGACGTTGAGGTCGCGAACCCGGCGTGCGATGAGCTGTGCCGTCTGCGAGCCGAAGTCGAGAACCAGTACGAGTTCAGATTGCAGCCGCGCGGGCGACTCCACCTGGGAATCAACCGGAAGAATGGAGGAGAAAGCGGACCGGGCAGAATCGGACATGGCAGAACGTGTTCCGGCAACAGATGGATTCTTCCCGGCCTGCCGCCGTCTGCAATCTCCGGCGACCGGCTCGGGAGCAAACCGCCATTGTGGCAATCTCGGACTCGAACAGCAAACGAACCGCCTATCGCGTCTTTTCTCATTAGGCTGACGATGTCAACGGCCATCAATACGAAGATACCCCGCACCTAACGGCACGGGGTATCTGGTTGATCTCAACACGACATGTGCTGAAGGCGAGCCTAGAAGTTGCCTGTGGCTTCGCCGCCCGACTTCGTGCCGAGGGAACCCCAGACGCCGTAGGGGCTGGGGCCGCCCACGGTGGCTCCGGTGGCGAGATTCCCGGTGTCGATGTTCTCGCTGATGAAACGGACGGCTCCATCAGCCATCAGGGCATGCACACCGCCCGTGTGGCGGCTGGTGGGAGCGATGACACTCACGGCAGAATCGGCGTTGGGGTTGTTGCTCTCGGCGCAGGAGGCCGAATTGGGGGGCAGCACCGTGTGGAACCCGACGCGTTCAATCTGACCGTCGGTCCAGCGTGTGCCCGAGTAGCCTTTGACGTTTTCAGTGGCATTGAAGCGGCCATTGGTGGTGATGGAGCGGCATTGCAACGGATTGGCCTGCAGACCAGTCTTGTCCATGGCCACCCCTTCGATTGCCAGCCGGTTGCTGTTGGTGGTGAGGCCGAAGTTGGCCCGGCAGCGTTCGCTCATCGCGATGGTGTTGCTGGTGCCGTCGGTGATGTCGCGCACCCCATTGCAGCGACGGTTGGCGAAGAGCCCGCTGATGTTCTGCAGGTCATGGTTCGATGTCCCGGCGTTGGCAGGATCCTGGATCGTGTCACCCACGCTGAACATGTAGTTGTGGCTACTCACGGGAGTGGCATAAGCATCGGAAGGACACTGGAAACCTGGAATCGTCACATTCCAGACGGACCATCCCGCCCAACCGTGCGGCCCCCCCGGAGCCACCGCCACGCCGCCGTAAGTGGTGCCTGTCGCATCGCCAGCTTCAATGCGGTTGTACAAAGGGGACTGATCGATGTAGGGCAGCAGGCTGACAAGGCCGCTGCGGCGTCCTGAATTCTGCTGGGGTGTGGAATTGTAAGCCCCTGTCCCACCTTTCCGGTAGACAAACGTCCCGAAGACATCGTGGTAGTTGTGCAGAGCCAAGCCAAGCTGCTTGAGGTTGTTCCGGCATTGCGTGCGACGAGCGGCCTCTCTCGCCTGCTGGACTGCGGGCAACAGGAGAGCAATCAGAATTGCGATAATGGCAATGACCACAAGGAGTTCAATGAGCGTGAAACCTCGACGAGCGTGTGGCATGGTAGCCTCCTGAGAGAAAGAGTGTTCAGAACGAACAACGACGGGATTGAGAATGCTCCGCAAGCTTAGGATCGCTTGGGTCATCACGGTGGCAAGGGATGAACATCCCAACGAGATTAGAGTAGAACCACCTACGCATCAGAATACACTGATCGGAAAATTTGGCAACACAAATAGCGGGAAATCTCAGGAAACTGATTTTCCTTGCGGAACAGGGTGCGTTTGTTTAGATATTTTGCGGTTGTGCCAATGGAAAGAGGGGGCTCGGCGTGAGAACGCCGAACCCCCTCTTTAGAATGTAGTGCGTTTGGGTAAGTCTCCCCAAAACCTGATGGGCTAAACGCTTCCGTATAGAACTCACCGGTCACTTCTGCGATGGACTGGAGCCAGAAGACCGATGCCGGAGCTCACGCTGATGGTGCCGTCACCCACGCTGAACGTGGAGTTGAGGGTCGAAACCTCCCAGGTGGCTGAATCCCAGGTGCAGAGGAAACCCCAAAATGGGCACTTCCTGGACAGAGGCCTTCAAACTCCTCCGCCACCTGGAGCTGCCTGATTACGCCTTTGGGCCTCAACTTCATGACTTGAGAGCGGACGAAGACATCCGACTCAAGCTATCCGTCGCAAATCAGGGAATTGGGATCCATCCCCGCGCCATCAGTCATCGAGCAGGTGGCGGGAACTTTCGGCTGGTTCGTCGTCCAGGAGATGGGTGGCGCCGGGGTTTCTTTCGGGGAGCGGGGCGGGTTCTTCGTAGCCCACGCGGACGATCCCGGTCGTTCCCGCCGCATCGGCTTCCACCGGATGGAGAGCCGGGTGTGCGGAACCTGTGCGGATGCGGGCGGAGGAAGCTTGCGTCTGGGACGCCATTTTCTGCGAAACCTGTGTGTCGACCATCTGCTGCATCAGATCGCCCGGCGTTCCCTGGCCGATGCCCGCTCCGGTAAGCGGGTTCTGGCCGCCAGCAGCCAGCTCGCGGGTCAGGCCATCCTGGGCCATCAGGTTGCCCGAAGACATCGGGCGAGGGCCGTTGGCGGCATCCAGGGAAATCGTCGTCGTGCGGACGGGATTCTGCGCGGCGTCTCCCGCAGGATCGGACATGCCGTTGCCAACGATCATCTGCTTGGTCTTCTCGTTCGCGGAACCGGCGGGACCGACAAACCGATCCACCTTCATCGACGCCGAGGCGCTCGCGGGCTGATTCCCCTCAAACCGGACGGAGATCATGTCCGAGAAGAGGGGACTGGTGCCCCCCTCGGGAATGTAGCGGAGCCTGATGCTGCAGACGGCGGCATGGTTCCCCTTGCGCATGTAGGGAATGAAGACGTTGTAGGCCGGCCCCAACGTGTTCGCCTGGCGGTGAGCATCCCAGATCTCGGGATCGAAATCGAATTGATGCACCGGCTTGGTCTGTTCCTCCGTCGTGCCGATGTTGTCGAACACATAGACCCGCACGTTCCCTTTGACGGCCAGCGGGATCGCCGACCGTGCCGACATGAACATCACCTGGCCCGCGAACCCCCGGCAAGGCTTTCCTTCGGGATCGCGGCCCTCCGCCGGATTCCACAGGCAGACGATCTGCCCGATCGGCCGCTGGGCGTTGGAGTATTCCACCTTCTCGGCCCCCTTGGGCCAACCCGTCATCAGTGTGGCGCAACCCGAGAAGGATTGGGCCAGCAGGACGATGGCGAGCAGGGCAGGTCGGGTATCAATCGTTGACGGCATGGCGTGGCCAGTTCGAATTCGAGGATTCAACAGTCGCGGATCGTCGGCAGGCATCGGGGGGACGGGAGGTTGGCAACCGGGAGTGCCGGGTGTCAGCGGAACGAGTACCACTTCTTGGCGGGTTTCTTGTCGGCCGGCTTCTCGACGGCGGGTTGACTCCGGGCCGCGTTCTTGTCGGCGGCCTTGGTCGATTTCGAGCCGGTGCTGGAAGTCGTCACTAGGGGTTCTTTCACCTTTGTGACCGCTTCCGGAAGTTCGCCATAAGGATCGGGGATCGCCTCGGTGGCACCCGCCTGCATGACGGCGGGATCCTTCATCCGGGTTTGCGATTGCCCCGGGATCTGAGGAATCGGCGGTTGGGGCAGCAACTGCGGTGTGATGGGGGTTGGCTGGGTGTTGGGAACCGGTGTGGGTGGCATCGGATCGACAGGCTGGCCGGTGGGCGAGAGCTCGTTGGTCCAGTCGGGTTCACCCATGACCGGGGCGTTGATCGCCCGCAGCGGCCCGTGCATTTCCTCCGCTTCGCACTCGATGAAGTGCAGGCGACCCATTTCCACATCCTTGATGAACTCCGAATCGGCGTCGGAGGAGATCACGCGGGGGGTGAGGAAAATCAGCAGTTCGGTGCGGACATGGCTCTTGCTGTCATAGCGGAAGAGATGTCCCAGGATGGGGATGTCGCCGATGAACGGCACTTTGCGTTCGCTGGTTTCGTCCGAGGCGGTGATCATCCCCCCCATGACGACCGTCTGGCCGTTGGGAACGCTGATCGCCGTGCGGGCGGCACTGATGTCCTTGATGGGCGATTCGATCACGTTGCCGTTGGTGGCGTCGGTGAAGATGGGGACTCCGTTGCCGCGGAACTGGCTCTTCTCGGCGATCAGTTCCATGACGATCGTGCCGTCGGGCGAGATGCGGGGAGTGACGGTGAGGATGATCCCCGCCTGATCCTGGCGGATCTGGGGGTTCGCCAAACCGGTCGCACCGATCTGCACCCCATCGACGATCGGCACCTGCTGGCCGACCTGGATCTGGGCCTGCTGGTTGTCGAGCGTGCGGATCTGTGGCCGTGAAAGAACCTGCAACCGGCGGCGCGACGCCAGGGCCCGGATCAGCACGTTGACCGATTCCGAACCGGCAGAGAGGACCAAGCCGCCATAACCCAGGTCGTTGTTCACCCGGCCCAGCGAGAAGCTCGACAGACCTTGCGAACCGACCGTTCCGGGCTGGACCGTGGTGTTGTTGCCCAGGGGCAGGCTGGGGTTGTTGAAGTTGAAGCCGGGGGCGGCCGTCTGCGAAATAACCCGCTGGGTCGTTGTCTGCGTGCCGTTGGGGGAGGTCGTCGTTTCGGTGAGTGTCACCAGGTCGTCGACCACGCTGCGGTCGAAGAGAACCGAATCCTGGAGACCCAGTTCGACGCCGAATTCGTCGACGTTGTCGAGCGTCACTTCCACGATGAGCGCCTGGATGATCACCTGCCGCGGTGCCTGGTCGAGTTCGTTGACCAGCTTGATGATCTCGTCGAAGTATCTGGGCGTGGCACTGATGAGCAGGCTGTTCGTTCCGGTCTCGGGTACCACGACGACTTCCCGTTCGAGTTGCTCGACGGAGCTGACGAGGTTCGGGTTCTGCTGCGACAATTGAAGCTGCGAGTTGACGAACTGCGTGATCGCTGTCGAGACCGCCAGTGCCGGGCTGTTCTTCAGTTTGACGACGACGTTCTTGCGTTCGCGCAGGTCGGATTCATCCAGTCGGAGCAGGATCGCTTCGACCACGCGCAGCGCTTCCGCCCCGCCGATCGCCGTGATGCTGTTGGTGCGGGAGTCGACGCTGAACCGCAGGGGGATGAGATTGCTGGAAGCGTCGTCGGCACCGGCCACGGCCAGACCGAGTTGCTGCCGCAGGGCGTTGTTGCCGCCGCCACCCTGCTGGGCGCCGGGCGTGAAGAGCTGCTGGAGCTGCGTGACCAGTTGCGTGGCATCGGCGTTGGTGAGCGTGAAGACCTTGATTTCGGCGACGGCGGCCGTCGGCTGGTCGAGTTGGCGGATCAGCTCCTCCAAGAGTGGCATGCTCTGCTCGGGAGCCGAGAGGATGAGGCTGTTCATGCGGGTGTCGGGCGTGATGCGGATATCCGAAAGCATGCCCGATCGCAACGCCTTGCGGGCGTTGGCGTCGGTGGCGAGGAACTGCAGGATCGCGGGCCGCACCTGGCGGAAATCCTCCGCGACCTGGTTGCCTCCCAGACCGGTGGCGGCGCCACCCTGGTTGGCCGCCTGGTTCGACGGTGGCGACAGCACACTCTGGATGGCCGCGTTGATGACCGCCGAAAGTTCAACGGCTACGGCATTCTTGAGGGGAATGATCTTCACCTGGTTGACGGCCGCCATTTCATCGCGATCGACCTTGGCGATGAGGGCCTTCACCTGGTCGAGATCGCGTGGCCGGGCCCGCACGATCACGGAGTTCGAACGGGCATCGGCGATCGCCAGCACTCGCGCGCCGAGGCCGACACGCGTCGCATAGAAGTTCGTGATTGTCGTGACCACCTGCGTGGCGACGGCGGTCTTTAGGCTGAAGACTTCGAATTCGGATTCGGGATCGGTCGGTTGATCGAGTTCTTCGGCCAGTTCAAGGATCGCATCGAGGTCGCTCTTGGGAGCCACGATGATCAGCGCGTTCGGGGTGTCGACGGGGATCAGCGCCACATTCTGCCGGGGCTGCGTCGCCCGGCCGGGGAACTTGGCGAGACTGTCGAAGACCAGCGTGAGCAGCTCGCTCATCGCGGGTGAATCGGTGTGCCTCAGATAAAGGACATGCAACTGCGGAGCGGTCGCTTCGCTGAGCTTCTCCAGCTCGCGGACGACCTTCATGACCTGTTCGACGTCGGCTTCGTTGCCGCGAAGGATCAGCACGCCCAGATCTCCGATGGCTTCGATGTTCACATCCCCCTTGAGGTTCGTGACGACATCGGCGATCGGGGATTGCGGCCCGATTCCCCTGACGGCTTCCCCGGCTGGCGGTTCCGCCGGCTTCTCTTCGAACGGATCCGCACCCGGAGGCTGGCGGACGGGGTTCGCGGCCTGCGCGAGGGTCATCTTCCGCTGCCGGGTCATCTTGTCCAGATCGGGCTGGTACTGGGCCAACATGATGGCGGCGTTCGGTGTGGTGGGGACGATCCGGGCATCGCTGGGCCAATCGCCCTTGGTGTCGAGCGAGGTCAACAGATCGATCACCCCCTGGGCGACGAGATCCGTTCCGTCGATGTAGAGCTGATCGCGTTCATCGTCGATGGAGACCATGAACTCGATCGCGGGTTGCGCCTTGGAGGCGACCCGGGAGACGCTGAAGGCGGGCTTGCCGGAGCGACCCGCGTCGATGAGGCGGGCGTTTTCCTTGTGGGAGCGATAGACGACCTTGGCGAGTTCGGTGGCCTTGTGCTGGCGGGGTTTGAAGGCGACCGCCACCTTCGGACGGGGAGCCTGCTGCGGCACTTGGCCGGGCTTGATTTCACTGGCCGCGAGGGGATGGCCCGCCGCCGGAGCGGCTGGCTGCATCAATGGATGATTTGGATTGGCCGTTCCTTGAACCGCGCCCTGGCCCATGCCTTGAGCGGGCGGGTAGGGAGAAACTTGAGTCTCATGGGCGGCGTTCATCACGCCACTGTTCATCACGCCACTCGGTGCGAGGCCCCCCTGGCCCGGATAGGCCGGGTTCATGGGTGGGACGCCCGCCATCTGTTGGCCGCTCATCTGCTGAATCTGGCCTGGCTGCAGCAGTGGGGCGGGAGGCTGCGCCTGGGCGAAGGGATGCGGTCCGGCGGGTGGTTGCCCATATGGTGGTTGACCGTACGGAGGCTGGCCATAGGGCGCTTGCCCGTATGGGGGCTGCTGGCCGTAGGGTGGTTGTTGACCATAGGGGGGCTGCGTCTGGGGCGGCTTGGTGGTCGCCGCCAATTCCACCGGCTGATACCGGGGCCGGATGCTGGGGAGATCCATCAGAATGATGAACTTCCCTTTTTCGACCAGCCGGAAGCCGAGGGGCTCGATCTCCTTGTTGAGAATACGGATGGCATCGGCGCGGGAGTATTCCTGCTTGTCGATGCGGGTGAAGCGGCCCGTGGGGACCCGCTCCATGATCAGCTCGGATTCCGATTCCTCGGCGAGTTGCTCGAAGACCTTTTGCCAGTTGGAACCCCAGTGCTGGAGTTTCACCCGGGGGCCGGCATCGCGCTGATCGCCCACAGCCGGTGCGTTCACCCCAAAGCCCGAATTCGTATGGTGCGGCGAGACCTTCTGCTGTCCGTTGGTCAGCGGAATGATCGGGTCGCGGGCGACGGCTTCGGTGGCCTCCCACAAACCACCCTGGCACAGGCAGCAAGCCGCCAGCACACGGCCCAGCCAAGCGGCACGCCGCAGCCTGGGGGTCGGGAGGTTCGTATCCAGTTGTCGAGACGGGATCGATATCGGCATGGTGAGACCGTTGGAAAGGAGTGTCTGGCAAGAACTGCCGGAGGGAGGGGTGCGAGGAGGGAAGCGGATGCACCCACTCGTCTATTCGGTCAAAGAAACCATCAGGTATGAAGGAAAGGTCGCGGCAACTCGTCGGAATTCAGGTTGGGAGCATGCCTGGGCCAACGATTCCAGAGTTCTCCGGCATGTCCTGCCGCTGGCCGGGAACTGCGTGGTGAGGGGGTGGTGGCAGGTCGTCCAGTCCTTGCCGGGACATTCATCCCCGACATCACCCATGAGACAGTTTCGGCGCGGCGCGGTAGGCTGGCGGCAAGCGCCATTGGCCCATTGATGCGACTCATTCATTCGTGGAATACGCCGGAGATTTCCCCCATGTCCGAAACTCTCGACAACCCGCTGCTCGCCACCAGTGGCCTGCCCGATTTTGGCCGGATTGAAGCCGCGCACGTCGTTCCCGCCGTGCGGGCCACACTGGAGACGGCACTCAAGAAGCTCGACGACATCGAATCCCACCTGCAGCCGTCGTGGGCCGCGCTGATGACCCCCATCGAGGCAATGGAACGCCCCTTCGCCTGGAGTTGGGGGCCGGTGGGGCATCTGCTGGGTGTCCGCAACAGTCCCGAACTGCGGGCCGCTTATGAAGAGGTCAACCCGGAGGTCGTCCGCTACAGCCTGCGTGTTCGCCAAAGCGAGCCGATTTACAAGGCCTTCACCTCCCTGGCCAACGGCCCCGAGTGGGAGCGGCTTTCCCCCGCCCAGAAACGGATCGTCAAGGACCGACTCAAAGACGCCGAGCTCGCCGGGATCGGCCTGCAAGGCGAACAGCGGAAGCGTTTCGGCGAGATCGAAGAGCGGCTCTCGCAACTCGCCACGCAGTTCATGAACAACTGCCTCGACGAAATCAAAGCCTTCGGACTCGAACTGACGACGGAAGACGAGATCGCCGGCTTCACGCCCACACTCCGCCACCTGACGGCCCAGTCGTGGAACCGCGCCCATCCCGAAAGCGAAACCAAAGCCACCGCCGAGCATGGCCCGTGGCGGGTGACTCTCGAATTCCCCGTCTACGGCCCCTTCATGGAACATGCTCGCCGCCGGGATCTGCGCGAGCAGGTCTATCGCGGGTTCGTCACCCTTGCCTCGACCGGCGAACGCGACAACCAACCCCTTATGCGCGAACTCCTGACGCTCCGGCGCGAGAAGGCCCAGCTGCTGGGGAAGCCCTCGTTTGCCGAAGTCAGCCTGATGCGGAAGATGGCCCCCAGCGTCGACGCCATCCGTGAGATGCTCAATGAACTGCGCGACACGAGTTGGGAAGCGGGCCAAAAGGATCTGGCCGATCTCCAGGAGTTCAAAGCTTCGCAAAGTGACACCGAAGAGGTGAAGCCTTGGGATGTCCCCTTCTGGGCCGAGCGTTTGCGCGAAAGCCGGTATGCCTTCACCGACGAGCAGATCCGCCCCTACTTTCCCTTCGAGCGGGTGCTGGAAGGACTCTTCGGACTGATCCATCGGCTCTTCGGTGTCACCATCGAACAGGCGCGGGAACCGGTCCCCGTCTGGTGCGACGACGTGCGGTTCTATCATGTCCTCGATGAACGTGGCGAGAAGATCGCCGCCTTCTACCTCGACCCGTATTCACGGCCAGAGAACAAGCGGGCGGGAGCGTGGATGGACACCTGCATGCTGAGACAGCGGGTGGAGGGCGAACTGCAGATTCCCGTCGCCTACCTTGTCTGCAACCAGACGCCTCCCGTCGGCACGCGACCGGCTCTCATGACTTTCCGCGAAGTGGAGACCCTCTTCCACGAGTTCGGTCACGGCCTGCAGCACATGCTCACCATCATCGAGCATCCCGACGCCTCGGGGATCAACGGTGTCGAGTGGGACGCGGTCGAACTTCCCAGCCAGTTCATGGAGAACTGGTGCTACCA
This sequence comes from Planctomyces sp., assembly GCA_013822855.1. GTDB lineage: Bacteria > Planctomycetota > Planctomycetia > Planctomycetales > Planctomycetaceae > Planctopirus. The sequence continues at coordinate 12,691 of PNLE01000073.1, forward strand.
CCGCCCCGTCCTTATGGGGATGACGCGGCACTTCGAGACGGGCGAGCCGCTGCCCGAAGAGTTGTTCGAGAAAATCGTCGCCGCCCGGACGTATCGCGCCGGCTCGATGATGCTGCGGCAGATCCTCTTCGCCCTCACCGATCTCGAGCTGCACCACGAGTACGATCCCTCAGACGAAGAGACGCCGTTCGATGTCCAGCGGCGGATCAGCCAGCGCTGCGCCGTGATTCCGCTCATTCCCGAAGACCGCTCCCTCTGCTCGTTCCAGCACATCTTCTCCGGGGGCTATTCGGCGGGCTACTACAGCTACAAGTGGGCCGAAGTTCTTTCGGCGGATGCCTTCGGCGCGTTCGAAGAAGCAGGTTTGGACGACGAGGCGGCCATCGAGCGCGTGGGCCGCAAGTTCCGCGACACGGTTCTGGCCCTGGGCGGCAGCCGACATCCCATGGAAATCTTCCGCGACTTCCGCGGCAGAGAACCCAGCCCCGAAGCGCTCTTGCGGCACATGGGGTTGGTCAAAGCCTAACCGTAGGGTCCGCTGTGCGGGCCATGTTGAACGCCTCCAGCTACTCGAACACACAGACAGCCCGAACACTTCCGACACGACGATGCGTCTTGGACATCACGATGTCCATCCCGTATAGAGCGGAGGAAACACTCTGCGGCATCGGAGCTTCTGCTCGGGGTGCTGGGAAACTCGACACCTACAAAAACCTGAACTTGATAACGGTTCTTTGTCTCGTAACCTCATACCGATTTCGCCAACACCCCCACGAGCGGTTCTCGCGGGGACATTTTCCGGGGATGAGGTCTTCCGATGACTGTGACGCACGAGATTCCCAGCTACGATCCACCCAAGAAACTGGCACTGGTTCTGAGCTGTGTCGACTTTCGACTGCTGGATGACATTGTCAATTACCTGCACATCGACAATATGACCAACCGCTACTATCACTTCGCCCTGGCGGGAGCTTCTATGGGGCTTACCGACGCCTGGAAGTGCCAGCATGTCCAGCCAACAAACTACAAGAAGCCTGCCTCTCAGCGTTGTCAATTCACGCAAGAAGAGTTGGAAACGCTATTCAGTCCATGGCGGCAAACGTTCGTTCATCAGTTTCAAGCGGCGATGCTGTTGACGGATGGCAAAATCAGTGATGTGTATATAATACAGCATCAACACTGTGGTGCATACCAGGTTTACCTCGATCGAGGTGCGGAGAACTGGCCACTGCTTTATGAACAGCAGGTACATAAGCAGCATGCTGAAAAGCTGCGGGATGAGATAAAAAGCACGTTTGATACTCTGGCGAAATCCCCGTTGGGGACAGAGAAGCTTCAATTGAAGGCACCTGAAATCCACAATCTATTCATGGACTTGCGAGGACATGTTGTGAACTTAGATACGGTTCCGTCAAAATGAAAGACGGTCGATTTGCGACGATGAAGAATGAATTTCGTGTTGACACCGCTGCCGAGGAATGGGCTGCAGCGTAGAATCTTCGGGTGATTGTCCCAATCACCTCGGAGTCCTCCACCATGCCGTTCAATCCCGTGTTTCTTCCGCTGTACATCGCGGGGGAGCCGTTGGTGACGAGTCAGCCGCTCGAGGTGCGGTATCCGTTCGATGGATCGTTGACGGGGACGGTCTCGTCGGCCCGGCATGAGCATCTCGAATCGGCGATCGTCGCGGGTCTCAAAGGGGGGCCGACGCTCAGCCGGTACGAGCGTGAGCAGATTCTCCGCCGGGCGAGTCTGCTCTTTTCGCAACGCACCGACGAACTCGCCCGCCTGATGACGCGCGAGACCGGGCTGGCCCTGCGTGATACGCGGGCCGAGGCGACGCGCGTCTGCGATGTCCTCCATTTCGCGGCCCTGGCGGCCATCGAGAGCGACGACCCCACCTTCTGGGGCGATGTCACGCCCCCCAGCAAATCGCTCAGCGGCAAGAACCGCTCGCTGCATGTCCTGCGCGAACCCCTTCGGCTGGCGGCGGCGATCACGCCGTTCAATCATCCCCTCACGCAGCTGGCGCACAAGGTGGCCCCCGCCATCGCCGCCGGCACGCCGCTGATCCTCAAGCCCTCGGACAAGACGCCGCTGACCGCCGTCCGCTTCGCCGAAACGCTGTATGAAGCGGGCCTGCCCGGCTGGATGCTCAGTGTGCTGGTGGGGCCGGTTGAGGCGATCATCGAGCCGTTGATCAGCGACCCGCGGATCGAGGCGCTGTCGTTCACCGGCAGCGTGAGCATCGGCAAGCGGATCGCGGCGACGGCGGGCTACAAGCGGCTCTGCCTCGAACTTGGGGGCAACTCCGAGCTGATCGTGCTGCGGGATGCCGACCTGGCCCTGGCGACGAAGATCGCCTGCGAGGGGAGCTACCGGAACTCGGGCCAAAGGTGCACGGCGGTGAAACGGGTGCTGGCGGAGGATTCCATTTACGAGGAGTTGACCCGCCGCATTGTGGAAGCCACGGCCAACTACACTTGCGGCGACCCGGAGGACTCGAAGACCGAAGTGGGAACGCTTATTTCGGAGCCGGCCGCCATCGGGATCGAAAAGGGGATCCACGACGCGATCAGCCGGGGAGCGGAACTTCTGGCGGGTGGCAAGCGGGATGTGGCCCGGCTTTCGCCCACCGTGCTGAGGAATGTCCCCCGCGATGTACCGCTGGTGGTGGAGGAGACGTTCGGCCCCGTCACGCCGGTGATTCCCGTGCGCGATCTGGGTGACGCGATCGCCTTCGCGAACAGCGGCCGCTATGGCCTTTCGACGAGTGTGGCGACCGATTCGATGTCGCAGTCGATGCGGGCCATCCGCGAACTGCGAACAGGGATGGTGCACATCAACGAAGTCCCCGGCTACCGCCTGGAACACGCCCCCTTCGGCGGGATCAAGGATTCGGGCCTGGGGATCAAGGAAGGGATCATCGAAGCGAAGAAGTTCTTCTCGAATTCGAAGACGTATTCGCTGCCCTGGTGATGCGATCGACTGCCATTTTTTTGAGCGAGGGCATGATGAACCTTCCTTGAGCTCGGGCCATGCATCACGCTCGGCATGCTGCGATGTCTGTTTGGGAAGGAAATCTACTGCAAGCCCTTCAGCCATGATGTTCGCTCAACGGTCGGAGGTTGGGGGATGGTCGGTCAGCTTTGATCTCCGGATCGGCTCAAGTGGCGGGCGGCATGGAGTGTGCCTTGGGTGAGTGGTTCCGGATCTCAGCGCGGGCCGATCGCTCGGACTTCGGCGGCGAGGGATGTTCTCCCTGGCACGCAACGACCACCATCCCGAAGGACTCCCCATGGCCACCCAAAGCTATCCCTCCAAAAGCAATCCGAACAAAACCGATCCCGCGCCGAACTATCCCACGAAGACCCCTCCGCCGCAGACGCAGCCCAAGCCGGGGCTGGAATCGGAGATGAATCCGCTGCCCATGTATCTGGCTCCCCACTACAAGGGGGCGGACAAGCTGAAGGATCAGGTCGCCCTGATCACGGGAGGCGATTCGGGGATTGGCCGCGCGGTCGCCGTGCTGTACGCCCGCGAAGGGGCGGATGTGGCGATCGTTTATCTGCCCGCCGAGCAATCCGACGCCGAGGAAACCGAGGCCGCAGTGATCAAGGAGGGCCGCCGGGCGCTGTTGCTACCTGGCGATGTGACGAGCCGGGCGTTCTGCGAGGAAGCGGTCGAGAAGACGGTCGAGACGTTCGGCAAGCTCGATATCCTCGTCAACAACGCGGCCTATCAGGAGACGCGCGAGTCGCTGGAGGAGATATCCGACGAGGATTGGGATCTCACCTTCAAGACCAACATCTACGGCTATTTCTATCTCGCCAAGGCGGCGTTGGCCCACATCAAGGAAGGGGGCTCGATCATCAATTGCGGCTCGATCACCGGCTTCGAGGGGAACAAGACACTCATCGACTACGCCACCACCAAGGGGGCGATCCACGCTTTCACCAAGTCGCTGGCGCTGAACCTCGCCGACCGCAAGATCCGCGTCAATTGCGTGGCCCCCGGCCCCATTTGGACGCCACTGCAGCCTGTTTCCAAACCCGCCGAGGAAGTCGCCGATCACGGCCAGAAGACACCCATGGGCCGCCCCGGCCAACCCGAGGAAGTGGCCCCCGCCTTCGTCTTCTTCGCCTCCAACGCCGATTCGAGCTATATCAGCGGTGAAGTCCTCACGATCCTCGGGGGAGAAACGCGTGCGGCGTGAAGATGCTCTTGAATTGATTTTCATCTTCGACGGCCCCGGTGATCTTCTTGGATCGCCGGGGTTTTTCCATGGATGGTGATCATCGAATGGCTCGTCAGCTCGGGCGATGCGTGAGGCAGCCTGTTGACAGCGAGAGGATGTTCAGTACTTTCATGGGGACATAAACCGTCCGGCGGGTCGACGCCTCTTCCACTTCGGGATCACGATGAAGATTCATCTGCATGTCAACGGCGAGAAGCAGGGGCCGTTCGAGTTGGCGGAGGTCAACTCGCGGATCGCGGAGGGGACACTGTCACCCTTCGATGTCGATGCCTGGTACAAGGGGTGCGACGACTGGATGCCGCTGGAGAAGCTTCCCGGCGTGGTGATCCCGCGCTCGCTCGCCAGCACCGGCCTCCCTCCCGCCCACGCGAAAAAAGCCCGTCCCGAGCAGGAAGGGGACGGCACGGGCGGCCTGATCCCCTACAAGAATCCCCACGCGCTGATCGGCTATTACCTCGGCATCGTGGGCTTATTTCCCCTCCTCGGGCTGGTCTTCTCGATCCCCGCGTTCATTCTGGGGATCATCGGCCTGCGCAAGCGGAGCCAGAATCCCATCATCAAGGGGAGCGTCCACGCCTGGATCGCCATCGTTCTGGGCTTCATCGCCACGGGCTACAACAGCCTCATGCTCATCGGCCTGATCGTCGCCCTTTCGCAGGCCAGATTTTAGACGTTAGAGAAATCGTCTTCTGCAATGGTCGACGGTCATGTTCATAGAGTGATCAATCGATGCCAGTCGCCTCATCAAAGATGCATGCCGATCTCACACTGGTGAACGGTTCCACGGGAGACCCCGTGCTCCTGATCGACTATCCCGATCGGGACGACGCCCTGCTTCTGGATGGTGGCGAGAACGGTTCCTTGTCCTTGGAACAACTGGCCGATCTCACGGCTGTTTTCATCACGCACCATCACATCGATCACTTCATCGGCCTGGATCGGATCGTCCGTGCGAACATGGATCGGGACAAGACACTCTCACTCTTCGGGCCGCCGGGTACGATCGAGAAAGTCGCCGATCGGATTCGCAGTTATGAGTTCCAGTTCTTCCCGTTTCAGAAGATCGTGATCGATGTCTGCGATGTCCACGCCGATCGCCTGGTAACTGGTCGACTCGATTGTGGAAAGCGATTTCCTCCACCAGAAATCCGTGAAGTACCGCGGTGTGACCGGATGGTCTTCAAGAACGAAACGGTGCAGGTCGAAGCGGTGTTCGCGGATCACACCGTCCCCTGCTTGAGCTATGCCGTGATCGAGAAGCCGGGTTGGTTTCTGGAATCATCGGCACTCCAGAAAAGTCATCTCAAGCCGGGACCCTGGATTGCGGAGGTATTGGGTCGCCTCCGACAGACTTCTCCGGATCCTTCGCCCATTCACATCGATGGCGGCACCTATCCACTGGCCACGTTGCGTGACAAGTTCTTTCGTCTCTCTTCGGGTGCACGGCTGGCGTTCATCACCGACACTTTTTGGAGTGACGAAGTTCGCAAAGAACTGCTGTCACTGGCTCATCGCGCGAACCTGCTCTATTGCGATTCCTTCTACTTGAGTGCCCAGGCATCGCAGGCGCAGAAGTATCGCCACATGACAGCCCTGCAGGCGGGTGAACTGGCTCGGCTCGCCAATGTCGAACGGCTGATCCTCATCCACTTCGCGCAGCGGTATGCCGGACGATATGAACCGCTGGTCGAGGAGGCGCGGGCTGAATTCGCGAATGTGACGGCCGAAATTCGCTGATCCGCACATGGAATTCCCACGTTCTGGGTGCATCCGCAACCTCTATTGAACAAGAACATGAGCGAACAGATCACGATCAGCATGGACATCGAACACGACGAACCACCCCAGGATCAGGTGGGAATTTCTTCAAAGTCCACAGAGCTTCCGGAACTCGATCCGTCTTTGGCGCTGGCCATGCTGCGGGAGGGAAAGCCGATCGCCGATGTTCGTATCAGCCGATTGAAGCTGGATGGCGAGTTCACCTTCCCACTGAAGTTCAAGAACGTCGTGTTGGATCGACTGGTCTTCAAGAAAGGCCACTTCCACGAAGGTGTCGAATTCTTCTGCTGCACGATCCTCCGTGCCCGTTGCGAACGGAATTCGACATTTGAAAAGTTTCTCACACTCCAGGCCTGCACACTGAAACGGTCGATCTTCGGCGGCTTGACAATCAAAGGGATGGCACGTTTCGATCGCAGCGAGTTCATCGGCAACGCCGACTTCAACCACTGTGTCTTCGATGGCGATGCCAAGTTCTGGGAAGCGCACACAGCCGGTTGGTTCAATTTCAAGCACTGCCAGTTCCATGGAGTCGCCGACCTGCGCAGCATCCATGTCAGCGAGGGGACGACCTTCGAGCATTGCCTGTTCCAGAAGGAGGCCCTCTTCCGCGGTGCAACGATCGAAAAGAAGCTCGACTTCCTGACATCGCATTTCGACGGTCTGCTCGACCTTTCCAAGGCCAAGCTGCGCGACTTCGTCTATCTGGAGACCATCTCCCAAGGGCCCGCACAAACGTTCGCCTTCGCCAACGCGGTGGTCGATCGCATGCTGATCAAGCCGAAGCAGATTGCGGGCCGACTGGCATCGGAAAACGCCAACAACCATGAATTGGCGATGCGAGAATACGGTCTGCTCAAGGCAATCTTCCAGACCCTCCACCGGTTCGATGAAGAGGACTGGGCCTACTATCGCTTCAAAGTGAATCAGCGGAAGGGCAAGCCGCGATCCTGGCTGCGTCCCTGGTCCAAATTGGCTCAGATCTGTGATCTCGTCCTGCTTGATTGGGGTTGCGGGTACGGAACCAATCCAGGGCGGGCCGTCACTTCAGCGCTGCTGATGATGCTGTTCTTCGCGGCTCTCTATGCCATCGGTTATCAACACTTCGAAATCAGCAGTCCGCCGATCGCCGATCTGCCGGCGGACGGACTGGTGAACCGAGTCGTCTATGCCCTGATGACTACGGTGAGCGTCTTCACGTCGGGCTTCGGTGGCGACCAGTTCAACACCGCGCACGGCTGGGTGCTGATCCCACTCAACATTGAGGCGCTGTTTGGAACCCTTCTCTGGGGCCTTTTCGTGGTGGCCTTCAGCCGCAAGGTTATTCGTTGATCAAGCGGCCTGGTCGGCGTCTTCGAAGATGCGGCCGGTGACTTTGAGGAAGACCTCTTCGAGGGTGGGGCGGACGAGGCCGATGGCGCGGAGGTCGCTTCCCATCTTCGAGGCAATCTCTTCGACCAGGCCCGCGTGGATCTCGCCCTCCAACCGGAAGGTGCTTCCCACGGAAACTGCCCGGCGGCCCGTGCGCTCCAGCAGCATGGCGGCGAAGTTCTGCGGGTCGCGGGGGGTCATCGAGAGGGCGTCGCTGCCGATCGTCTGGGTCAGGGCGAGGGGCGAGCCTTCGGCCACCTTCCGTCCCTGGTCAAGGATCACCACCTGATCGGCTAGTTCGGCTTCCTCCATGAGGTGCGTGCTGACCAGCAACGTGATCCCCTCCTGCCGCAGTCTCGCAAGCTGTTGCCAGAGGTCGCGGCGGCTGCCGGGATCGAGGCCGACACTGGGTTCATCGAGCAGCAGCAGCCGGGGCCGGTGGAGGAGCGCCTTGGCCAGTTCGACGCGCCGCTTCCAGCCGCCGGAGAGGGTTTCGACGGTCTTCTTGAGCC
>PNLE01000074.1 GCA_013822855.1 Planctomyces sp.
TCATCGAGTCGTCGCACGCCACCATTGAGTATCCACCGGATTGAATGCGGCTGCCGTGGGGCGTTGGGAAAACTTCAGAGCGAGGTGAACGATGAGCGAGGCCATTCTTTATTCGCGGCAACTGATGATTGCGGCCGGTCAATCCGGATGGCTTCTCATGTTGACGGTCATCGCCGGGCTGATGGCTGCGGGGATGACTTGCATGAGTCTTGCCGCGTTGGCCGAAGAACCAACGGTGGAAAAGCCGCTGCATGTCGGCGTGTCCGTTAGCAACTGGGATGAACTACAGGCCTCACTTTCCAAATACCGCGGCAAGGTGGTGGTGGTCGATCTCTGGTCGACGTCCTGCGATCCCTGTCTCAAAGAGTTTCCCGGGCTGGTCGCACTTCAACAGACGCACGGCGACAAGATCCTCTGCATCTCGTTCAACTGCGACTACATCGGCGCCCGCACCAAGCCCGTGGAGTACTACCAGCCGCAGGTGTCGGAGTTCCTCGTTGGCCAAAAGGCGCAAATTGTGAATCTGATGAGTAGCCAACCGGCGGACGAGCTCTTCGAGAAGCTCGAACTCGACTCGATTCCCGCGGTCTTCGTTTATGATCGCATGGGAAAGCTGTCGCAGCGTTTCGATGGCAAGTACCACAGTCCATCGAAAAGTGCGGAAAAAGCGACGGACGGCAATCTCCCGCGGCCCTTAACTAACGAGGAAGAAGCGGAAGACGCCCCCAAATTCACCTATGAGGCCGACATCAACAAGTTCGTGGAGACCCTTGTCAACTCCAAACCATAGCCGCCCGCCTGAAACAGGCCGGGCAGTGTCGATGCCGGGAAATCTCGTCTCTCCCCGCCAAAATTTGTCTTGGCACTTCTGCAAAACGAGGCCAACATATCAGCACCGCACTCACTTCTTGATTTACCTCGCGTCCCGTCACACTCGATTTCCTTATCTTCATGCCGCGTGTCCAGCGAATAGTCACACAGCCCATCATTTTCATTTTGTCCAATCCTCAATCCTGGGTCGATCGCACTGCCTTCCCGTTCGGAGCGTCGATTTTGTGGCGAGACACCCTCGATCGTTGGAGTCGGTGCGTCCTGGGCTTGATGTTTGTCTCACTTGTGAATTCCGGCTGCGGACGAGCTGACCCGCCACGGCTTTATCCCGTTGTCGGCAAGGTGATCCAGAACGGGCGACCGCTTGAATTTGGTTCCATCTCACTACGTCTTGAATCCAACTCCCCAGCAGCCGGAGCGGGAAATACGCCAATCCCGACGCAATCCGCAGTTGATGCTGGCACAGTCCATCCCACCGGCCGGATTCGAGAAGGGGGCAACTTTGAAATCTTCACGAACTTTTGCGCCGGGGCACCGCCGGGGAAGTATCGGGTGGTCGTCATGGCTGTCCCAAGTCGATCGGGTGGCGGTGCCCATCCCTTGAACTCAAGGTCGCTGGTCGACACACGCTACTCGGATCCGCAGCGCTCACCGTTGGTAATTGAAGTCTCTCCGACCCGTCCGGTTCAAAGCTATGTCCTGGAACTCAAAGGAGAAGAACATGCCTCATCCTCACGGCCTTGATGTCGCTTCTGTTTCCTCGCTCCAGATCGAAACTTGCTTTCATGACCAAGGGCGGGGAGTGCGAAGCGCCTTCACTTTGATGGAACTTCTCGTCGTCATCGCGATCATCGCCCTGCTCATCGCCCTGTTGCTCCCTGCCGTGCAGCGGGCCCGAGAGGCAGCCAGACGAACCCAATGCCGCAACCATCTCAAGCAGTTGGCATTGGCCATCCACAACTACGAATCCACTTTCACCAAGCTCCCCATCAATCGCTACGGGGACTACGGCCACAGCAGTGTCTGGAACGGCCCCTTCGAGGATTCCAGCTCCTGGAGCTGGCTGGCATCGATCCTGCCCATGCTTGACCAGCAGGCGATGTGGTCATCGGGCGGCATTCCTGAAACCCGGCTCAACAGCAGCTCATCGGCCCGAACCGCAGTCTCGGTATTCCTGTGCCCCTCCGATCTGTCGACCAGTTCCGCCACGGCGTTGCAGACCTCCAACTATTTCCGCACTCCGACCCAAGTCGCCTTCACCAGCTACATGGGCGTTCATGGATCGAATTTCTGTTGGGGCGACTGGGCTAATCCCGGACTGGCGGGTTCCAGTTGCGAGCCTTGGGAATTCGGGGACGGCGCACTGCCGGCGATGTCTTGGCTGAGACCCATCGGCTGGAACTCTTTCGTTGACGGCACGAGTTCCACTTTGATGATTGGCGAGAATGTTTATCGCCCGGAGATTTCGGGAGCCAATCGATTTGGTGTCGGATTCTCCTGGGCGCATACGATCGAAGCGACCGCGAGCGCCGCCATGCCGATCAATGCCAGACGACCGGATGGCAGTCCGTACTCGGCTGCCGAATGGGAGGGCCTCAACGGCTTCTTCAGTCGGCACACAGGGGGTGCCCAGTTCGCTTTCGCGGATGGCAGTGTTCGATTTCTGGGCGAGAACATGTCGCTGGGTCTCTACCGTTCGCTCGCGACCCTTGCGGGGCAGGAACTCTCGGCCAATGATTTCTGACCTCTGCAAGTGAATCAGGCCGAAATAGGGTATCCGATTCAGTGGAACGGCCATCGTTTCACGTCAAGGCCCACACCCTTCGCCGTAATCCGCCGAAACACGGCGATCGAGAAGAAATGCCCCATGCCGCGAGAACAGACACTCAACGTCCCCAACACGATCACGGTCTCCCGCTTTTTCCTGGCATTGGTTGTTTTCGGGATGATGAGCGCGGGGGGGATGTGGATCGCCAGTGCGATTCTGTTCGTGGTGGCCGTGGCGACCGATGTCCTCGATGGCTACATCGCCAGGAAATACAACATCGTCACCACGTTCGGGCGGATCGTCGATCCGTTCGTCGACAAGTTCATCACGACGGGTGTCTTCCTGTTCCTCCTGCCGGTGAGCGAGAAATCGGGGGTTTCGGCTTGGATGGTCATCGCCGTCCTCGCCCGCGAAATGCTGGTGACAAGCCTGCGCGGATTTCTTGAGCAGAAGGGGCACGACTTCTCCGCCAGTGGTTGGGGCAAGCTCAAAATGTTTCTGCAATGTGCGGCCGCCACAGCGGCCCTGCTGCTCATGGACGATTCGTTGCGAGCTGTCCCGGGATTGCTGCTCACGAGGGATCTCCTGTTGTGGGTGATGACGATCGTCACGGTCTACACGGGCTGGATCTACATCGCACGAGCCGCCGTGATCCTGCGTCATGAACAGGCTGGCTAACCGGGCACGGGCCGCTTCGCTTTCCATCGAGACGACCAACTCGTCGCATTCTCACGAGGAGAGTGATCGACTAGACTCTCTCGCGTGGAGTGTTGAAACATCAACCCACGCGATCACAACGTCGGTGCGACAGGATTCGAGGTCATGGTGGACAAGACGGCGGCAACGGGCAGGCCCACTTCGCCACAGCGGCAGGACTGGCTCAAGGGTGTCCGCAGTGTGGTGGTTAAGGTCGGTACGAACGTCCTCTCGGATGCTAGCGATCAGCTTGACGATGATCGAATTGCCAAGCTGGCCAGCCAACTGCATGGGATCGTCGCGTCGGGCCGCAAGGTGGTGCTCGTTTCCAGCGGTGCGATCGGTGCTGGTATGGGCCTGTTGGGCCTCAAGACCCGGCCCAAGGATTTGCCCCACCTCCAAGCCGCCGCCGCCACAGGCCAGGCACATCTCATCGAAACCTACGACCGCCACTTCCGCCGGTTCGGCTTCCATGCGGCCCAGCTACTGCTGACGGCCAACGATTTCAAAAACCGCTCGCGATATCTCAACGTCCGCAACACGCTGCTCACCCTGGCCGAATACAACACCATCCCCATCGTCAACGAAAACGACACCGTCAGCACACAAGAGATCAAGCTCGGCGACAACGACCGCCTGGCGGCCATGGTGGCCAATCTGATCCCCGCCGATTTGCTGATTGTCCTCTCCGTAGTTGATGGCCTGTTGACAGGCGACCCGTCATTGCCGGCCAGCCAGCGGATTCCCATCGTCGAGCGGTTCGATGAGGAACTGCTTTCGCTCGTGGGGGCCAGCAAAAGCTCGCGTGGTACCGGCGGCATGCGAACCAAGCTCGAGTCCGTCCGGACGGCAACAGCGGTGGGGACGCATGTCGTCATCGCCCACGGCAAGCAGGACGGCGTGATCGACTCGATCCTCGCGGGCGAGGATGTCGGCACCTTCTTCACCGCCGAGCAGCAGGCGATTCCCGCCTGGAAGCGATGGATTGGTTTCACGCTCCCTCCCAAGGGCCGGTTGCGGCTGGATGCGGGTGCCCGGAATGCGGTCGAGCATCTGGGGAGATCGCTGCTGGCGATCGGAGTCGTCGGTGTGGAAGGTGATTTCCAAAAAGGGGAGGTCGTCTCGCTGGTCGACGCCGAGGGCGAGGAATTTGCGCGGGGATTGGTCAACTACGACGCCGTTTCAGCGCGGGCTGTCGCAGGCAAGAAGCGTGAAGAAATGGCTCGGATTCTGGGTGAGATCCCTTACGACGAAGTGATCCATCGCGACAACCTCGTCGTCACTGCCATTCCAACGGGAAGCACCGAACGACCGGCCTGACGATCCCGTGCCGCCTGATTTTCCATTCCCACCCGGCTGAATGATGCCAATTCGCATCAGGCCCGGAAAATTCTGCTTGCCCTATTCCCTGCAAAACCTAGTTTTCGGCAGCGAGTCGAAGCCGAGGCGAGGGTTGGAGCCGGATGAATCCCGGCGAGGGCGGCGATCATGGTCGAAACAATCTGGGACTACCTCTATTTCTACCAATCGTACACCAACGACAGTTGGCGACGCATGCGCCCGTACGACTATGGCGCAATCCTCATTGTTGTGGGCCTGATCGGCTGGTGGCTGATGCAGTTCAAGAAGCGGTAGCAGCTCTTGCGGATGCGGAGCCTGTCTCGATCTTCCATACGTGCCACAGGATCAGCCCGAACGGAATCCACCAGATGAGGTCATTGGTGAGAATCGTGGGGAAGGTCGACAGGGGCAATGTCCCCTTGATCCAAGCCAGGATCATGCCGATGGGACCAAAGATCTTGCCGAGAAGTCCCACCAACACGATCGGCCAGTGTCTGACGGGGTCGAATGCCGCGATGGCATAGCCGATCCCGTAAACGCCTACGATCATGCCGATGCATTGCCAATGCTCGGGATAGGGGGTGGGGAGTGTGAAGCCACTCCATTTCAGCGAGGTGAGGGGAGCGGCGATGACCATCGCACCCCATACGAGGTTGTAGAGACCCGCAGCCAGCAGCACAGCTTTCATCCATTTGGGAGCGTGGCGATGCTGATACCCAGGAATAGCATATGATGTTCCGTCGGCTATGTTCGTCATGCGTGGCCACCTGATTTAGAGCGTTCTCTTGTAACTTTGTAACCGCATTGAGTGCGGGAACTTAACGAGAAAACATCAGCTCGGCTTCATGGATCTTGTCGCCGCTATCAGAGGAGAGCCAACACCAGCAGACTTCGGAGTGTCCAGGCCGTGGTGCGAATCCAGTTGGTCAGCACGAGCCAGCGGAGCACATCCGGGTGATAACCCTGCGCAAGTCGACCATGTGCCGGAACGGATACGCAAGCTGTCACCAGCAAATTGACGAAAATCAGCAGCATGCCCAGCCAGACGAGAACGGCCCCGATACTCGTGTCGATGCCATATAAGCGAACAAGCCAAGCGCCCGAAATGGCTTCCACCAGCATGGCCGGGCCGACAACCCAGAATGTCCGCCGACGATGCGACTCCTCGTAAACCGAGAAGTTGTCCGCTCCCACAAGTGCCATCAGCGGGTAATGCACGATCTGCACGAACCAGATCACCCCGGTCATGTAGATCGTGGTGGCCAGATGAAGTTTGAGCACCCAATCCAAGTCCAATCCGTGCACAGTTCCCCTTTGGTTATGATTACCAGAGAAATCGGGAGGCAAGCGTTTCGGCGGAATGCCGGATCAATGTCCTGCCTTGGCGGATCGAGCTGCGTTGAGTTCCTGCCTTTGTCCCCAGAGGTAGAAGATGAATCCCAGAACCACGCCCAAGACCGTGGCCGACAGCACGGACGCCGCACTCTGCGCGAAGGTGGAGTTTTCTGCCGCCGCCTGGGTGGTGAAGACCAGGCCAATCAGGCTGATGACCAGCCCGAGGGCATCGCCGAGAATTTCCGTGAAATTGATGTGCATCCGGGTGAGGACGACCAGCTTGCCGATGACCAATTGCAGCGCAAAGCTCACCACACCGGTTGTCATCAGCATGAACGCCACCCAGTAGAGCAGGGGGTGGGCGATCACTTCCGCCAACTGGTAAATCGGATTCAGAATCCCTGCCGACAACTTTTGCGCTTCCGGACTGGCATCGACAGTGCGGCTCAACTCGTCGATCTTCGCTTCACCCTGTTTGATCAGCGAGCCATTCTTCGCGGGTTGTTCGGCGGGGGTGGTGCCAGCGGCTGGTGGCGTCAGGTTGTCGGCGGTGCTGGCGGGGGTTGGTTCGGCAGCCGCTGGCGTTTCCTGTGACCAACTGATGGTCGGCTGGCCAAAGGCCAAAATTGCCAACAGCGATACCGCCAGGAATCGATGGATGGGGGATGCACAAATGCCAAACTGTGGGATCTGCATAGTCTCGTTCCTCGAGTGGGGACAGATTGGCAACACGGTGAACTACACGGTGAACTACACCAAGCAGCATCGTCAGAGGCGTGCTGCACGCGGTACGAGCTTTTAGTCACTTCGAACTAAGAGTACAGACGGCCCCATTTAGCGGCAATGCGCTCTGGGCTTCGAGCTCGGGGTTCGCCAAAGTTTCAGAATCACCGTGCCTTCAGGGGGGATCGTACCCACCGGGATTCCAGGGATGACAACGGGTGATCCGATGAAGTCCCTTGAGTGTCCCCCAGATCGGCCCGTATTTGCGAACCGCCAGAATGAAATAGTTGCTGCAAGAAGGATGAAATCGGCAAACCGGCCCGATTAGCGGGCTGAGAGTCCACTGGTAGATCCGAACCGCAACGATCAGTGGCACACTCAGCACCCACGAAGTCACCGTCCACAATTCTGGAAGAATGCGGCGAGCAGTCGCTGGTTGTGAAACCGGCCTCCTCGATTCGGCAGACTGATTTGTCTCGGCACGGTCTCCCGTCATTTACCGCTCCCGCCAGTTCGACCATCGTTTCGGACATCGAGAAAGGGGAGCGGGGGGATCGAGGAAACCACCGGCAACCGACGATCAAGTTTACTGCACAGTTTTTTGAGGGAGTGCATGACATCGGTGAGTGTCAACGGTTGAGAAGCGATCGGCACGACCACGAGATCCAGTCCCGAGGAAAGCTCGGCGGCTGTCAGTCGGAACGCTTCTCGGATCAATCGCTTCTCGCGGTTGCGGGCAACGGCATTTCCACGACGCTTCGAGACGGAGAGGCCGATACGTGTGGTTGTGAGGTCCAGCGAGGCTGCGGCATGTACAGGAACCATCGAAGGAGATGCCGAGGCGGAGACCGCTTCACGCCGCCGGGCGAAGACGAGCAGCACGCCATCGGCCGCTTTTTGTTTGTGGCGATAAACGAGATCGAATTCAGGCGGGCGGCGAAGATGTTGTGTTTTCAGGAAGCGTGGCATGGGCCTGTTTTCGTGGTCTGGCAAGAGGCGTTCGATAACTGTCGTCCGGAAAGACCGATCAACAGCAGTTCGCACAGCGGTCGATCGCCGGCGGCAATGTCACTGGCGGGCATTCCAGACAGCCTCTCGACGTTCCCCGTGGTCTCGGGTATCGTCTGGAAACTTTTCTCCATCCTATCATTTCCCCTCGTTCAACCGTCGCGGTCAGTGGCAAAAACACGGCAGCGTACGCGGAAAGTCATGGGTTCCCGATGATCTGCATTTCCGTCACGCCCGAATCCCGTCAGCTCGCCAAGGTTGACATCCTCAATGCGGCCCGGCAATCCGATCTGGTGGAGCTTTGCCTGGATCGGTTGCTCAAGGAGCCGGATGTCAAAGACCTGATCGATTCCTCGAAGAAGCCCATTCTCGTTTCGTGCCGTCGTCCGGAAGAGGGGGGGAGTTGGAAGGGAACGGAAGACGAGCGGATCCAACTTCTGCGGCAGGCGATTCTGGCGGGTCCGGCGTATGTCGAACTGGATGAGGCAACTGCCAAAAAAATTCCCCGTTTCGGCAAGGTGCAGCGGGTCATCAGCTACTCGAGCATGAATCGTCCGCTCAACGATCTCGAAGAGGCGTTCGAGAATGCCGGGCTGCTGCAAGCCGATGTCATCAAGTTCACCTGGCCGACGGATTTGCTAGAGGCCGCCTGGCCTCTGCTCTCGGCCGTCAGTCAGAAGCGGGCGATCCCCGTGGTGGGTCTAGGGTTGGGGAAATCGGGGCTGACGTTCTCGCTGTTGGGCCGGAAGTATGGCTCCCCCTGGATCTATGCAGCGCTCGAAAAGGGGATGGAAGCCTATATCGGCCAGCCAACGGTCAGTGAGTTGGACGATGTCTACCGCTGGCGACAGATCGGCCCGAAGACGCGCTTCATCGGCGTGGTGGGGTTCGGTCTGGGTGAGACCATGCTCTGCAAGATCCTCAATGCGGGCTTCGATGTGCTGGAGCTAAACACCCGCTGTCTGCCGTTGGAATTCAAGTCGGCGGAGCCACTGCCGAAGATGTTGGACATCCTCAAAATCCCCGGTGTGATCGCCACCGGCTACGCCAGCCGCAGGGTCTTTCCCATCGCGACCACGCACGATGAAATCTCCGCCGCATCCAAGGCTGGCGATCTCTATATCAAGCGGCCCGAAGGGTGGGGAAGCCACAATCTCATCTGGAAGACCGCACTCCGCCTGCTGGAGGAGACGATGGGCAAATCCAGTGCGGAAGACCGTCCGTTGGATCGAAAAAACGTGATGGTGGTCGGGAAGGGAGGTCTGGCGGCTTCTTTGGCGATGGGCATCAAAAAACGCAACGGCCTGGTCAGTATCTGCGCTGCCGATGACGATGAAGGGCAGCAGATCGCCACCGCCGCCGACGCCCGGTTCGTTCCGCTGGGGAAGCTTTACGACACGCTGGTCGATGTGCTGGTCGTGACGTCCGACAACCTGGATCACGGCAGCCGCAAGACATCCATCAGCCCGACGATCATCCGACCGGGAATGACGATTCTCGATCTCAGCCACATGCCAGCCGATTCGCCGCTGATCGACGAAGCCCGCGCCCGTGGTGCGAAGATTGTCGAGCCCGCCGAAGTCTTCGCCGACTACGCGACCAACCTCTTTCGATCCATTTCAGGACAGGAACTACCACCCGAAGCGTTTGCCCAAGGCCTGCTGGAGTAGTGCCGAAAAATCCCGCAGAGCTGAGAAAGCTCGTGTATTCCAAGACGATTCAGTTGGTGAACATCCAACTGCGGCTGACGGGCGGGCGGGCTGTTTGCACTCGTCGAGGAACCGGTGCCACCGAGTAACCCGCCGGTTGAATGCCCGATGGCGAAGCTTCGGCTGTCGGCCCGAGTTCGCCGGAAGGGCGACTGGTTGCCGGAGCGCTGCCTGAGCCGAAAGGGATGTTCGGCGGCGCGGCATGGTCGAGCAAGTCGCTATTCCTCGCCCCGGAATTTCCTGGAGCATGCATCGTTCCGGGTGAAGGGACTGCCGGTGGCGTCACCCCCCAACCGGGGGGTGCTGGCAGCTGCGATGCGCCACCAGTGCCTTGAGGTGCCGCATCTGAGGCTGCAGGACCGGGTGGAAGTTCCGGTGGGGCGAAGCCGTTCGCTGAAGGTGCGGGAATTGGCAATAAAGAAGGAGCAATCGGCGGGGCAAACTCAGGCGGGCAAGCGTCGCCGGGCGGACAGGATGCCGCACGATTGCCATGGTGTCGTCCATGAGCGGCGCGCCCCGTGCCATGCCAGTCAGCCGGCATGCCAGCGCCAGTGTTGTAGGCCCACTGCGTCATGGCGACACGTGTGGCGGGCAAGGGAAGATGGTCGCGTTGCTCACACCAGAAGGACATTTCGCGATACGAATTCCAGTCGAGCGAGACGCTGTGAATCGATTGGTTCTTGTAGACCTGACAGCCGGTCAAACTCAGCAGGCAGATCACCCCCGCACCGACCATCAGCCGGTATGTCCTTGCGTCGATGATGTGGGGCCGAATGGTCACGTGCAGTGACACCTGAATGAGGTGGCGGCAATTGAAATGCGTTCTTTGGATGTGAAGTCGACCCGTTCCAGCCCGTTTCTCCGGGAGATCAGCGTCGATCGCAACAACCGCTACAACCGGCAGAGTTACTTGAAGGTGACTTCGCGCGCACGCTGATCATCCGCACTGGTGTTTGAACGATCGTTTCGAATTTTCAGAAAAGGTCAGATGGAGTGCGGCTGTCGTCAAAATGACTTTCAATGGGTTGGAATTGGGGAGTTACGAAGACTCGAAACCTCCTCGCCAGGACTGTGGATATTCTGTAAGCTGTTTCTTGATAATGAATTACGGATTCTTTCTGAATGTCGACCACTTCATTCCTTAAGGATTGGCATCAGATTCCCTGTATCTGATGTGGCGTCGGCTGTTTTTGCCGGTTGCTGGCGGGTGTCCGCAGGCAATTCGACGGCATCGACATCTGCAGACAAGCATCAAGGGATGTTGCGAGGAACATGGTCATGAAAAAATTCAATTGGTGGATGAACCGCTCTTTATGGGCCTCGGGACTGGCCTGTGTGGGATTGGTTCTGACAACAGGAAACGCGCTCGCCCAGAAGGGGGAGCGAGGCGATAAGGGGGCCAGTAAGCCCGCCGCTCCGGCAGCGAGAGGCGAGCGAGGTGGCAATCCCGGTGGATCCCGTCCTGCCCCTCCCGCACGTCCTGCCGCACCCGCCGCCCGGACACAGCCACCAGCTCGTGCCCAGGCACCAGCAGCTCGACCACAGCCCCCGGCTCGAGCTCAGGCTCCCACACCACCGCCAGCCCGGCCTCAAGCTCCTGCCGCTCGTCCGAATCCCGGCAATGGTGGCCCACGTGGGGCCGGTGCTCCCGCCGTGACGAATCGGATGCAACTGCCAAATCCAGTGGCACCGAATCCAGCCAGGCCTAACCCGCCCCGCGTGAACGCTCCTGGAGTGAATCCGCCGGGCGTGAATACGCCGCGTGCCAATCCCGTGCTTCGAGGAAATCCTCCCGCTGCCAATCAGCCCGCCCCTCCGGCTCGCGGTCCGGGTGCGGGGAATGCGCCCGGACGTGGTGATGGTGCACCTCGCATCGGCCGCAATCCCGCCGACACGCCTCGCCCCACTTTGCCAAACACTCCCCCTGCTGCGGGAAATCCTGCGGCCAACCCAGGTTTGGGTGGCGGTGCTCCGACACCTCGGGGCGACAATCGACCCGACCGTGGTCCACGTCCTGCAACCAATCCCCCCGGAGTGACACCGCCAACAGTCACTCCACCGGGAGCAACACCCGGTGGCCCTCGCATTGGGGGTCGTGACGGAGTCAACCCAGGTCGTCCCGGTGAGAATCCCGGACGTCCAGGTGGCGACCGTCCCGATACCGGTCTCCCACGTCCCACGGGACGCGATGGTGCGGGTGACCGCCCCGATATGGGCGGAACACGTCCTCCCCGAGGGAATGGCCCACGAGTTGAGGGAACACCGGGAGCAGATCGTGACGGTTCACCCGTCCGTCCTCGCCCCGGCCTTGATCGTCGGCCCGGTATTGACAATCGACCAGGTGCGTCGACACCCGATGTCACTCCTCCAGGCGTGACACCACCCCGTGGAAATCCCCCGACAGCGAATCCCGGAGCCGACGGAGCCAGGCCAGATCCCGATATGCGGCCTGATCGTGGCGATCGCACCCCCGGCGATCGTACCCCCGGTGACCGTACTCCCGGTGACCGTTCACCTCGCAATGATAATTCACCCAACCCCGACAACAGGCCCGGCCCAGGCAACGATGCGGGCCGAGATATGCTCCCCGGGCGTGGTGAAGATGGACGAGGAGAGAATGGACGAGGAGAGAATGGACGCGGCGAAAATGGCCGTGGCCCTGACAACGACCGTCCCGGAAATCGGAACGATGCCAATGACCGCGTGGGTCGTGGCGAAAACGGAGACCGGCCCGGAAACGGTCGCTTTGCTGAACTCGGAAACAATCCCCGCAATCCCGTCAAGGCGCGTACGGAAGATGTTGAACGTCAGCTGAGGGATCTCAACCGCGATGTCCAGAAAATCTCTCGCGATCAAAAGGATATCGATCGGGCATTGGATCGGGGCCAAATCGTTCCCGTGCGAATTGGTGCCAATGGAACGCTGGGCCGGGGCAACGACCGGTTCGATCTCGGGAGAATCCAGTCCCGCGATCAGCTTCGCGATCTGAACAACTCGAACGATCTGGCCCGCTTCTTCGGTCGCAACGATGGGCGCGATTTCCAGTCGCTCCGGATCGATCGCGTCAGTGGTCGCTTCCAGGATCGATTGGTCGATAACCGCTTCGACAACAACTTCCGCTCGTTTGGCTTCTACAATCGTCACAACGTCGGTCGTCAGTTCAACCTCTATCGCAACGGCGACGTCGCCCGTCAGATGGGGTTCTCGAATCTGCTGATCGATCGTGGTGGTTGGCGGAACCGCTACTATGGGCCGATTTCGCCCTTCTATTCACGAGTCAGCTACAGCGGCTGGTACTCCGGTCCCAGCTTCTATCCCCGCTACACATGGTTCCCCATGTGGAGTCCCTGGGTTCGCTGGTCGTGGTGGAATACCGTTCCCATCGTCTACGATCCACGCCCCATCTACGTTCAGCCCATCTACTGTGAACCGGCTCCCGTCTGGAACACGGTCTGGCAGTATCCTCAATACCAGCCTCTTCCCGTGGTCTCCTCGGGGACATGGGTCGATCTGCCCCAGACGGTGGCGGTCAATGAAGGTGTGGACGTGCAGCTCATCGCCGTTCGATTTGTGGACTCGGGCCACAGCGAGCAGCAGTTGGGGCCACGCTACCGGGTGTGGATGAAGAACAATTCGCAGGCGGCTGTCTCGCAGGCCTTCAACGTGATGCTGCTCGCCGCCAACGATGACCAACCCAATGCCTCGTTGCCCCAGGCTGGCGTAGTGATGGGATCGATGGAACCCGGCCAGATCACATCGGTCGACATCCGTCTGCCGATCGAATCGAACCAGGTCTTCATCAACAGCGAAGGTCGCAAGGAACCGTTTGTGAAGCTGCATCTCATCGCCGACACCGATCGCGTCCTCAACGACACGAATCCGGAGAACAATGTGGCGGTGGTGGATCGCGGAGAGATTCTGCCGGTTGATCCCGCCTCGTTCTCCTTGGACACTTCGGTGGCCAGCTCGGGCACGATGATCTCGCTCGCCGGTGAAGGGCTGGGCCCCGAACCTGGTCGGGTCGTGATCACCATGAACGGCAAGGAGTACGATCCAGAGATCTACGGCTGGTACGACTTGGGGATCCAGTTCAAGGTACCCGAAAACATTCCCCTCACCGGTGTGACCGATGCTCAGGTGGTGGTGATTCGCGGGGATGGAGCCGTCGCGAACCCGGTCGATCTTCAGTTGGCACCCGGCAACAACATCGGCCCCGCCGTTGGTTGGGTCGCTACGGATGGGATCTAGAGTTTGAAGTCGTTCAGGTTGAGAATCGAGATTCTCTGCGAGGGGGGCGGCAATCAATTGCCGCCCCCTTTATCTTTGAAACCTACCCGATTGACTCGAATGCAGAAATTGAAATGGCCGCGATTCAGCCGAGGATGCCCTTCAAGGTTCCCAAAAGAATCTGAGGCGTGAACGGTTTGCGGAGGAAGCAGTTGATCGGGTGACCTTCCTTTTGTGTCGCCGCATGATTCGATCGAAACTGCTCGATGCTGAAGTCCTCCATGCTGTAGCCACTCATCAGCACGATGGGAAGATCCTCCTTGAGCGACCACAGGACGCCCGCCACTTCGACACCGCCCCGGCCGGGCATGGTCAAATCCAGGATCACCGCGCGAACCTCGTCCTGCCGGCTGTGGAACATTTCAATGCAGGCTTCGCCGTCCTCGGCTTCCAACACCGTGAAACCGGCATCCCGCAGCACCATCGAAATGAGCTGACGAATCGCGGACTCGTCGTCCACCACCATGATGGTGCCCGAACCACGCCATTTCGGTAGCAAAGGGGCCACGGGAGGTGCGACCGTGATCGTTGCGGCACGCCCGGAAAGCGGCAGCCACACCCGGAAGGTACTGCCCTGCGGCCCACTCCTGACAGTGATCGTGCCGTGATGTCCGCGGACAATGCCCATCACCGCGGCCAGTCCCAACCCGCGCCCGGTGAATTTGGTGGAGTAGAACGGCTCGAAGATACGGTCCTTGGCTTCGTCGCTGATGCCGCTGCCGTTATCGGAAACTTCCAGAACCGCGTACATCCCCTCCGGCAGATCGTTCGCTCCCAATTTGGCGGAAGCGAGGTCACTATCCGTCGCCCTGATCGAAAATGTCCGTACCGTCACCACACCCGGGCGCTCGCCGGTCGATTCCGCCGCGTTCGTGACGAGGTTTATCGCCACTTGCGACCACTGGGCGGCATCGATTTCGACGGGCAACGGGTCGTTGGTCAACTCGAAGTGGAGTTCCGCTCTGGTCGATACAGCCCTTTCCAGGAGGTTCTTGATACCCACGATGGAATCGGAAAGATCGACCACCCGCACCTCGCGGCTGTTCTTGCCGGAGTATGCCAGGAGCTGCTGGATCAGATCGATGGCCAGTCGTGTCGATTGATCGACCTCCTTCAAGTGTCGGCCGACAGTCGATTCGGCACCGGCTTCGATCCGCGCGAGCTCCGCGTAACCGAGGATCGGCATCAGCAGATTGTTCAGATCATGGGCGATACCGCCCGCCATCAAGCCCAAACTTTCCAGTTTTTGAGCCTGATACATCTTGAGTTCGAGATCGTGACGGACTTTCTCCGTGCGACGTTCCGCCGTCACATCCTCGATCGCCAGGAGCAACAGCGGCGCCGTCGCGGCTTCGATCAGCGGGCGGATATTGATCAGCAGGCACTTCGGCTCCACCCCGGGGAACGACAATTCCAATTCAATTTCCTCGGAGACCGGCTGACCCGAAGAAATTCGAGACAATCGCTCCCGCAGCAGGGGCGTGTCCCAGACACCGCCACCCAGCTTGAAGAAGTTTTGTCCCACCACCTCGAAGGCGGAGAGTCGGTGGCTCCTCTCGAAGAATCGGTTGACCGATCGAACCGTGAAGTCGGTCTCCAGAACCACCAGCGAAACCTGCACGGCGTCGAGCACAGCCACGCCGAAATCGCGGGAGGTTCGAAGACTTTCCTCCGTCTGTTTGAGCTTGTGGATGTCGATGGCCGTGATGACGGCCCCATCAATGCGGTTGTCGAGGGTTTCGTAGGGGCGGATGCGGACGAGGTGCCATCGTCCCTGCCGATCACGGGCTTCGAAGGATGCCGCCTCCAACGTGTCGATGACCCCACCCACCAGCCGGCGAAGAGTTTGCATTTCCAGGCCCAGGCTCACTTCCCTCAGCGGCTTGCCAACATCGACCGCCGCCAGCCCGAACGCGGCTTCCGCCTGCAACGTCATCCGACGGATGCACAGATCGCGGCCCACCACGATCACCGGCGCGTTGACACCCACCAGGAGACTGCGGAGATCGTCGTTTGCGCGTCCCAACTCACGATTGCGATGGCTGAGTTCCTCGTTGACCGTCTCCAGTTCCTCGTTCGTCGATTGCAGCTCCTCTTTCGCGGTCTGGAGCTCTTCATTGGTGCTCTGCAGTTCTTCGTTGCTGGCGAGGATCTCCTCGTTGGCCGACTTGAGTTCCTCGGTGGTCGCTTCGTACTCCTCAATCAATGCCTGTTGATTTTCACGACCGGCTTCGACCTCCTGCCGAAGATGCAGGATCTGATCAGACGCGGGGCTGGTCTCCGTGTGTGGGCTTCGTTCATGTGCAGGTTCGATCCCCGATCGATGAGACTTGGCTGTACCAGTGCTCTCTTCGAAGAGCACCAGGAAGCAGCGGTGCCCCTGCGCACCGGTGGCCAACGGGATCACCTGGAGATTCACCGTTCGCGAACGGTCTCCTTCTCGGAGAATGATACCTGGCCTGCGGATTGTGGCACTTCCGGAGCGGGCCGAACCGATGGCATCGCGCACTGGACCGAGCAGTCCATCCCGCAGCATGCGAGTCAGTTCCAGCCCGGCGGTTCCGGCGGGATGTCGCACATAGGGGTCGGTGTCACCGCGAAATTGAATGATGTTCAATTGTTCGTCGATCAAGACCCCCGCCGGAGCGAATCGCAACAGCAAACGATCGGCCTCGCGCTGAATCTCGATCACGCCCCCTGATTCGCGAGGGAGGGATGCCGGGGGATTGCCGTCCGAGATCTTCGGCCAGACGGTTGGCCCCACGGAAAGTCCCGGCAAAATACGTCGGGCTGTCGGAGATCGCGTGAAGATCTTTTCATCACGACCCAGTGGTGTGAAGAGATCTTGCGATGCCCCCAATGATTCCGACGGCCCCAGCATCAGGTAGCCGCCCGCCCTGAGGGCGTAGTGAAATAGTGGGATAACACGGCGCTGCAGCACGGAGTCAAAATAAATGAGGACATTCCGGCACGAGATGAGATCCATCCGCGCGAAGGGGGGATCGGTCGTGAGATCGTGCCGCGCGAAAACGCAGAGGTCGCGGATCGCGGGGCAGATGCGGTAGCCCCCTTCGACTTTGCGGAAGAATCGTCTCAGTCTCTCGGGGGTGACATCCACCGCGATGTTTTCGGGATAGATGCCCGCCCGCGCCTTGGCGAGGGAGAGATCGTTCAAATCGGTGGCCAGCAGTTTGACGGGAATCTCCGCCGCGGCGTCCCCCATCGCTTCCGACAGGATCATGGCGATGGAGTAAGCCTCTTCGCCGGTGGAACACCCCGGCACCCAGATCCGCAGCGGATTCTGAGCATCGCGGTCACGAATCAGAGTCGGCAAAACGGCTTGCCGCAAGCGTTCGAAGATTTCCGGATCACGAAAGAAACGCGTCACACCAATGAGAAGATCGCGCGATAGTGCCGCCAGTTCGTTGGCATCATCCCGGGCCGATTTGACCAGGTCTTCCAGCGATTCGTAATCACGGAGTGACATGCGGCGATGGACACGTCGACGGATCGTATTCTGCTTGTAATGGGCGAAATCAACGCCGGTTCGCACCCGCAGCAGCGAAAAGAGGGGTGTCAGTGATGTGCTCTCGCTGGGTGCGATCTCACCGAAGGCGCCGGGGTATTCCGCGAATGACGCGCGGTGGATCAATCGCTCCAAGGCCGCTGCGATTTCTTCAGGCGGCAGCACCGCATCGACCGAGCCGGCGGCGAATGCACTGGCGGGCATACCGGTCTGGCCGGAGGAGGCTTCGTCTTGTGCGAAGGTGACGCCACCCGCCTCGCGAATATCACCCAACCCCAACGCGCCATCGCTTCCGCCGCCGGACAGGACGATTCCCACCGCCCGGCTGCCGAACTCTTTGGCCAAAGATTGAAACAGATGGTCGATCGGCAGATGAGGCGTCGCACGCTCGCCGCGCGGTTCGAGGTGGATCCGGCCGTCGCGGGCCCCCATCCGGGTATCCGGAGGGATAACGTAAATCCGGTTGACTTCGATCTGCTGCCCTTCGACCGCCAGAATCACAGGCAGCTCGGTTTCGCGGGTCAGGATCTCCGCCAGCATGCTGTCGCGGGTCGGGTCGAGATGTTGCACCAGCAGCAGGGCCACACCCGGAGGTGAAGCCAAACTTTTCAGCAGGCGGGTGAAGGCCTCCAACCCTCCGGCGGAAGCTCCCACGCCCACCACGGGAAACATTTCGAGCGCTGCCTTATCGCGTGACTCGGGTGTTCCCAAAGGAATCGCCTTAGGTGAGAGATACGTGGCATGACGGATTCCCAACGCAACCCTTGGCTGGCGATGCCTTGCTCACTGAACAGATTTAGCATGTTCGAGTGCAAACTGTGGTGACAGTGATCCTTTAGGGAGAAGGATTTCCATAAACTGTCATGCCTGGCGACCTGCATAGGGAGCAAAACTTTTGAAAAGGGTGGAGACATTTCGATCCATCACCGGGATTGATCCCTCAGGAGCCGCGCGGCCTCGATGGCGAAGTAGGTCAGCACACCATCGGCACCCGCACGCCGAAAGGCGAGCAGGCTTTCGAGCATCGCTTTTTCGCGGTCGATCCAGCCCCGCTCGGCGGCACCCGCGATCATCGCGTATTCACCACTGACCTGATACGCGAAAGTCGGTATGCCGAACGTCGATTTCACGCGGTGGACAATATCGAGATAGGGCATCCCCGGCTTGACCATGATCATGTCGGCCCCTTCCGCCAGATCGAGCGACACCTCGCGGAGCGCTTCATCCGAGTTCGCCGGATTCATCTGATAGGTCTTCTTGTCGCCATTGCCAAGCTGCGAAGCGGAACCGACGGCGTCCCGAAAAGGACCGTAGAACGCCGAGGCATATTTGGCCGCATACGAGAGGAGGAGGACATCCGCGTGCCCGGCGGCATCCAACGCTTTTCTGATGGCGCCGATGCGGCCATCCATCATGTCGGAAGGGGCGATGACATCGCACCCGGCATCGGCCTGCACGATCGCTTGTTTGCAAAGCATCTCGATCGTTTCATCGTTGACAATCACACCGTCTCGCAGCAGACCGTCCTGCCCGTGGGAGGTGTAGGGGTCGAGGGCGACATCGCAGATCACTCCCAACGGCAGGTTGGCCTCTTTGATGGCCCGCACCGTGCGGCAGACGAGATTCTGCGGATTGATCGCTTCCGTTCCATCCGGGTTCTTCAAACTCGTTTCCGTCACCGGGAATATGGCAACAGCCGGAATTCCCAAAGCGACGGCTTCCTCCAGTTCGGGCAGCAGGCGATCGATCGACTTCCGTGACACGCCCGGCATGCTGGTGACAGCTTGCTCCTGACCCACACCGTCGATCACAAAGACCGGCCAGATCAGATTGGAGGCGTGTAAATGGTTCTCCTGCACCAGCGCGCGCGACCAAGCTGTTTGCCGGTTGCGCCGCAGTCGTGTCTGGGGAAACATGCCTGGGTTGGCCGAGTGAGAGGACGAGTTGACGGAGGGCATGCGGCCAATCCTTTGCGAACGGACAATTGCGTGTGGTCAAGAGGCTTCGGGTCGCTTGATGTTTGGTGAAGCAGGGGAGAGCCGAAACGGAGAACCAGGGCAAGGGTTGCCCCTCCTTTGAGTGAAGGGGTATCCTGAACACAAGGATGGGCTTTCAAGTCAAATTCTGGACTTTTTCGTTCTCTGGCGTTTCTCGATTGTTGCACCCTTCCTCCATGATTTCACCTGCGAAGGCCTGATGCCATGATCAGCTACGATTACTTCTGCCCCGCCAACAATCAGACGGTTGCCACATCCCACGGAATCAAGGAGCGTCTCAACACCTGGGGCGAACTCTGTGCGAAGGCGGGAATTGAAACCGGCGAAACGCCCCCAGAGACTCCGGTCGAGCGACTGATTTCCGGTGGTTTGCTGGCGATGGTTCCGGGCAGCGGCGGTTCGGCTCCGCTCCCCATGATGAACGGCTGCTGCGGAAATCCTTCCGGTTGCGGCCGTCACGGCTGATTGCACACCGCCACGATGCTCCCGCCCCGCCACCCCACCTGTTTGCGTCGATGAAGCAGTTCGCGAGATCCCCGCCATGCCCTCTCCCGCCTGTGAAACAGATCTCACCGTCCCGTCCGGGCCAGAGAATGACGCCGGAGTTAATCCCCAGGGAATCGCCCGCAGCCGGTTGATTCGCGAAGTGCTCGAAGGCTGGCTCTCGACTCGGTTGGATGACAGTGCCAAGGAATGGCTCACCACACAGTCTGCGAAAGTCGCCTCGGGAGACCGCCGGACGCTGTTTCTGGCCTTTGGGCTGGTGCCGCGAAAGACGGGCAAGGGTGATCTCCGCCTCAATGCCGATGAACTGGCTGAAGCGAGTCGCGCCCGTGCTGGATGGCATCCCCACAATTGGAGTGTCGATCAAGCGGCTCGCATCCTATTGGTGCTGACATGGCCGCATGAGCGGGCCGAAGATCTGACATCCGTCCTCGACCCGCTGTTCAACGCTGGGGAAGTGCGGGAACTGGTGGCCCTCTTCAGCGCGCTGCCCCTCTATCCCTATCCCGAAGCTCATCGAGCCCGCTGTGAAGAGGGAATTCGCACAAACATCCGCGCGGTGCTGCTGGCCATCACTTATGACAATCCCTACCCGGCGGAAGTCTTGGGCGACAACTCGTGGAATCAACTGGTTCTCAAAGCGTTGTT
>PNLE01000075.1 GCA_013822855.1 Planctomyces sp.
GGCCGCCGCCCATCGTCTGGTGGAACTCTCCTCTGAAGCCGAGCCGCCACTGGAGGTCACACTATTCGAAGCGCAGTCTCGGCTGGGTGGTCTCGTGGGGACGGAGTCGCCTGCGGGATACCTCGTGGATCTCGGTGCCGACTCGTTCATCACCGACAAACCGGCGGCTCTCGAATTGTGTCTGCGCCTGGGACTCAAGGAGTCGCTGGTGGGGACGAACAAGGCCTATCGCGGGGCGTTCGTGCTGCGTGGAAAGCAGCTTCTTCGAGTGCCGGAAGGTGTCAATCTGATGACGCCTTCCAAGGCTTTTCCACTCCTCGGCTCGCCGCTTCTGTCTTGGAAGGGGAAGTTGCGGATGCTGGCCGAGCGTTTCGTTCCACCCAAACGGGATGATGCGGACGAATCCTTGGAGTCGTTCGTGGTTCGGCGGTTCGGTCGCGAAGCATTCGACAGGCTGGTGCAGCCGCTGGTGGGTGGGATCTACACCTCCGATCCCGCGAAACTCAGTATTCATGCGGCACTCCCCCGCTTTCCGGCCGATGAGAAAAAGTTCGGCAGCCTGATCCGGGCGGCGATGTCGAGGAACACGAAGAAGACTATCGGAGCGGACGAGTCCGCGACCGGCGCCCGTTATGGACTGTTCCTGGGCTTGAAGGGGGGGATGCAGGAACTGCTCGACTGGCTGCTGGCGAAAATCGTCGGGAAGGTGACATTGCGCCAAGGAACCGAAGTGACTCGGGTGGAACGAAAAAGCGGGACGGAATCTGGCGTGCTGATTCATACGCCGGGACGCCGCCCGGAATCCTTCGACCATGTGATCGTAGCCGTTCCCGCATGGAAGGCCGCCCTGCTGTTGGAGGAAGCTGTGCCGACGGTGGCGCGGGAACTTGCAGGAATCGAGTATGCCTCCAGTGTCATCGTCGTGACAGGCCATGATGCCCGCCGGATTCGGCATCCCCTGGATGCCTTCGGTTTGGTGATCCCGAGTATCGAAGGTCGAAAAATCCTGGCGGTTTCATTCTCCAATCGGAAGTTTCCGGAAAGAGCACCCGAAGGGAAAATGCAGTTGCGGACTTTTGTGGGCGGCGCCTTGCAGCCGGAACTGTGCCAGCTGGAAGATCAGGATCTGATCCGGCTGGTTCACCAGGAGTTGGGAGAAATCCTGGGAGTCGAAGGAGAGGCGGAATTTTCGCGCGTGGTGCGATATCCCCGGGCGATGCCGCAGTTCCATCTGGGGCACAGGGCACGGGTGGAACGGATTCGCGGGCAGTTGAGTGAGATCCCCGAGATTCTTCTCGCGGGCAATGCCTACGACGGCGTCGGTATTCCGGACACGATCGCCAGCGGCGAGCAGGCTGCGGAAGCCATCATCCGCAGCCGTGATGCGACTCCGGTCGGTTGATCGCCGCCATGTCCCTCGACTATTTCTCCGTCTCACTCAAGACGCCCTTGCCGGGTGGCCATTGGGGAGCATCCGCTTCCATTTCCACAAAGAGCCGCTTGGCTTCGGTGAGCAGCCGGTCGGTGACATCAGGCGATTTTTCCGAGATATCCAGACTTTCCGTTTTGTCGTCGGCCAGGTTGAAAAGCAGGGTCTGTTCGAATCGGGAATCGGTGACGAGCTTCCAGTCATTTTCACGGATGGTGACTGTCCAAGGCTTGGAAGTCGCGCGGGCATATCGCCAGTACAGGGGATGGGGCCGCTGGATCAGTTCCCCTTTGAACATCGGTATCAGGCTGGCACCGTCCAGCGGGCGGTCGGCGGGTGTGTCAACGCCAGCCATTTCGCAGATGGTGGGAAGCAGGTCGACGCCGCAGACTGGTGCCTTCGAGACCGTGCCTGGCGCGATCAATGGCGGGTAACGCAGAATGCCGGGGACGCGGTATCCTCCCTCGTAGACATCGAGCTTTTGGCCGCGCAGCGGTGTGGCCCGGCCATAAGAACGCTCGCTCCCCTTGTAGCGCTTGAGACGTTCCGGACCATTGTCGCTGGTGAAGAAGACGAGTGTCTCCTTCTCACGATTGAGGGCTTCCAAAGTTCCCAACAACCGGCCGATCGCGGCGTCGGTCTGCGTGACGTTGCCGAAATAGGTTGCTTCGTCGTCGTTGGCTGCCACATCTTTGTACATCGCAGTAAACTCGGGGCTCGTCGCGACTGGTTCGTGGGGAGCGTGGAATGTGACGAACAACACAAATGGCGCTGACGCATCCAGTTTCGATAGCCAATCACAGGCCGCATCGACGACGATGTCGCTGGCATGACCTTCCAGCTTCCCCATGTTCGTCCCGTTGCGAACGAAGTTCACGGGGTTCAAATGGCTGGGAGCGGCATTGTTCTGCGTGGCCATCCAGGTGCCGAAACCGAAGTCCCCCGGCTGCGGTTGGGCGGGATTGTTGAACAGCCCGTTCGCATGCCATTTCCCGAAGATCGCCGTCTTGTAGCCGTGAGGCCTCAGCAGGGCGGGGATGGTGAGTTCGTCGCGCTCGAGGTGAATAGGGCTGCCGGGGGGAATCCAGTCGTGGATGCCGAGGCGATGGGGAGAACGACCTGTCAATAGCCCGCACCGAGAAGGACTGCAGACCGGAGCGGCCGAGTAGCAATCGGTCAGCAGCAATCCCGTGCTGGCGAGTCGATCGAGGTGGGGCGACTTGATATGCGGGTGGCCATAACAACCGAGGTCACCATAGCCCAGGTCGTCGCACAGCAGGATCACGAAGCTGGGTTGACGTGGGGCCGAGGAATCTTCGGCACGAAGGGCTAGGTTCGGGAAGGTCAGTCCCAGTGCCCAGAGGATCAGAAGGGGCTGGGTGATGGCTCGGACGTGCATCATCGCGACCTCTCTTTCGAGTGCATCTCGCTAGTTAAACCGATGATTCTGACGAGTTTTCTCAATCGGATCGAGGGCCTGGCGGCATCAAAACACAAAGCCCACCGATGTCCCAGACATCGGTGGGCTTTGTGTTCATGACACATGGTCAACGCTGGCCAGCAGCTATTCCGAAGCCAATTGCCGAAGGACTTTGTGAAGGATGCCGCCATTGCGGTAGTACTCGACTTCCACGGGGGTGTCGATCCGGCAGGTGCAGACAAACGACATCATCGTGCCGTCGGCCTTGTGGGCCATCACTTCCACCGGCTGGAGCGGCTTGAGGGAGTCGTCGAGCTGGATGTCAAAGACTTCCGTCCCGTCGAGGCCCAGAACTTCTCGCGATTCGCCTTCTCGAAACTGGAGGGGCAAGACACCCATCCCCACCAGATTCGACCGGTGGATCCGCTCGAATGAGGTGGCGATCACGGCCCGGATGCCGAGCAGATAGGTTCCCTTGGCGGCCCAGTCTCGGGATGAACCGGTGCCGTATTCCGCCCCGGCCAGTGCGACGAGGGAGGTTCCCTCGGTCTTGTACTTCATGGCCGCATCGTAGATCGACATCTGCTGGCCGGTGGCGAAGTGGAGCGTGACGCCTCCTTCGGTACCGGGGCAGAGGAGGTTCTTGAGACGGATGTTGGCGAACGTGCCGCGGGTCATCACGCGGTCGTTGCCGCGGCGGGCGCCGTAGCTGTTGAAGTCGATCGGTTTGACGCCACTAGACTGCAAAAAGAGGCCGGCGGGCGACGAGGCCTTGATCGAACCGGCCGGGCTGATGTGGTCGGTCGTCACCGAATCGCCGACGGAAAGGAGGCAGCGGGCATTATGGATGGAAGTGATTGGTGAAGGCTCGGCCGGCATGTCGACGAAGAACGGCGGCTCCTGCACGTAGGTGCTGTCAGCATCCCATTGGTAGAGATCGCCCGAAGCGCCGCTGATTTGCTGCCATTCCAGGGGGCCCTTGGTGGCGGCACCGTATTCCCGCTGGAAGACTTCGGGCGTGATGGACGACTCGATGGCGTCTTCAATCTCACGCGATGATGGCCAGATATCCTTGAGATAGACCGGCTCGCCGGAGGTTCCCGTGCCGATTGGCTCGGTCGTCAGGTCGATGTCGGTCGTGCCCGCCAAAGCATAGGCGACGACCAGCGGCGGGCTGGCCAGGTAGTTCGCCTTCACATCGGGATTGATGCGGCCCTCGAAGTTGCGGTTGCCCGAGAGGACGGCGGCGGCGACGAGGTTCCCGTCGCGTACGGCCTGCGAGACTTCCTCGGGCAAAGGGCCGCTGTTGCCGATGCAGGTCGTGCAGCCGTAACCGACCGTGTTGAAGCCTAGTTCATCAAGGGGTTTGTCGAGACCGGTCTTCGCGAGATAATCGGTCACGACGCGGCTGCCGGGAGCGAGGCTGGTCTTCACCCAAGGCTTGGATTTCAAACCCTTGGCGATCGCATTCCTGGCCAACAAGCCCGCACCGATCATCACGGAGGGGTTGCTGGTGTTGGTGCAGCTAGTGATGGCCGCGATCACGACAGCGCCGTCGCCGATCGAATAGGACGAACCATTCTGGCCGACCGTGACCGGTTGGCCGGGTTCGGACTTGCCGAACGATTTGAGGAGATCGGTATGCCACTGCGACTTCATGTCGGTCAGCAGGACACGATCCTGCGGCCGCTTCGGGCCGGCCATCGAGGGGACGACCGTGGACATGTCGAGCGACAGGTTGCTGGTGAAGACGGGGTCGGGAGTCTCGTCGGTGCGGAAGAGGCCCTGGGCCTTGTAGTAGGTTTCGACAAGTTCGACTTCCGCTTCCGTGCGACCGGTCCGGCGCATGTAGCGGAGCGTTTCGGCGTCGACGGGGAAGAAGCCCATCGTCGCGCCGTACTCGGGAGCCATGTTGGCGATCGTCGCCCGATCCGCGAGCGACATGCTCGACAGGCCGGTGCCGTAGAACTCGACGAACTTGCCGACCACGCCATGCTTGCGGAGCATCTGGGTGACGGTGAGGACGAGATCCGTCGCCGTCGCTCCTTCGGGGAGCTTGCCGGTCAGGCGGAAGCCGACCACTTCAGGCATGAGCATGTAGATCGGCTGGCCGAGCATGACGGCTTCCGCTTCGATGCCGCCGACACCCCAGCCGACGACGCCCAGGCCGTTGATCATGGTGGTGTGGCTGTCGGTACCGACGAGGCTGTCGGGAAAGGCGAATCCATCCTTCTTGAGGACTCCCTTCGCAAGGTATTCCAGGTTGACTTGATGAACGATGCCGGTGGCGGGCGGGACGACACCGAAGTTGGTGAAGGCCTGCTGTGCCCAGCGGAGCAATTGATAGCGCTCGAGGTTGCGTTCGAATTCGAGATCGACATTCTGCTGAAGCGATTCACCCGTGCCAAAGAAATCGACTTGCACCGAGTGGTCGATCACAAGGTCGCACTGGACGAGGGGATTGATCTTCTTGGGATCCTTCGACATCCGCTGCATGGCGGCTCGGAGGGCGGCCAGATCCACGACGGCGGGAACACCGGTGAAGTCCTGCAAGACCACACGGCCGGGGAAGAAGGGGATCTCAATCTGGGCAGGGGCGGCGGCATTCCAAGCGGCGACTTGGCGGACATGCTCGCTGGTGACGACGAACTCATCCACCTTGCGCAGGCAGGCTTCGAGCAGCACGCGGATCGAGAAGGGGAGCTGACTCAGCTTGGCGAGGCCCGCTTCTTCCAGTGCCGGAAGGCGGGCGATCTTGTGTTCACCCGAGCTGGTCTGGATGGTACTGAAGGCGTTGAACGGGTCGGCAGCAGCCATAAAAGAACCGGCTCCGAAAGAGGTGAGCAAATGGTGGGTTCAGCCCGTCGCCGCGAAGGTCTCCGGAACCCAGCCGCGATGGTAGCATCGCCGGAAGGGGGAAGGAATGCATCACCCTGCGACAAGTTGAATTTGCAGTGGCCCCGCTGAATCTCCGGGGAGAGTCATGCCACGGATTGGTTAAACCCGGAATTCTGCGCGGTGAGATTCTTGGGCGGTGCTGTCGGAGCGGGGCCGGGGGCTTCGCTTGGTGATGGAATGTCGGTGGGAGTGACGGGTGCGGACGGATTCGGCTGCTGTGGAGGGATTGGAGGTGAAGCGGAAGCCTCGGGAGTCGCGACTCGTGGCGCCTCCACGGGAGGCACTGTTGCCGGTTCGCTCTCGGACGCCATGGGAGCCGTGTTCATCCAGAAGCGGCGGAAGTGAACCGCCGAACCTTCACTCTGTAGTGCGATTCGTCCCTTGGTCCGGTCGGTGGCCACCACTTCGCCCACTCGGGTTCCGTTGACTGTGACGGTCAATTTTCCACGGCGGCTGGAAACGGTGCAGGAATTCCATTCACCGACGGCTCGCGACAGGCCTTTGACGTTGGCGGTCGTATCGGTGGTGGCACCGCTGGCGGGAAAAATGCTTCCTGCAGTGGGGGTATGCAGCTGCACCTGGATCGACCGGGGCCAGATTTTTTCCTCGTCGTCGGTATAGACCAGCAGGCCGCTGTTTCCATTGGGATCTTCGGGATACTTCCACTCGAAGCCGAGGTCGAAGTCCGCGAAGGACTCCGGAGATTGGAGATAGCCAAACGGCTTGCCGAGGCAGATCAGTTCTGAATCCTCGTCGGCGGCCGCTTTCTGCACCTTCCAGACATCATCGCTGGTGGCCTTTTCGACAGAGAAGATTGTCCAGTTCTTCTTGATCTCCGCCACAGGCAACGGCTTGCGGAGAGCGACCCTGGACGGATCCGCAAGCGGTGGATTCCCAGCGGATGGGAGAGGCTCGCGAACTGGTGGTTTCGCTTCCGAATTGTTGGTGGGCGGCGCGACGGAGTCGATGGGCTTGTCGGGTTGGGGAGGCACCTGGTTTGGGGAGACGGAATTGTTTGTCGTCACCGCCGGAGCTTTGGGCTCCGTCTGCTCTTGAGCCAGCGAGGGTGTCAGCACCATTCCCAAACTGCTGGCAAAAAACAACAGCAGGAGATGTTGCCAACTCGGGAACAGCGTTGTTTTGAGACACAGCGACTGAATTCCGCTTGGCTGGCAGAGGATAGGTTTTGCGAGGGAGGCGAAGTTCACATCGGGCCTGACACTCTCTGGAGGTGGTCTACCGCTGGGACGATGGTCGCGAATGGGATTGAACGTGGCCGACGAGATCGGGGTCGATGCTTGATTCTTTCTTAGTCGGTATTCTAGGTCTTGAAATCAAGAATCTGCAAACTTCAGTGCGTCCAGAGCGGCGGTCACCAGGCCTTTGACCACTTGGGGATCGGCCCCTCGAGCTTCCCGCATGACTTGTCCCAGCAACGATCCCGCAGCGGCGGGCTTGCCCCCCAGATAATCCGCGACGGGTTTGGGATTCTTCTCGATGACTTTCTGGATGATTTCTTTCAGCAGCGAGTCGTCCTGAACAATGGCCAGTCCCCGTTCCTGGATGATCTGATCCAGAGTGGCCGCTGAGACAGACTGTTCCTCGCTACGCTCCACCAAGAGATCGAGAGCCTCGCGGGCTGCCTTGAGTGTGAGCGACTTTTCGCTGACTTTCGCCAGGATCAACCCCACCAGTTCGGCGGGAACCGGGAACTCGTTGATGCCGCATTTGCGTTCATTGAGGATGCGCTGAATGTCCTGTGTGAGCCAGTTGGCGGCCTGCTTGGGATCCGCACCATGAGCCACGATGTTCTCGAAAAAGTCGGCGAAAGGGCGACCTTGCTCGATGATCACGCTGGCGTCGTAGGGGGTCAGCCCCATGGCGGAATGATATCGCCGTCGTCGATCTTGCGGCCGCTCCGGCACCAGGGTTTCCCAATGAGCGACCTGCTCGCGGGTGACGGTCACCGGGACGAGATCCGGATCGGGGAAGTAGCGATAATCGGCGGCCTCTTCCTTGCTGCGCTGTTCGAAGGTGATGCCGCGGGCGGGGTCGAAACCGTAGGTGCGTTTCGTGCGGTCGTGAATCTCGGTCATCGTGCCGTAGGTCTTCAATTGCCGGTCGATCTCGTACTCGCAAGCCTGCTCCAGGAAGCGGAAGCTGTTGAGGTTCTTGATCTCGACGATGGGGGTCTTCGTCGTCAGGCCCGAATCGTGATGGATATGCAGGTTGATGTTGGCATCGCAGCGGAGGTTCCCTTCCTGCATGTTGCAGTCGGAGACGCCGAGGTAGAGCAGCAGGAGGCGGATCTCCTCCAACAGCAGTCGGGCTTCACGCGCCGAGCGCAGATCGGGTTCTGTCACGATCTCAACCAACGGCGTCCCCGCGCGATTGAGATCGACTTGGCTGTCGGAGCCGCGGCCGGATTCATCGTGGACATTCTTGCCAGCATCGTCTTCCAGATGGGCCCGGATGATGCGGACTTGGCGAAGGGCGTTCTCCTCGCCGGCGACGGCGGGGTCGGCGGGAATCTCCACGAGGCCCGAAAAGCTGAACGGGAGATCGTACTGGCTGATCTGATATCCCTTGGGAAGATCCGGATAGAAGTACTGCTTGCGATCCCACTTGGTGAACGGGGCGATCTGGCAGCGCAGCCCCAAGGCGGCGATGACCGCCAGCTCGAAAGCCCGTTGGTTGAGCACCGGGAGTGCTCCCGGCAACCCGAGGCAAACTGGGCAGGTGCGGACATTCGGCGAATCGGGTGTGAAGTCGGTCGCGCAGCCGCAGAAGATTTTGGTGTTGGTCTGGAGTTGAGCGTGGACTTCGAGACCAATGATGACATCGAACTTCATGTCACGGCTTTCATGCGGAAGGCGGATCGGCGGAAGTCTGCACGATCTCTTGGCTTGGTCTGGCGCTTGGCTCGGTGTGCGCTGTTTTGAATGGGGAAGGTCAGGAGAGGGTTGGTGGCAGGCGACCGATCCAGGGGGAGGTGATTTCCAACATGCGGGCGGCGCGGAGAAGTTTGGCTTCGGTGAACACGGGGCTTTGAAGCTGGAGACCCACGGGCAGGCCGGATGCCGTCCATCCCGCCGGAACGGAAATCGCCGGGATCCCCGCCAGGTTGGCGGCGATGGTGTAGATGTCGGAGAGGTACATGGCCAGGGGGTCGTCGACCAGTTCCCCCAGCTTGAAGGCGGGCGTGGGGGTGACGGGGCCGGCGATGAGGTCGCACTTCTGGAAGGCGTCGTCGAAGTCCTGGCGGATGAGCCGCCGGATCTGAAGGGCCTTCACGTAGTACTTGTCGGCATAGCCCGCCGACAGAGCGTAGGTGCCCAGCATGATTCGCCGCTTGACTTCGGGACCGAAGGCTTCGCCCCGGCTGTTGGCGTAAAGCGATTCCAAATCGGTGAATTCGGGGCTGCGGTAGCCGTAGTGAATGCCATCGAATCGGGCGAGATTGCTCGACGCTTCCGAGGGAGCCACGATGTAGTAGGTCGCCACGGAGTATTTGCTATGCGGCAGCTCGATGGGCACCAGTGTCGCACCCTGGGACCGGTAGACCTCGATCGCTTGCTCAACGATCCGCCGAACTTCGGAATCGAGTCCCTCGCCGAAGTACTCCTGGGGGAGGCCGATCCGCAGGTCTTTAAGGGGCTCATCGAGTTTGGAAAGATAGTCGTCCACCGGTTCGTTGACACTGGTGGCGTCGTGGGGATCGTGGCCGGCCATGGCTTGAAGCAGTGCGGCGGCACCATAGACATCGAGTGAGAAGGGCCCGATTTGCTCGAGGGAGCTGGCGAACGCGACCAAACCGTAGCGGGAGACGCGGCCATAGGTGGGCTTGAGGCCCACCACACCGCAAAGAGAAGCGGGTTGACGGATCGAGCCGCCGGTATCGCTGCCGAGTGAACCGGGAACCATGCGGGCGGCGACGCTGGCGGCCGAACCGCTGCTGGAACCGCCGGGCGTGCGATCCAGATCCCAGGGATTGTGGGTCAGCTGGTAAGCGGAGTTTTCACTGGAAGAACCCATCGCGAATTCATCGAGATTGGCGCGGCCCAGGGGAATGGCGCCCGCCGCGAGCAGTCGCTCGATGGCTGTGGCGGAGTAGGGTGAGATGTAGCCCTTGAGCATCCGGCTGCCGCAGGTGGCTGGCTGGCCGACTTCGCAAATGGCGTCTTTGATGGAGATGGTAATCCCATCGAGCGGGCCGAGGGCTTGGCCGGCGGCCCGCCGTTCGTCGCTGGCCTGGGCGGCCGCCAATGCACGGTCTCCATCCACATGCAGAAAGGCACCGATTCGCGAATCGCGACTGCTGATGGCGGTGAGGGAAGATTCGATGATCTCTCGACTCGTCAATTCGCGTTTCGCGAGCTGCTGGCCAAGTTCCCTGATCGACCAATGGTCAAGGCCGTTGTTTCCAGCACAGGCGGTCGATGAGGCGGGGAGGGTCACCTGTCGTTTCCTTGAGTCATCGGAGCTGTTGGCGTTTGGCCCACCATCATGCCGCCGATGGGATTGGAGTCCTTCGCGGATTCGGGATGATAACGAAGTCCAGGCTGCTCCGCATGCCGCATTGCCAACGAAGCAGAGTCCTTCCAGCCGCCACGAAATTGGTGCGGAAAGTTAGCCCAGGATGTTTGGGACCAGAAAGAATTTGCCATCCGTGCGGGGTGCGTTCGCCAGCACTGTCTTGCGGGGGAGTGACTCGATGACGATATCCTCGCGGAAGATATTTTCGCATGGGACGGCGGAGACCATCGGTTCGATCCCGGAGGTGTCGACTTCGCGCAGCACGTTCATGAAGTCGAGAATCTGGCCGATTTGCCGCGAGTAGAGGGTGAGTTCATCGCTGGAGAGTTTGAGACGTGCCAACCGAGCTATCTTCGCGACTTCTTCCGGAGGGAGTGTGGCAGACTGGGGTGATGTCTGGTTCATGCAGCCTCATTGCCTCGGAGATTTCAGGGACGTCGCAGTGTGCCGGAATGAGAAAGTCTAAGGCCCGAGCATCGCCCGTTGAGGACGTTGCCGGGCCGTATACTTCACATCGCCATTAGAATACGGCGAGTCGGTTTTTGGAAAGCACCGCTGTTAATTGTCAGGGAGCCAATGGCTGTTGGCCACCAGCGAAGCATCACTCGGTGGGAAGAGTGAAGGGCTTGCGGACAACCTTCTTGGCGACAGCTCCCGAGCGGATGCACTGGACGCAGACGGAGAGCTTCTGGCTGCGGTCACCCAACTGGACATTGATCTTCTGCAGGTTGGGACGGAAGACGCGACGGGAAATCCCGGTGGTCTTGCGGCCGTTACCGCCCAGATACTTGGCCTTGCCACGCTGCTGAAGCGTGTTGCCAAAGGTGGTCTTCTTTTCGCAAAGCTGGCACTGAGCCCCCATGGGGTCACCCTCTCGTCGACGGAATCCAAAATCATGACGGTCGAGATGGCTCCAGGAGCCGCCCGCCGGTTTTGTCGGAATGGGTGAGTATAACTGTCGGGATGGCGGTTGCAATCGACCGGAAGGCAATTGATCGCGGCCAAACACGGCCGTGTGGGTTGAAAGAACCTCAACAACTCATGTCTTCAAAACGAAATCGAGAATGGCTCGGAATCGCCATTCGGTGAAAAAGTCGTTGTAAAAACGACTTCCAAAACATCTCCGGCGGGAATTGCCGCTATTTCCAGTGAGGTGTTGCAAGTGTCCATTTCAAAAGGGTTTGCGGGTCGGGTGTTCGCCCATGTCAATTGGCAGCCTCGAGTTTGGCACGATCCTCGCAAAGGCTTTCAATCCTGCCAAGCGGGCTCGGGCGATGGTCGAGATTGTCGCCTGAATGTCACAAGGAAGTGTGACTTTTGTCCACTGAAGCGTCGAGAATGGAGTCGATCATGCTGGTGCTGACACGCAAGAAATCGGAATCAATTCATCTGGGTGACGACATTGTGATCAAGGTCGTCCAAACAGGTAAGGGTGCGGTGAAGATCGGTATCGAAGCGCCATCGCATGTGCGGATCGTCCGCGGCGAATTGGCCGAGTCGAATGGGGCCACTCTGGAGGCCGCCATCGCGGCCTTCCGGGCAAGTTTTCAAAGTAGTGACAATCAGCAGGCCAGCGATGCCAAGTTGGCGCTGGCAGCCGGTTGATCAGTGGTTCATGTGGCGACTCCCACAAATTGCCTTGGTTCCAGCGGACGCTCCGGAGTCAGACTCCGCAGGATGCCGGAATCAAGGGATGGTTGGCCTGTGGGAGCGCCATCTCAGGTCGATGAATCCAGCGTTTGCTGGCTTAGAACCGCCTCGACGGGAAGCAGGTGCCCCATCTTGTCCCGTTTGGTGGCCATGTAGTGGCGGCGGTGCTCGTCATCCGGTGCGATGATGGGCACCTGCTCCACGACTTCCAGATCGAAGGCCGGGAAGGCCTGCATCTTTTTCGGGTTGTTGGTGAGCAGCCGGATCCGTGACAGGCCGAGATCCTTGAGGATCTGCAACCCCACCATGTAGTCGCGGCTGTCGGACTTGAAGCCCAGCTTGTGATTGGCTTCCACGGTGTCGTAGCCTTCGTCCTGCAGCATGTAGGCCTTGAGTTTGGCGGTGAGGCCGATGCCCCGTCCCTCTTGCGGTAGATAGATGACCGCCCCCGACCCTTCGGCGTGGATCATCTTCATGGCCATGTGGAGTTGGTCGCCGCAGTCGCAGCGGAGCGACGCCAGCACGTCGCCGGTGAAGCAGGACGAATGGACGCGGACAAGCGGAGCCGTGGCGCTCTTCAAGTCGCCCCACACAATGGCGAGCGGCTGCTGGTCGTCGTGTTCGACCCGGTAGGCGATCACCTTGAACTGGCCGTACTCGCGGGTGGTGAAGGGGACTTCCGCTTCCCGAGAGACGAGTTGCTCCCGAAGACGCCGGTAGCGAATCAATTGTTCGATGGAGATGATGGGCATGGAGTGGCGGGCCGCCACTTCCCGGAGTTCCGGCAGGGTGGCCATTCCCTGACCCGACTCGCTCAGGATCTCGATCAGCGCGCCGACAGGCTGTAGGCCGGAGATCTTCATCAGATCGACGGTCGCTTCGGTATGACCTGCCCTGCGGAGGACGCCGCCATCCTTGGCGAGCAAGGGGTTGATGTGGCCGGGCCTGACGAAGTCGCGGGCCGTGGCATTGGGGTCGGCCATGGCGCGGATGGTCAGCGCCCGGTTTTCGCTGGAGACCCCGGAACCGGCGTGGCGGTGATCGACGGGAGTGAGGAATTGTGTTTGGTTGGGCGCGTTGTTCTGGAAATGATCGACAATGGGGACAAGGCCCTGTCGATCGGCTGATTCGCGAGTCAGAGGAACGCAGAGGACTCCGCCCCCTTGCCGCAGCATGAACGTCACGATTTCCGGTGTGATGGACTCCGCGGCGCAAACGAAGTCGCCTTCGTTTTCCCGTTCCTCGTCATCAATCACGATGATCACCTGGCCGTTTTTCAGGGCCAGGATGGCTTCATCGATCGAGCTCAGACCCTCAACAATGTTCCCGGAATCCATATTGACCTGCACGTTGGCGGAGGCCGGTGGCCGTCGCGCTGTCGGGCCACATGGCCACTGTCGGCTGCGACGACCGATCGTTCCCGCACTTGTTGAATGGTAGCAGCGTCGGCGGATTCTTGCAGTGGTTTGGTCGCTGGGAAGTCCTCGGTCGGGCCATTTCATCGGGGACGTGAAAGAGTCAGCCTGCCGATGATGGGGAG
Source organism: Planctomyces sp. (assembly GCA_013822855.1). GTDB lineage: Bacteria > Planctomycetota > Planctomycetia > Planctomycetales > Planctomycetaceae > Planctopirus. Next base: position 13,474 of record PNLE01000075.1, read on the forward strand.
TTCGTCGTCATCCATGTCCAACTTCACCGTGATCTCCTCGTCATCGACATCAAGAATGGTCATGACACAATTTCCGAGGCGAATGACTTCGCCCACCGCGACTTCCATTTCGCAATAGTGCACCGGGATATCTCCGAGGAGCGGGAATGGGCTCGAGCACTCAAACAGCCGTTCGGATGGAGCCTCATTAACGGAAATATAATCTGAAACCCATTCTTCACCAATCCTTTTTTCCGCATGGTCAAGGAGGCTGACCGGGGAAAAGGGAGGATTGCTTCCGGAGAACAGCCGTTGAAGGTTGTCCGAAAGTGAGATCAACCATCGCCCCTTGCGGTGAGGTGGTTGCATGAACGCAAGCGATGGTGTCGCCGGCAAAATAAGGTGAAGCGGGTTAACCGATCTGTGTCTGCGTAATGCATTCCAGGAGCAGACGCTCCATCTTGTCGAGACGTTCGGGATCCGTGACTTTCTGGTTCCTGTTGTCCGTCAGATAGAACACGTCCACGACCTGGTCGAGATGGGTCGAGATCTTGGCGAGGACGATCGACAGTTCCAATTCGAAGAGTTGACGGCTGATTGCGAAGAGCAGTCCCGGCCGGTCATGGGCAAAGACGTCGACAACCGTGCATCTCTCCGAAGATTCGTTGTCGATCAGCACTTGCTCCGGCAGGTCCGAGAATTGGCCGGGAATGAGCGGCTTCGCGAACACGGTGCGGCGTCTGCGGGCGACGAGTTGGCCCACATTCGTTTCCCCCGACAACACGCCGCGAATGATTTGGCAGACATCATCCAGGCGAAATTGGGGCACCTCGCCGACATGGTCGTTGTCGTTCACGCGGAAGCTGTCGATGATCACGCCGTCGGTGGTGGTGGAGATCTGTGCGGAAAGAATCTCCATCCGTTGGGAGGTGAGGGCTCCGGTGATCTTGTGGAAGCAGCCGGGGGCGACGTTTTCGTGGGTGATCACGCGGTACTCGACGGAGTTCGTCTCCGGCTCGTATCGACCGGACACATGAATCTCCTGCGGCTGTCGGCTCATCAGGATCCGCATGTCGGAGGACATCCGCTCGACCGAGTTGCCTTGCAGATAGTGCCTGGGAAGCGTGTTGAAGAGGGATTTAACCTGTTTGGCGATCCGTTCCTTCTCCTCGCCGGAGGTGGGTCGGGAAAGTTCGTCGACGACGCTGTTGAGAACGCGCGATTGCAGATCGAGGATCTGAGGCAAGTCGCTGTTTCCGGAAAGGGCCTGCATCGCCCCCAGATGCAGGTTGCCCAACAACTCCGCCTTCCATTCGTTCCAGACACCCGGCCCCACGCCGGTGATATCGGCCGCCGTCAGAACGTAGAGCATGCGAAGCCGATCGGTTGTGCCGACTTCATGGGTGAAGCGGAGCAGAACGTCGGGATCGGTGGTGTCGCGTCGAAAGGCGAGATGCGCCATCATCAGATGCTTGTGAACCAGGAAGACCATCGTTTCGCGGGGATACGATGCCATGCGGAATCGCTGGGCCGCTTCGATGGCCAATCGACGACCGACTTCGGAATGATCCTCTTCGTAACCTTTGCCGGCATCATGGAGCAGGAGGGCGAGGAACAGGACATCCCGGTGCCGGATCTCGCGGAAGGCATCCCCCAGTGTGGACTGCTGTTCGGCAAAGGATTCGGCCGCTTCGATGGCGCGGAGCGTGTGTTCATCGACCGTGTAGTGATGATATTGATTGAATTGCAGCAGGCATCGCACGTGGCGAAAGCACGGCAGCACCAACTCCAGAACGCCTGTGCGATACATGCTGCGAAGAATCTTACCCACACACCGCGAACGACCGAGGATGTCCAGAAAGATCCGACCGGCCTCCACGGTGAGCGTGTCCGGAAGTTCCTTCGCGCGAACGGCGACGAACTCTTCCAGATCCTCAGCGAAAGGAACCATGTACATCGCCGCCGACCAATACAGCCTTAGCAAATCCTCGAGCGAGGCCAACTGATCACGGAAGCGGCGGGGCACATCGATCTGATCGGGGCTGATGCGGTAGATGGTATCGACGCGATGGGTGACGACCGGACGCCAAAGGACATCCTGCCAACGGGCTGGCATATGTTTGCGGACCAGACGAGCCGCAAGTTCCGAGACGGTGCTTGTTTGCCGGAAGTATTCCTGCATGAACCGTTCGACGGCCAGCTGGCCGCCGATGGCCTCGATACCGCGCTCCTGGGTGATGCGAACCTGTTCGGCCCTGGTGAGAAGATCGTTGGCGCGACCCGCTTCGAGGTGGAGTGTGAGACGGATCGAGAGCAGGTAGTCGTATGCAGTGACGAGCCTCAGAAGTTCATCGCGAGTCATGAGTCCCGCGAGCCTCAGGGCCTCGGGATCGCTGGAGCCGGTTCGCAACTGGCTGAGCCAGCGGATGAGATGGATATCACGCAGCCCCCCAGGGGAGCGTTTCACGTCGGGTTCCAGTTCCTGGTTGGTGGCACCGTGGGCCGCCTGTTCCTTGTCGCGCTCGGCGACCGAAGAGGCGAGGATGGTGTGGAGCCTGCCCCGGACGACATTCCACTGGAACTTGCGGATGAGGTCGTCGAACAGGGGGCGATGTCCCGCAAGTGCGCGGGCTTCGAGAAGTGATGTGGCGAATTGTGTGTCGTCCCGAGCCATGCGGATGGCGTCCGCGATGGAGCGGGTACTGTGTCCCAGCTTCAGGCCGGCGTCCCAGCAATCGCGCACGAATTGAGCGGCGAATTCATGCCACCGCTCGCCACCGGCGGTCTTGTGGATGATCAGCAGATCAATATCGGAGTAGGGGGCCAGGTCTCCACGGCCGGTGCCACCGACGGCGATGAGGGCGATGGTGGTCGCCAGTTCGGAACGAAACTCGGGCGGGTACTCGGAAAGAACGCCGTTCCACAACTGGATCAGCAGGTCGTCGATCTGGTCCGAGAACCAGCTGGTGATCTGCAGTCCCGTCGAGTGCTGGGAGATGCGGACGGAAATCTGCCGCCGCAATTCATCCAACCGCTGGCGGGCTGCGGGGAGTCGGAGAGTCCGTTCGACCGGCAAGATCTTGCTGGAGGTGATGGCTGTGGTCATGGAGCGTGAGATCGTGCGAGATCAGTGCGGGTGAAGTCTCAATGGTGGCGATGGCATTGGTGGAAAACCGGAATCGCAACTCGATGAGCTTAACACATCGCGGGTCGTCGCGACCCGTTGCCACGAGACCTAGAGGGCGAAAATGAGAAGAAACTGGCGTCGGAGACGATCGGAGGTGCCGATTTGGGGGAAGGCAAAACAAAAAAGCGATGTCTTCCGGGAGTCAGCCGGGAAGACATCGCTTGGGATGAAAGGCTATCGACGCAAACCCCTTGGCATTCGGTGAATCACCAACGCCGGATTTCCCAATCGATAAACATTGAACGGCTGGAGGCTAGATTGCTTCCGGACCGGTTTCGCCAGTACGGATGCGAACGACTTCAGCGAGAGAGGTCACGAAGATCTTGCCGTCACCGATTTGCCCCGTCCGCGCAACGTTGGTGATGGTTTCAATGGCTTTGGCCACTTCGGTATCGGAAACCACAACCTCGAGCTTCACCTTGGGGAGGAAGTCCACGGTGTATTCCGCACCACGGTAGGTTTCCTTGTGGCCGCGCTGACGACCGAAGCCTCGAACTTCAGTGACGGTCATCCCCTGGATTCCGATCTGCGTGAGGGCGTTCTTGACGTCTTCGAGCTTGTAGTGACGCAGTACTGCTTCAATCTTCTTCATGCGACCAATGCCTTCCTCTGAAAGAACGGAAGCCGGCGAATCCACCCGCACTGGTGGAACGCCCCGGCGTCTCGAGCGTAGGGCTCGAAAAACGACGACTGCTCAACCTCGATAACCGGCTCTGCGGTGAGCAGCCAACGTCCGCAAAACAGGTTGATTCCGGCGAGAATCGTCTCACTCGCCGAATATACACCATCGGTAGCACCTTTTGTGCCTGATTTTCCCGGAGACTTTTCAGAACGAGAGAAGTCACTAGGGACTTCAGACGGCATCGTCTCCCGCCTCGCCGGTGCGGATCCGAATCATTTCATCGATGTTGGTGACGAAAATCTTGCCATCACCGATCTGGCCCGTGCGGGCGGTCTCGATGATCGTCTTCATGACCAAGGGGGCCTGGTCGTCGGAAACCACGATCTCCAGCTTCACTTTGGGGAGGAAATCGACCGTATATTCCGCGCCTCGAAATGTCTCTCGATGGCCCTTTTGACGGCCAAAGCCGCGAACTTCGCTGGCTGTCATGCCCTGCATGCCGGATTTCGCGAGAGCCTCCTTGATCTCTTCGACTTTGAAATGCCTCACAATGGCTTCAATTTTTTTCACGAAGCAAACCCCTTAACGATCAGCCGAGCGGCGGAAGAGCATTTCCGCCACATCAGAGAAAACCGCGTGCCGATTCATGGGTTCACTGTGCGAAGCCATTTGTTGAAGCTGCCGGGCTATTGGAAGATGTAGCCTTCCTCGCCGTGCTCGGCGATGTCCAGACCTTGCAGCTCCGCCTGTTGAGAGACCCTCAGGCCCATGGCCCAATCAATGATTTTCAGCAGGAAAACCGTCACCATCGCGGCGTAAGCCATGGCGACTCCCGCCACGATGATCTGATTCACGACCTGTGCGGGGTTGCCATCGACCAGTCCCAACGGGGCCTCTCCACCCCGCATCATCCGCGTCGCGAAGACCCCTGTCAGAACGGCCCCTACCAGGCCTCCCACACCATGAATTCCGAAGGCGTCGAGTGAATCGTCATACCGGAAGGCGTTTTTGAGAGCCGTGCAAGCGAAGTAACAGGCGATTCCCCCAAACAATCCCATCCACATGGCACCGCCGGGGGAGCAGGTTCCGCAAGCGGGTGTGATGACCACCAATCCAGAAACGACGCCGGAGCAGGCCCCCAGCAGACTGGCTTTCCCATGACGGTACCACTCCATGCCGGCCCAGCCGATGAGGCCTGTCGTCGCCGCCAGGTGGGTGGCCATAAAAGCTGATACGGCAAGGGGATTCGCTGCGAGCGCACTCCCCGAGTTGAAGCCGAACCAGCCGAGCCACAGCATCATGGCTCCCATGGCGGTGTAGGTCAGATTGTGGGGCGGCATGGGTTCTTGTCGAAAGCCGAGCCGGTTGCCTACGAGACAGGCACAGACTAGTGCCGAAACACCCGAGGTCACATGCACTACCGTTCCACCGGCAAAGTCGTACGCGACACACCAAGGATTCACTGTGTTGAACTCGCTGAACCAGCCCGTGTCGGACCAGATCCAATGCGCCACCGGACAATATACGAATGTTCCCCAAAGAATAGAGAACAGGCAGACGGCCCCGAACCTCATCCGCTCAGCAAAAGCCCCACAAATCAGAGCAGGGGTGATGATGAAGAACATCATTTGGAACAGGAAGTGGGCCATCCTGGGGATCGTGCCCACTGCCGGAAAGGTTGGTCCGGAAGCCGTGATGGTTGGTGTAATTCCCTGAAAGGCGATGAAGTCAAACCCGCCGACGAAACCGCCCAATCCGGGAAGATCCGGCGCGAAAACGAGGCTGTAGCCGTAGAGGCTCCAAATGACGGTCATCAATCCGGCAATGCTGACGCACTGCATCATCACGCCCAGAATATTCTTCTTCCGCACCAGCCCGCCGTAAAACAGGGCGAGTCCGGGAATGACCATGGCCAAGACCAGGATGCTAGCCAGCAGGACAAACGCAATATCAGAACCCGTAAAGGGTTGAGCGATGCTTGAAGTGGTCGTCTCTTCCGCCCAACATGTCGCGGAAGGGCAGAATAGCACGACGAAAATCGTACAAATGGACAAGGTGGATGATCTGAGGCCCGTTTTTTGTGCAGAAATGCTCACGGGATCTCCCGGCAAGAGGTTTTTTAAAGGATTTTCGAGACGAAGGGGTCGTTTAACTCGAAGAGCTTAATCACTTGCAATGAAATTGGGCAACCCGTGCCTCTGTTTCCGACAGGCAGGCCTTTCTGCTCAGATCTCATAGGAGACTGCCGGAGAGGTTCAAATCATTTCCCGGTCGACAAATGTTTGAAGTTCAAAGGTATGATGGGTGGCAATTGTCCTCGGCCCATGGGGTTGGATTGACGGAGTCAAAGGTCTTGAGAGGCGAATTTGAATTTCGCGGGAACCCTATTCATGGTCGGGCTGGGATTGTTGCCGGTGGCCGTACTCGTCGCGTGGCTGGGCCGCCAGATCGCTCGCCGGGAGACTCTCCTTTGGGGCATCCCTCCCCATTTTGTCGCCTCCTGGCGACTGGAAATTGGCTTCGTCGCCCTGTTTTGGATCTCTGCCTACGGTCTCTGCCTGAATTCTGGATGGCATTCCTCGGCCGGTGTTGGAACCGATCATGCAGCATCGGTGCGAACATCCGAAGAGCAGGGGCTGATGAGGGGGAGAGAAACTCCAAGCTCGCCTTCTGATGAGGATAAACCCTCGATTCCCTCCGTGGTGTCTCCCGGAGAAGCGATGGCTCACCAGCCTCTTCTTTATCTTCAGGCGATCGTGTTTGTGGCGATCATTTTCCTGGCAGCCAGGGTTGATCTGACCACATTCACCATCCCCGATGTGATCACTTTTCCGGGAATGATCGCGGGACTGGCTTTGGCTCTCTGGCAGCCTGACCTCGAACTGGCTCCCCTTTGGACGAATTGGGAGGCCGACTATGGTCAAGATCCGACATCCATCCAGCCGGCATGGATCGACGCTCATCCGTATGGGCACGCGGCTTCACGATGGTTGGCTGGGGCAATCTGCGGAGCGGGTATCGTCTGGATCATCCGGCGAGCCGCCTTCACATTTCTGCGCATCGAAGCACTCGGCTTCGGGGATGTCACGCTGATGGCCGCCCTGGGGGG
>PNLE01000076.1 GCA_013822855.1 Planctomyces sp.
GCGCCTTGGGACAGATTCAATGGAGAAAAGTAATAATTATTTGCATCCAATATGCCCAACTTCAATCCTCAATAATAATTTTCCCTTTACAATTTCATTAACGTTAACGAACCTTCTTTGGTGGCCCTTTTCCGGTTATCGAGCAGGGTGCCTCTCAGGGAGTTGATGAGCGCCGACTTGCCGACATTGGGAATGCCGACAATCGACAAGGTCCAGCCCTCCACCAGCCGCCAACCGACTTCCGCCCACTTCAGACTGAGTTCGATCTTCTTCGCCAAGTGGTCGCGAAGACCGGGATCCGCCTCCCATGAGAGCCCGGCGGCGAACTCGGGAAGTTTTTGCAGGGAGTGTTCCAGAATCAGCTTGGCGGATTTGACCGTGGCGGCGCGGGCCAGCCGCTCGGTGCATTCGGCATGGAGAAAACTCGCCGTGCGGCCGAGTTGTTCGCGCCACGTCTCGATGATTGCTCCAGCAGCCTGGAGCGAAGTCAGCACTTGCTCCACCGCGGCCGTCCCGCCGTGGCAGGAGATCTCGAACTGGTGGGGCCCCAGCCGTGTGACGACCACCCCTTCGGTCGGGCCGCGTCCCCATTGGCCGTAGCTCACGGCCCCAATTGCCAGTTGGGTCCAAGCCGCATTTCCAGCCGATTGAAACAACTGCGTGGCGGCCTCTCCCAGTCGGCTGACATCACCCGCGACACGCACGACCGCGATGGCGGAACGCCCGGGAGGCGACCAGTGGGCGGCACTGACCCGATTCTCCGATGTCCCCGTGCCGCCGGGCGCCAGACTATCAAACTCCAAAGCCATCCTTGCGCCTCTGCCGTCTCATTCCGATCCCCAGGCAACTTCAACAAGCTCCACTCTCGGCAGCCGATGCCATCCCCGTCCAATCGACCCATCAATATATCTTGGAAGGAAAGGTGCTTTCGTTGATTTGATGGATCACAACCAGATTCCCGTTCGCACGATGTATCTCCCAAATACCTGAATGATCTTGAATACTTCATGTCCCGTTTAATTGCTTTCGACACATGATTCTCGACATGACCGAACTTCTGTTGAAATCGTGTGCCTCACTCTCGATCCGCATCTCGATCTATCGACAATTCCTCGGTATCGAACAACACCTTCTCATGGCGGGACCCACCTGTTCGAGGGCCTTCAGCCGGTGTGGATCCCACCGAGGGCTCGTGAAGATGCACGCTCGTCGGGGGTTCCGGCATGGAGTCCGACAGTGGGAAAGATGACATCGCTGTCGAGTCTTCGGGTATCGAAACGGTCGGTAGCGAAATCACCGGCGATGAGATCAATCCAGGATCGTTCGTGGGTTCCGAGTTCTTGCGCTCCGTGGGCGGGGATTGATGTGTCGCAACCGGATCGAAGGGAATCGTCTGGGGACTGCCGCTTTGCAGGCTCGACTGCAGGATCTCGACCTTGGATTCGGCGTTTTCGAGAAGCTCGCCACACAATCGATACAAGTGGATACCCCGTTCGAAACCTTGAAGCGCGTCATTGAGCGGCAGTTCGCCTTCATCGAGGCGATCGACGATCTCCTGAAGCTCGGACAAGGCCTCTTCAAACGATGGATTTCCCGCTTCCGTTGTCGATTTTCGGCGAGCCATGATCTTCCTGATGTCCCACGATGGATGGTAAAGGCTAGGGGGATGCCAAGTGTCTCAAGCGACACCGTTCCCATGGATGGCCGAGGACCGCCGAATCTGCCGGTCATCGGCCTGATCCACATTTGCCGAGGCCTTGATCTTCGTCTACGGGCCGAGCCGCGACCAGCGAGCGGCTCATGTTCGTCGCCGGGCGGAGATCATCGCTCCGGGGGAATTGTCCGTCCCTGCGGATCCTGATCGGGTGTTTCCAGTTCCTGTGCGAGTTCATCCCGGAGTGCGGGGGTTATGAAATGCTCCGCGCGACTGGCCCCCTCATGCCATTGTTCGGGTCGCAATCCCAGACGCTGGGCCAGGAATGTTTCCCACAGGCGGTGTGAGCGGACAATCCGCTGCCCACCCATGCGGCCGGATTCGGTCAAATGGAAGACACCGTCCCGGCCGTCCACCTGCCCACGGCGAATCAATTGCCGGCTGGCCGCCCAGACGCGCCAGTGGGGCTGGCCTGAAGAAGACGCAACCAACGTAATCAACTGGTCGGTTCGGACAGGTTTGTCCGATTCCTCCAACCGATACAGCACCGCGAGAAGATCCTCTTCGGCGATCCGCAGTTGCATGCGGAAATTCTGGATCATTCGACTGAAGGCCCCGTTCTCGGGTGCGAACAGCATCGCGACGATCAACCCCAGGCAGGCAACGAGCGTCATCATTCCGCTCGTGCTGACCGCTTCGATTCCCGCGATGCCGGCCATATCCAGGAGCGGCCCGACCGCCGCGATGGCCAGGGCATGCCCGAGAACCGCCGATAGTCCACCAATCGCCATGGAGAGGGCAATCATGCGTGGCAGGCTGTTGGTCAACAGGCGGGCGGTGGCGGGCGGAATGACGAGCATTCCCAGCACCAACAGGCTCCCCACCGTCTGGAAGGCCCCCACGATCGTGATCGAGGCCAACACCGCGAGCAGCAGCTGAACCCTGCTGGCGGGAATCCCCTGGGATTCCGCGAAAGTGGGATCGAATGTCGCCGCCATCAGCTCCTTGTAAAACAACAGCAGGCAGGCCAAATTCAAGCCCAGCGTGACCAGGCCAGCCAGCACACCGATTGGCAGCGATGAGTCACCCCAGGTTTCAACCACGGCGATCTCCAGATTGCCGAAGACGATGCAACTGGGATCCAGATGGATCTTGTCGGCGAACAACCGCAGCATCAACAAGCCGAGGGCGAAGAGCGTGGTGAAGACGACACCTAGCGCGGTATCCGCGTGGATCGTTCGGAGTCTTTGCAGAAACTCGATGAGGACTGATGCCACCACTCCCGTCACCGCAGCCCCCACCAACAGCAGAACGAAGTTCCAGCCACTGCCGTGAGTTAGCCAAGCACTGACGAGGAAGGCCCCGACGATCCCGGGAAGGGCGGCATGGCTCACTCCGTCCGCCAGGAGTGACTGTCGCCGCAACAGGAGAAAGCAGCCCGGAATGGCGCACGCCATGGCCACCAGCGCAGCCATGACGACCATCCAAGTGTCGATCAGGCACCAGGTCGAAAGCTGCTCGATCATCTGCGGGAAGATGCTCATGCGAAAGTCTTCATCCGGTGAACTCCGTCGGTTGGGGACATCAAGAGTGGCTTCGGTTGGTAGACCTGTTGTTTGAAAATCACTTGGGGGCCATCGCTTCCGCGGCATTGGTTTCCAAAGGATGGGGACTGCGAACGACACCCCGCCCGAAATCAACCCGGAGGATCTCTTTCAATTCGTCTACGGTGTGCGGCCCCAGGGCATGCTCCAGCAGATCGGCGGTGCGATCCCCCTGATCCGGCGGGAACTCAGCGTGCTCGATCAGATAGAGTTCGATCAACCGGTGACGAAGAACCACAGCCTTGGCCCGCTGCACTCCCAGCGTCGTCAGCCGCCATTTGCCCCGGCTGTCGAGACGTAGAAATCCCCGACTCGTCCCCATCCGCTTCAACGCTTGAAGCCCCGTCTCGCGAAGGTGGGGCGGATAGACAACTGGGAGTTCAATACCCGCTCCTTCGACGCCAGCGTTCTTGATCTCCGGCGCAACGTCATGGCCCGCCGGAAGGAGTGCCGCTTGCCGATCCTGGGCCGCTTCGTGGGCTTCATAGGTATTTCTGAGCAAATCATCAAGCGCGCGTTCACTTCGCTGCCGCCGATCGCTCCACCATCGATGGATCCAGCCGTGGGATGCCCCGCAGATCGCACTGACGATGAAAAGGAGCGTCGCGAACAAAACGATGGCCGGCCCTGTGGGAACCTGCTCCGACATGCCGCTGACAATCGTTCCCGCACCGGCAGCGAGCATTCCCAGCAGGGACGAAACGGCCATCATCAGGCCCGTGCGATGTGTCCAAAAGCGAGCCGCAGCGGGTGGTGTGACCATCAAGGCGACAACAAGTAGAAACCCAACCATCGGCAACGCCAGCACACAGATGCAGGCCACCATCGCCGTCAGCAGGGCATCCAGTCGGGCGACCGGCCAACCCTGGGCCAGCGCGTGCTCCGGGTCGAACGCCACGAGCAGCAGTTCCTTCTGGCAGACCAGGCAGACCACGAGCACGCCGGCGGCCAGTCCTCCCAGCAAAAACACATCGTTTGTGGAGAGCGCAGCCGCTCTACCAAACAGATAGCTCTCCAGACCCGCCGCATTTCCCGAAGGCATCTGCTGCACGACTGAGAAGAGTACAACACCCACAGCGAGAAACCCACCCAGCGGAATGCCGAACGCAGCATCGCCACGCAACGGCCGAAGTCTTTGCAGGGTCGAGCAGATCATTACCGCGATCGCCGAGGCGAAGAGGGCACCACCTGCCAACCAGAGCACGGATCGCTGCCCGTTCGGTACGAGCCATTCACCCACGATGAACGCCAGAGCCACTCCCGGCAACGCGGCGTGGCTGATCACATCGCTGAGGAGTGCCTGCCGCCGGAGAGTCAAAAAGAAGCCGATCAGTCCGCACGCCGCCCCCAGCAGCGTCGTTCCCGCCAAAACCAGCAGCGAATTGTAACTCAACCACGACATGGGAACCGCTTCTTTGAAACTCATTTGATGCTGGAGACTACTTGGAACCGGAGGGCCCGAATGTCATCCGTTGGCCGACCGCATCCAGGATCGACAACTGCCCGCCGTAGGTCGCCTTGAGGTTCTGCGGTGTCATCACCTCGCTGACCGCCCCCGCCGCGACCAGTCGCAGATTGAGCAGCAACAATTCGTCGAAGTATTCGGCCACTGTCTGGAGGTCGTGATGCACCACGATCGTCGTTTTGCCGCGATCCCGCAGGAGTTGAAGCATGGAGACGATCGACTGCTCGGTGGCGGCGTCGACCGCAGCGAAAGGTTCGTCCATGAGATAGAGATCGGCATCCTGCGCGAGCGCGCGCGCCAGGAAGACCCGCTGCTGCTGACCGCCGGAAAGCTGCCCGATCTGCCGCTGGGCCACATCCCCCAGGCCCACTTGCTCCAGCGCCGCCAGCGCCGCTGTGCGGGCCGCGCGATTCACCGGACGAAACCAGCCCAGCCGGCCATACCAGCCCATCACGGCCACATCCAAAGCGCTCGCAGGGAAGTCCCAATCGACACTGGAACGCTGGGGCACGTAGGCCACTTTGGGTCGGATGGCCGCATAGGGTTTGCCATAGAAGACCGCCGATCCGCTCTGCCGGGGAATCATTCCCAAGGCCGCCTTGAGCAACGTGCTTTTCCCCGCGCCATTCGGCCCGACGATCGCAATCAGCTTGCGCGCGGGGGCCACGTAGTCGATGTTCCAGAGGACAGGCTTGCGGCCATAGGCCACCGTCATGTCGTGAATCACCAGCGGTGATTCGGACGAGACCATCGGTTCAATCATGTTGTCACACCCCCGCAGTACGAGTGGTCACCGACCGGGCGGTCGTCACGTGATTTTTTTCAGGCATCATGTCCGTTTCCAAGGCATCCAGCGGAGTTGTCGAGCCGCCCAGTGTCGAGGCAATCAGGCGGGCGTTGGCCACCATCATTCCCAAGTATGTCCCCGCTGCCGTACCGGGTTCTCCCAAGGCGTCGGTATACAGGGGCCCCACGAGTTCCACGCGATGCCCCCGTGCCCGCACGCCCTCGGTCACAGCCCGCAGACCCCGATCGTTCACACTCGATTCCGTGAAGATCGCGGGCAGCTGTCGATCACAGATCAGCGAGACGATCCGGTCAATATCCGCCACGCCTGGCTCGGAATCGGTCGTGACTCCCTGGATCGACTCGACGGGAATCTTGTACATGCGGGAGAAATAGGCGAACGCGTCGTGGGAAGTGATGAGCAGACGCTGCTTTTCGGGGATCGACGCCATGGCTTCTCCCACAGCACTGTTGAGGCGATCCAGCAGCGGTTCCAACACCTGGGCACGTTCCGCGAAATGCGTTTGAAACTGGGGGAAGGCCTGCGACAGCCCGCCGACCATTACGGGAACTGTGCTTCGCCAGAGTCCGACATCCATCCAGACATGGGGATCGGGTCGGTCGAAACCATCGTCGGGGAAGATGAGTTCCTCGTGGGGAATTTGTGATGTCACCGGCAGGGAAGGGCGGCCCGGACGATTGGCTCGCTCGAACAGGGCGTCCATCCGGCCCTCCAGATGCAGCCCGGAATAGAACACGAGGCGCGCATCGAAGACCTTGAGCAGATCGGCCCGTGTCGCGCGATAAAGATGAGGATCGACCCCCGGACGGATGAGTACCGCCACTCGCCCCAAGTCGGGAGGCGTGAGAAACTGGACGAGATCGCCCACCATGCCGGTCGTCGCCACCACGGCTGCTGTACGGGATCCCGAGGCATTCGGTGCCGAGGATGCGCAACCCGACATGGTCAGCAGAAGCCCCATCACCTCTCGCCGTGAGAGAATTCGATCAACCATCATTCGTGCAGGACGCCTTTTTGATCACTCAAAAACGTTTTTTGAATTATGTGTAAACACACTGGGGCGGTCAAGCGAGATCATCGTAATCATTGACGAGTCAAACAGTTCTGGACTTTAATACCACGTGGTAGATCCTTACGACTTCGTCATTCTCTTCGCGATCCGGGCGATATGATCCCTTACAATCCGCATCGGTGGACCAGTCATCTTTTCGATCTCCGCGGCTCCATGCTGCACGAAATCCTGGGACGGGTGGCGCTCTGCGTCATCTGGTCCACGGTCGTCACCATCTTCCACCATGTCATGCCCGCCAATTTCGGAATGTTTGAATATCCCGCCACCGGCCACACGCTGCTGGGAGTGGTGGTCGGTCTGCTTCTGGTCTTCCGCACGAACTCCTCCTATGACCGTTTCTGGGAAGGCCGGAAGCTCTGGGGTTCCATCATCAACGAATCCCGGAATCTCGCCCGTCTGACCGAATCCCTGCTGAAGGACGCCCCTGAGATTCAGCGGAAGCTCGGTCTCTGGACGATGGCTTTTCCTTGGGCCACATTGCATCGGTTGCGGGGCGAACGAAGCCTCGGCCAGATCGCCAGCCGATTTGAATCGCAGGATGTCCACGCCGCCATGAGCGCGGGGCACACCCCCATGTTCGTCGCCTCCCGGATGACCGATCTCGTCCTCGAAGCCAGACAGGCGGGACACATCGACAGCATCCAACAATCGCTGCTGGATCAGAACATCACCCTGCTGGTCGACTATCTGGGAGGGTGTGAGCGGATCCGCAATACGCCGGCACCCTACGCCTACACCGTCCATCTCCGGCGTGTGCTGATCGTCTATTGCTTCACTCTGCCGCTGGCATTGGTCAAGGATTTCGGCTGGCAGACGATCATCGCCACCTTGGTCATCGCCTATACGATGTTCGGCATCGAAGAGATCGGCGTGGAGATCGAAGATCCGTTCGGCATCGACCCCAACGATCTGCCGCTGGAAGACTTCTGCGCCCTGATCGAACAGAACGTGGCGGAAATCATCCCTTCGGTGAAGTGAACCTGCGGATCCGGAAGTGAACCCGCAGATCCTGTCGACCTGTCGACGACCGGAACGCCAGAGCGGACATTTCGCGGGAAGTGGCTAAGATCAAGAAGGAACTGGTCTTTCCAAAAAGGAATGCACCGCCACCGACCACAGTCACCCCGCCTCCCATGTTTGGGAAGGATCTTCGTTGAGCCACACGATCAGCCCCGAACAGCTTCGCCATGCCTTGAAATGGCGATATGCCGTCAAGCGATTCGACAGTCACCGAAAGCTTCCGGCCGATGTCTGGCAGATGCTGGAGGAGACACTTGTCCTCACCCCCTCTTCATTCGGCCTTCAGCCTTGGCGGTTCTATGTCATCACCGACATGACTGTCAAAAGCCAGTTGCCGGCGATCTCCTGGGGGCAGACGCAAGTCCGCGACGCTTCCCATGTGGTGGTTTTGGCCGCCAAGAGCGAGCTCACGGCAGCCGATGTCGATCATTACCTGGAAACAACGGCTGCCATCCGCGGGATCACCACCGATTCCCTCGCGGGCCTCAAAAACGTGATCCTCGGTTCGCTGGCCCATCCTCCGGGGGGGATGACTCTTCGCGAGTGGAACATCCGCCAGGTTTACATCGCTCTGGGCAACCTGATGACGGCCGCCGCCGTCCTGGGAGTCGACACCTGCCCGATGGAGGGGATCATCCCCGCGAAGTACGACGAACTCATCAAATGCCGCGATGAAGGCTACGAGACCGTCGTCGTTTGCCCGCTGGGTTACCGGGCGGAAGACGACAAATACGCCGCCGTCCCCAAGGTGCGCTTCTCGCACAGCAAACTCATCCACTTCATTGAAGAGTAACGAAAGACATCGGCGGCGAAGATAACCTAACTTCATTGCTCCGGAAAATTGGTGGCAAGTTCTCTGAGGGGCAGGGCGGGTGTGGCGCCCCGTTCGCTGGCGACCAGCCCCCCCAAATGGTTGGCAAAACGGCCCGTCTTCTCCGGCTTCCATCCCGAGAGGACACCGAAAATCAAACCGGCGGATGTCGCATCCCCCGCCCCCACCGTATCGACTACAGTGATCGGCTGTCCGGGAATCGTCAGCACCTCCTCCCGTGAGGCCAGCACCAATCCTTCGCCCCCCCGCGTGATGCAAATCAGCCGCAGATCCGGATACTTGCCGAACAGCCGATTCGCACCATCCCACTGAAACTTTTCCGGAACGCCCTGGCTCGTTGGCGCACCTTGTACCAACTCGAGAATCTGCGGCCACTCGTGATCATTCAGCTTGAGGATCGTCGCATATTCGAACGATGCGCGAATCGCCTGCGCGTTCACAAAGGGGGGGCGCAGATTCACATCAAATAGGCGACAGGCGGTGGTCTGCGCGCGCCGGGAAGCCTCCAGGCATTGGATGATCGCACCGTGCGACGTTGCACCTCTTTGGGCCAGTGAGCCGAAACAAATCGCCCTCGCCGAACGGCACGCCTCGAGCCATGGGGGTGTTGCCTCCAAGGCATCCCAGGCGCAATCCTCGGTGAACGTGTAGGCCGCCGAACCGGTGGTATCGAGTTCCACCTGCACCAGGCTTGTGGGTCGTGCGGGATCCCTTTGGACAAGGTCTATCGCCATCCCGGCGGCTTCCACCTGATCCAGCAACTGCTCGCCATCGGCATCGCGTCCCACCCGCGTCGCGAGAACGGCGTTGAGGCCCAATTGATTGGCATGGAAGACGACATTTCCCGGCGCTCCGCCCATCACGCGGCCAGCGGGAAGACAATCCCACAATAATTCACCAAGTCCCACCAGGTCGTACGCCATGATGAATTTGCCTCCTCGAGCGGAATTGCATGATCTTTTGGAGAATCTCCATCGTTCAAGGTTGCGAATGTCGTCCTTGCTGTACAGGTTCAAGCCACGATAAACTTTCGTTTCTCAAAGATCCTTTCCCACTCTTTCGGCACCTCAAGCACTTCTCCAGAACCTGTTTCCAACACCCTCTCCATTCAGGATTGCATGATGGGTCTCTTCGACAAGCTTCGCGCCGAGCTGATCGACATCATCGAATGGCTGGACGACAGCCGGACTACGCTCGTCTGGCGGTTTCCCCGCTACCAGAACGAAATCAAGAACGGGGCGCAGCTGATCGTCCGCCCGGGCCAGATCGCCGTCTTCGTCTACCGCGGCCAGATCGCCGATGTCTTCGAGCCCGGGAACTATCAGCTCAAAAGCGAGAACCTCCCCATCCTGGGCACGCTCCTCGGCTGGAAGTACGGCTTCAACAGCCCCTTCCGCTCGGAGGTCTACTTCGTCAGCACCCGGCAGATCACCGACCTCAAGTGGGGCACACAGAACCCCGTCATGCTCCGCGACCCGGAGTTCGGCCCGATCCGTCTCCGCGCCTTCGGCACGTATGCCCTCAAGGCGGTCGATGCCAAGGCACTGCTCAAGGAACTCGTCGGCACCGACGGCGAAGTGGAAGCCGACGAAATCGGTGAACTGCTGCGTTCGATCATCGTCTCGACCATGTCGACCATCCTGGGAGAACAACAGATCGCGGCCCTCGACCTGGCGGCCAACTACCGCGGCATGTCGGAGACGCTCCGCAAAGCCGTTCAAGAACAGATCGACGACGAGTACGGCCTCGCGATCCCCAACCTCCAGATCGTCAACATCTCGTTTCCCGAAGCAGTCGAGAAGGCCCTCGACACCCGCAGCAGCATGGGTGTCATTGGCGATATGAACAAGTTCCAACAATACAAGTTCGGCGAAGCCATGGGCGACGCCGCCAACAATCCCAATGGCGGGGCAGGGGACGGGCTGGGCATGGGGATGGGCTTCGCGATGGCCAGCCGCTTCATGGGCCAGCCAGGCTATGTCGCCCCGGGCGTGGCGGGCGGAGCACCCGCGGCAGGCGGGCCGCCTCCGCTTCCTGGTGCGGTCCAGTGGCATGTCGCCTTGAACGGACAGACCATGGGACCGTACACGCCGGCGCAAGTCCAGCAGGCGATCCGGACCGGTCAATTGAACCGCGAGGCCCTCGTCTGGAGTGCCGGCATGGACCAATGGCAGCTCGCAGGACAGTCACCGCTGGCCAGCCTCTTCACCGTCTCGCCCCCTCCATTGCCACCGACACCGTAAGGGTTGTTGGCTGTTGAGACAGTTGCGGACCGGGTGATTCACTTCACGAAGGGCCAGCTGGAAAGCTTCCCCTCCAACTTGAGATTTCCAAGGGGTGCCACTGGCTCCGCCAGTGTCTTGAACACCAGGGTTGTGCCTTGAGCACCAGTGCCTTCCGTTGAACAGGGGTGAAGAGCACTGGCAGAGCCAGTGGCCCCCTCTCCTGCGACTTGCCGTCACCATCTGCCCCCTCACAACCCGCAAGGCCCGCCATCGAGCATGTCCGAATCGACGCCGATCACCACCTTCGAGCCCGAGCCGCCGCCGGAACCCTCCGGTGCGGCGGGGGCGTCGCGCGTGGTGAACGAAGGTCTGGCACGCGTCTTTCCCTGCGGCCAATGCGGCGCCGACCTCGAGTTCCGCATTGGGCATCAAGAACTGCAATGCCCCTATTGCGGGCACCTCCAGCAACTGGAGATTCCCACCGACCAGCCGATCACCGAGCAGGACCTCCCGGCCATGCTCGAACGGCTGCGGCTCCAGCATGAGGCGGCCGCCCGTCCTGAAAAGGAAGCCGGAGCGGAAGAGAGTGAGGCCGCCGAAAGGGAGGTCAACAGCGCGACGGTCGGTGACCAGGAGGTTCACTGCGACGGCTGCGGCGCGAACGTCCTCTTCACAGGGACGTTGACCAGCACCCGTTGCCCCTATTGCGGTGGCCCCATCCAGCGGAACGATGTCCACAAGTCGGAAGCCCGCATTCCTGTCGACGGCGTGCTGCCCTTCTTCGTGGTGCGCGAGAAGGCGGCCAGTTGCATCGAACAGTGGATGCAGTCGCGCTGGTTCGCCCCCAACGACTTCAAAAAGCTGGGTGCCAAAGGGAAGTTCGAGGGCGTTTACCTGCCTTACTTCACCTTCGATGCGATGACCTTCAACCGCTACGAAGGCCAACGCGGCGACCACTACAACGTGACGACCGGCTCGGGGAAAGATCGCAAAACCGAGCGCCGCACCCGCTGGTCGCACGCCTCCGGCCAGTTCCAACGCTTCTTTGACGATGTGCTGATCCTGGCCGTCCGCTCGCAGCGGCATGACTTGGCGCAGAGTTTGGAACCATGGCCGTTGGAGAAGTGTGTCCCCTTCACGCCGGATGCGATGGCGGGCATCTTCGCAAGGACTTACGACATTCAACTCGATCAGACGTTTGAACTGGCCCAACAGCGCATGCGGGCCGCCCTGATGACGGAGACCAAACAACGCATCGGCGGCGACGAGCAGCGGGTCGACGACCTCAAGACCAAGTTCACCGCCTTGACCTTCAAGCATCTGCTCCTGCCGGTCTGGTTGTTGGCTTATCGCTACCGGGACAAGACCTACCCCGTGATGGTCAACGCCGTGACGGGAGAAGTGAGCGGCGACCGGCCCTACAGCTGGATCAAGATTTCGCTGGCCATTCTCGCAGGTGCGGCTGTGGCGCTCGCCATCTTTGCGTTGACCCAGCGATGACGGTCCGCTCCGCCCAAGGGCCGCAGAAGGGGGAACCCGCCCGGCAACCGCGTCTCGATTGGCCCAGCCTGATCATTCGCTGGGTCTGCCTACTGTGGCTGGGCATGATGGCCGCCACATGGCCTCTCTGGTGGGGCCAACACGAGTTCCCGACGATTCCCTACATGCCACTCATCGAGAGTGTGTCGCCGTTAGTTGATCCTTTGGCCACCTTCACCTTGTTAGTCGGCCTACTGACAGGCATGGTGTTTCCCGCTCGAAAGAACTGGTGGTGCATCCCCGTCCTGTGCGGTGTCTGCTGGCTCGTGCTGGGGAGTCAGCAACGGCTGCAGCCGTGGGTTTGGCACGGCGGATTGATTGTCCTGAGCTGGCAGCTCTTTCCGCCGCGAATGGCGAGCCGATGGTGGCTGGTCATTTTGGTGACGATCTACGTCTGCTCGGGGATCTCCAAACTCGACCTCGCCTTCGCCCACGAACTCGGCCCCACGCTCCTGGGTGGCCTGCTGCAATCATTGGGTCTCGGCGCGATGACCCGCCTGTGGTCGCCCACCATCTGGCATACGCTCAGTTTAGCCCTCCCCGCCGGTGAACTGCTGGTGGGCCTCTTCGTCGCTATCCCCCGCACACGCACGATCGGCTTGATCCTGGCCATCATCATGCACAGCCTGCTGATCTCCACACTCGGCCCTTGGGGATTGAACCACAGCGGGGGTGTGATCCTGTGGAACATCAGTTGTGCAGGCATCGCCTTCGGTCTGCTCGCCCAACACCGCCAGCTTCCACGATCCATTCCCCAGAGCGAGTCACTCACACCAAACGCTGGAGGCTTGAGGACGACACCCCAGCCACCCCCTCCCGTTCCAGCCCTTGCTCGCCAATTGGTGATGGGAAGTCTCCTCTGGCTCCCCGCGCCGCTTGTTCTGTTTGATCTCGGTGCCCCATGGACAGCCTGGGCGGTCTACTCGATGCGGAGTGAAAAAGTCTCGCTCTATCTCGCCGAAGACGACCTGCAAAAACTCCCGCCATCGCTGCAAAAGTGGGTCGAGCCGAAACTCCCCGAAGGCCCCTGCGCCGACCTCGACCATCTCTACCGCCTCCGCCTCGACCAATGGTCCCTCGCCACTCTCCACACCCCCATCCCACCGCAGGGCTCGTTCACACGGAGTGTGCTGCATGAGGTTAGCCAGCGATATTCCTTGGACTCCCCGCTAATCGTGAGTGGCTCCCCGCCAAGCAGGCTAACCGGAGCGAGGCGCTGGAACTGCGAATCCACGCGGGAAAGTACCGCCTCGCTCTGATACTCGAGGCAGCAATTTCAACACCATGAATTTCAAGACTGTTCAGCGGGCGAATGAATGCCCATGATTCAGTGGTGCGATGGATCCGCCGGAATGAGCGGGTCGGACCTTGTTTTCGCGGGAACAATGCCGAGATGCTCGGTCTGATTCATTACCTCCGCCAATGCGTGCTCCCCTCGCCGCGTCGAACCCCGACCTGGTGGTCGGCCACACCGATGCTCGCGTTTCTCTTGGCGTTCGGCATCGTTTGCCTGATGCTTGAACTCAATCATTTCTGGGTCTACACACAACTCTGGCCGTTCGCACTGTTAGCGTTGACACCTTGGATCTGGCTGGTGTGGCTGGCGGGTCAAAACGGATTGCCTCCCTGGCGATCCGGCGTGGCGTTCCTATGCCGTCTGATGGTCTTCGGCCTGGTGGTCATCACACTCGCCGAACCTCGCTTCATGCGAAAAAGCGACGAACTGACAGTCGTTTACACGGTCGACATCTCGGGCTCCATCGCCCCGGTGGCAAGCGATCAGGCGCGCGATGTGGTCGCGAAGTTGAGTCGCGGCGACAAACCCGAACAGGACCGCTCGGCACTGGTCTACTTCGGACGCGATGCCGAAGTGCAAGTCGCTCCAAAAACCCGCCTTTCCACCGGCGAAATCGAAGCCGTCAGCGTGGGCGTGCGTCGTGATGGCTCGGACATCGCCCAAGCCTTGCGGCTGGCCGCCATGCAGATTCCCGATGGCCAGAACGGACGCATCGTCCTCGTCAGCGACGGCGCTCAGACCGCCAGCGATCTCTCCGGCGTGCTGTCCACACTCCGGAGCCAGCAGATTCCCGTCGATGTCCTGCCGATCGACTACACCTATGAAGAAGAGGTCTGGCTTGATCGACTCGACCTGCCTCCCAAGGTGGTGAAAGGTCAGACTTACGAAGCGACGGTCATCCTCTCCTCGCTCAAGGCCGGTCGCGGGAAACTCATTCTCAACGAGAACGGCCAGAAGCTCGTCGAACAGGAGATCGCTTACACACCGGGGAAGAATCGCTACACGTTGCCGATTCGACTGCGGAATCCCGGCTTCTACGAATACACGGCGGTCGTGGATCCCATCACGCCCGATGCCATTTCGCAAAACAATGTGGCGGTCAACTCGCTTCTACTTCAAGGGCAGGGGGGAGTATTGCTCGTCACCAACCCCGATGGCGATTCGTTGGCCTGGGAGCCGCTGGCCCGACTGCTCCAGCAAGCCGATTTCGCCGTCCAGACGATTTCCGCCTACGACCTTCCCTCCGACAGCGGTGCCCTGCTGCCCTATGATTGCCTGATCTTCGCCGATGTCCCTCGCGAGGTTTTCGACGAAACCCAGTTGCAATCCCTGCACGATGCCGTGTTCCACCAAGGGCTGGGCTTCCTGATGATCGGCGGCCCGCACAGCTTCGGGCCGGGCGGCTGGCAGGGGACGCTGGTCGAGAAGTCGCTGCCGGTCGACATGGACATCTCCCGCCGGAAGGCGCTGCTCAACGGCGCGCTGGTCATGGTGCTCGACCACTCCGGATCCATGGGGGAAATCGTCCCCGGTACAACATCCACCAAACTCCAGATCGCCAACCGGGCCGCCATCGGCGCCGTCGAGACTCTGATGGCCAAAGACTGGTTGGGCGTGGTTTCTTTCGATACCGATCCGACATGGGTAGTCCCCTTCGCGCCGAACAGCGATGCGGCCAGTGCCACCGCCAAGATTCGACAGATCGGCCTGGGGGGCGGAACCAACATGTATCCGGCCCTCGGGGAAGCCCTCGACGCCATCCAGAAGCTCGGCCCCAAGGACGCCGCAGTCAAACACATCGTGCTGCTGACGGATGGCCAGAGCATGGGCGATCCCGATGAAATCACCAAGCGGTGCCAGGAGGCCCAGATCAGCATCTCGACCATCGGCATCGGCGACCCGAGCGATGTCAATTTTCCTCTCCTGGGAGTCATCGCCGCCCGCACCAACGGCCGGCCCTATCTGGTTTCCAACGCCAAACAACTGCCACGTATCCTGATCCATGAAGCCGTGACCCTGCGGAGAACCGCGATTCGGGAAACGCCATTCACGCCGGAAATTGCGGGGCCATCCGTGATCCTCAAAGGGATCGAAGCCTTGCCGAGTTTGCAGGGGATTGTGCTGACGGTCGCGAAGCCGCGGGCCGAGATGGTGCTGGCGACACGCTCCGATGCGGAACTCGATGAACTCGACCCGGTCCTCGCGGTGCAGCGATACGGCGTGGGCCGAACGGCGGCCTTCACCTCGGACCTTTCCTCCCGCTGGGGACACGACTGGCTGCAATGGGATCAGTCCCAGGCTTTCGTTCGCCAACTGATCACCGACATCGCCCGCACCCGCAAAGAAAGTTCGCTCCAGATGGAGGTCTACGCCCAAGGGACGGAAGGCTTTGTCGAGATCGAGGACTTCTCCGCAGCCGGTGACTTCCTGACGATCGGTGCGGTTGTGCTCGGGCCGAACAAGTCTTCGCAAGCCGTCACGCTCCAGCAGGTCGCCCCCCGCCGATATCGCGGCCAGTTCGAGTTGGTGGGTGAAGGCCGCTACTCTGTCACTGCCGCCACCAGCACGGGCGACCGCACCAGCGACGCTTTCGTCGTCTCATTCTCGCAGGAGTATTTGAAGTTCAGTGCGAATCCGGCTGTGTTAGAGAACATCGCCACCACGACCGGCGGCCGCATGCTGACGGGAAACGAAACCTCCGCCGAGATTTATCATCCCGACCGGGCCGTCAAGTACCGCTCGCGGTCGATCTTCGACCTTCTGCTGATCATCCTCTCCTGCTTGATTCCACTCGATGTTGCCCTTCGTCGAATCCAGTTCGATTTTGCGCCCATCTTGCAAACGCTGAAGCGCCCCTTCGCACCGACAGTCAAAGCCACTTCGACGGCCACCATAAGCACGCTTCTGCGGCAGAAGGAGACACTTCAAACGACATCCGCGCCACCCGCACCATCAGCGACCGAACGAATCCACCGGCCACAGCCACCAATTTCCGCAGTCCTGCTCGGTTCTCCGCTGCCATCCAAGACTCCCGCGCCATCCCAAGCCGAACCAGAAAAGAGTGCCGAAGATTCCTCCGCCGAAGGAACCTTCGCCCGGCTCCTCAAAGCCCGCAAAGGCGACTGGAAGGCGCCACCTCCCTAGTGGGCAACGTTCCGACCTTGTTGGCCATACTTAAACGGGACGATACCTCAAGACCGCGTCCGCGCCACCGCCTTCTTCCATTCCGCGTACCACGAGTCACGTTGATCGACCGACATCCGCGGCTCGAACACCCGGTCGAGGTGCCATTGATTCGCCAACGAGGCCACGTCGGGCCAGAAGCCTGACGCCAGTCCTGCCAGGTAGGCCGCTCCCAGAGCCGTGGTTTCCAGAATTTGCGGTCGGTGGACGGGGATGCCCAAGACGTCGGCCTGCAGCTGCATCAGCAGGTCGTTCGCCGTTGCGCCGCCATCGACCCGAAGGGCTGGGATTGCGAGGCCCGAGTCGCACGACATCGCCTCCACAACATCGCGCGTCTGCAGCACGATCGATTCGAGAGCGGCCCGGCAGAGATGCTCCCGCGTCGCGCCACGCGTCAGGCCGTAAATCGCGCCCCGCGCGTCGGGATCCCAGTAGGGAGCACCCAGCCCCACAAAGGCTGGGACCAGATAGACGCCGCCATTGTCCTTTACCCGGCTGGCCAACGTCTCGCTCTCGCTCGCCTGCGAGATGATCCCAAGGCCGTCCCGCAGCCACTGAATCACGGCACCCGCCACGAAGATCGCCCCTTCAAGGGCGAAGGTCGTCTCGTCGCCGATCCTCCAGGCCGCCGTACCCAAGAGACCAAACTTGGAATCAACGATCGAGTCGCCGGTGTTCATTACAGCGAAGCAGCCGGTGCCGTAGGTGTTCTTGACCAGGCCCGGTGCGAAACATTGCTGGCCGAAGGTGGCCGCCTGCTGGTCGCCGGCGATCCCGGTGATCGGCAGTTCCTCGCCGAACCACTTCCGGTCGGTCACGCCGAACAGGCCGCTCGATGGCTTCACTTCGGGCAGCAAGGCCCGCGGCACGCGGAAGAGGCTCAGCAGTTCGTCATCCCAGGTTCCTTCCCGGAGATTCCACAAGAGCGTGCGGCTGGCGTTGGTGACATCCGTCGCATGGACGCGGCCCGACGTCAACCGCCACAACAGAAACGAGTCGACCGTCCCGAAGCACAACTCCCCCCGCTCGGCCCGTTGGCGCAGGGCAGGGGACTGATCGAGGATCCACGAGATCTTGGTGGCCGAGAAGTAGGGATCGAGCACCAATCCCGTCTTCTCGCGAACCAGCGGCTCATGGCCCTCCGCCTTGAGCCGGGCGCACTCGGGAGCCGTAATCCGGCTTTGCCAGACGACGGCGGGAGCGACGGGGACACCAGTCGCGCGATCCCAGAGGATGGTCGTTTCCCGCTGGTTGGTCAAGCCGATGGCCGCGATCTCGCGGGCGGAGGCCCCGGTCGCATCGATCGCCTTGCGGGCACTGGCAAGAGTGGTCAGCCACAGCTGGTTGGGATCCTGCTCGACATGCCCCGGCGATGGGAACAGCGGCGTCACCTCCTCCTGCCCCCGCCCGGCGATCCGGCCCGCCCGGTCAAACACAATCGCCCGACTGGAGGTCGTTCCCTGATCGAGCGCCAGGATAAAGTCAGCCCCCTCCCTCCGCCTCCGCTCAGCCTGTTGAAACTGCCCCTGCAGCGCCTCCGCAAATGATCGCGGCGCAGGGGATGGGCTGTCGTCGTTCATCCGGGGCCTCCTTCCGTAAAGTTGGGAAGGAGCATAACCCGAGAACAACAAATCACGCGAGATGCCGCGTGAACGCCCCTCTTGTTTTGGCATCTCCGCGAGAAGGGCACCCTGTGGATTCGAATTCCATCCGATTCACCAAATCCTTATGCGCCCGCTTATCAGCGTTTCTGGCCAAACACCTGTCCAAGCCTGCCCTGAGATGCCCTCTGGTGGCAGTGGAGTGCTGGCATCACTCCTAAAAAGCGAAACGCCTGGCTCCTCAAAAAATGGAGAGCCAGGCGTTAGTTGCCCGCTTATGAATAAAGGCGCCGCCCGGATTCGAACCGGGGATGGTGGATTTGCAATCCACTGCCTTAGCCACTTGGCTACGGCGCCGTATCTGTTGTGATCACCAGCGAGCTGGACTTCGACTAGCAAGACTTCCCTGAAAGCGGATGGGAGGGTCGTTTGCCAACCGGAATCGAAGATCACTAAGGCTGATTATCGGCCTGTCACACGCGGAGAATTGACTCGAATCCGCAGACTCCACGCAACCCGCAGAAATCGCCGATTCGACACAAGTCCCCTCTGACCGAACTGTAGGAACTGCGATTCGGCCGGTCAAGCAATGAGATCCGTGCGGGATCGGCAAAGTCCACCGCTGCCGGATCTCGCGCCCCCTTCCCGAGCGGCGAATCGGTCTTCCGAGGCTGGAGGTTTTCCCCGCTGTGGACTAGTTTTCAAGGCCGAACGGGAGACTCATCCAGACGCTTGATCGCGGCTTCCGTTCCCCACCAAGATTCGATGATCGTTCCGTCATCAGGAAGAGAGAGTTCATGTCCACCACCCAAGCGATGGCTTCGAGCGAGCAGGAACTGATTGTCATCGCCCAGGAGGCTGTCAGTCAGTGCAACTGGACGGTGGGGGAATGTGCGGCCCAGTGGACGGTCAAGTTCGCCCGCGGCCGGACCGACGCCGACTTCGCGAACCTCGTCCATCTCAGCCCCGATCAGGTGTTTCAGCGCCGCCGGGTCTGGGAGACGTTCGGCGATGTGCGGGAGCAGTACTCGAATTTGAAGTGGTCTCACTTCTACGCTGCCGTCGCATGGGACGATGCGGCCGAATGCCTGCAATGGGCCGATGAGATCCAATCGACCGTCGCCGAGATGAAGGCTTGGCGGCGGGCCCAACGCGGCGAGGATCTCACGCTTCCCGGCGAGGACGAACCCTACAGCCTCTTGTCGGGTGAAGCGGTGCTGGTTCGCATGCCGTCGGATGGCGAGAATGCTCCCTTCGATGGGGGATCGCCGGGCGAGCGATCGGAAAGTTCCGCCGATCCGACCGCGGCCAGCTTTGCTCGCGAAGCGGGAGAGTATTCCCCCTTCAGCCCCGATGCCATGACGGTTCCGGGGAAGCCCAGCCCGGGTGGGGATGAACGTGTGCCACCGACCGCCGATCAGATCTTCAAGCGGCTCACATCGACCTGCGAGAAGTTCTCGAGCCTGCTGACAGACGATGTGATCGGCGAGTTCCAGTACCTGGACGGCAAATCCCAGCGTCGATTGCAAAAGGCGGTCGAGACGTTGATGGATCGGCTCCATTCGATCACGGGTTGATCCCTCGCAAAAAGTCGCCCCCTGTCGCGGGGGTGCTCATCCCCGAAGCCGGCTTTTCCGGAATGGATTTCCCGTTCAACAGGATGGGCTGGCGTTTCGTACATAGGTCATTGATGATATCGGCGATGGTGTC